>NZ_JAPCIK010000015.1:0-108142 GCF_025910115.1 Pseudomonas sp. RG1
ATCTGCCCGGTGCCCCAAAAGATCGTCAACTTGTCACTAAACGCCATGTTCCCCCACGGACCGGCCTGGCACTTCATGCCATGAAGCGGAAAGTTGCCCAGCGCGGCGGCGATGTTAATGCCCCAGACGTCGGGGTCCGTCGACACCGGGTTCTTGCTGCGGCCAGGAATGACGAGTTCTGCGAGCAGCAGGGGGCTGTTGGGGCTGGACATGGCATCGACTCCGACGGAAAGGTGACGGAGTGAGTTAACGCGCGTTGGCGGGATTGTGCACCTGTCAGAGTTGACAGGTGCGCCGTGGTATCCGATGAGCGGTCGTCGTCGCGAACCGGCCCGCTCCACGTTTGGAATGCGGTCAAACTGTGGGAGCGAGCCTGCTCGCGAAGGGGCCAGAATGGACAGCCAACAGCTCAGCTTTCCTGCCTCACTGCGGCAATTCCAGATTATCCAGCACCCGATTCACCGCCAATTCCCCGAGCATGATTAACTGCGCAATCCCCATGAGCGTGCGGCGTTGCGATGGCTTGACAAGTCCGGCGAATTCCTGGGCGATGGTTTTGGCGGAGGCGAGGGTTTCGCAGGCGTTAGCCAGCAGGTCTTCGTTTTTGGTGTCGGCGGTGACGGCGTACATGGCGCGGGGGCTGTACGGCGGTGGAGTAGAGCCGGGTGGGCAGAGGTAGTGGTCGAGGGCGCGGTCGGCGGCTTGGTGGAGTTTTTTTGAATCGAGGGATTCGTAGGGGGAGGTGGGGTCGGTTTCGGGTGGGTTGGGTGTTGGTTTGATCATGGCGAAGCTCCTTTGAAGTGGAGCCGCTACAACCTGTCGCTAAACAGGAAGGGTGGCGGCTGTACGCGGGTTAGCGAACCGGTCAAAGGCACCCGGCAGACCCGAAGGTCTCCCGCATACAGCCACCATGACGAAATCGCGAACATACAGATCCGCAACGAAGCCTGGAACGCTGATGCACCTTTGACATGAGTTCGAGTCGCTAAACCCGATCGCTGATTCGTCAGCGACCGGACCACGATAGAACCCGACCCCCAGGTGCACAAGCCGGCGGATTCTGGCTTGGCTGTAGGCAATGGCGCAAGGATTTGTAGCCTTGAGACCGTGTCTGCAGGTGTCTTTTAAACAGCTTCGTTTAAATCGAAAAAAAGCGCCGCATTCGATGGCCTCTTCGCGAGCAGGCTCGCTCCCACAGGGGCCGTATTCCAAATGTCCGATTGGGAATGCATTTCAAACTGTGGGAGCGAGCCTGCTCGCGAAGGGGCCAGCCCAATCAGCCGATAATCCCAAGTAAAACCGCTCTATTTCATTCCCCGGCAAAAGTTGGAAAGCTTCTTGCAGTAGCCGCCCTGCGCCCGTTCGGGGCGTCAAAAGTTTGCTTTAAAGGAACGGGGAAAACCGGTGGATCGCACTCAGTTATTCAATACAGCACGCACCAACGTTGCCGATCTCAGTCGAGGCAATCTGGGCGTGCCGTTGTTGCTGCTGGTCATGCTGGCGATGATGATGTTGCCGGTACCGCCGTTCCTGCTCGACGTTTTCTTTACCTTCAACATTGCCCTGTCCATCGTCGTCCTGTTGGTCTGCGTGTATGCGCTGCGGCCGCTGGATTTCGCGGTGTTCCCGACCATTCTGCTGGTGGCGACGCTGCTGCGTCTGGCGTTGAACGTGGCCTCGACGCGGGTGGTGATGCTCCACGGTCAGGACGGCCACGCCGCCGCCGGTAAGGTGATTCAGGCCTTCGGTGAGGTGGTGATCGGCGGTAACTACGTGGTCGGTATCGTGGTCTTCGCAATCCTCATGATCATCAACTTCGTCGTGGTGACCAAGGGTGCCGGGCGGATTTCGGAGGTGAGCGCGCGTTTCACCCTCGATGCGATGCCTGGCAAACAAATGGCGATCGACGCCGACCTCAACGCCGGCCTGATCGACCAGAATCAAGCCAAGTCGCGCCGTCAGGAAGTCGCCCAGGAGGCGGAGTTCTACGGTTCGATGGACGGTGCCAGCAAGTTCGTCCGTGGTGACGCGATCGCCGGCCTGCTGATTCTGTTCATCAACCTTATCGGCGGCATGGCGGTTGGTATCTTCCAGCACGGCATGAGCTTCGGCGATGCGGGCAAGGTTTACGCCTTGCTGACCATCGGTGACGGTTTAGTGGCGCAATTGCCATCACTGTTGTTATCTACAGCAGCGGCGATCATGGTGACCCGTGCTTCCGGCTCGGAAGACATGGGCAAGCAGATCAACCGGCAGATGTTCGCCTCGCCGAAAGCGCTGGCCGTGGCCGCTGGTTTGATGGCGGTGATGGGCCTGGTGCCAGGCATGCCGCACTTCTCCTTCCTGAGCATGGCGGCGCTGGCTGCGGGCGGCGCGTACCTGTTCTGGAAAAAGCAGAACGTCGCCAAGGTCGTGGCGCTGGAAGAGGTCAAGCGTCAGCAGGAACTGCTGCCGTCGCCGGCCCGCGCCATGGAAACCAAGGAGCTGGGCTGGGACGACGTGACGCCGATCGACATGATCGGCCTGGAGGTCGGCTATCGCCTGATTCCGCTGGTGGACCGCAATCAGGGTGGGCAATTGCTCGCGCGGATCAAGGGCGTGCGCAAGAAGCTCTCGCAGGATCTGGGCTTCCTGATGCCGACCGTGCACATCCGCGACAACCTTGATCTGGCGCCGAGCGCGTATCGCTTGACGCTGATGGGCGTGATTCTCGCCGAGGCCGAGATCTACCCGGATCGCGAACTGGCGATCAATCCGGGCCAGGTGTACGGCTCGCTCAACGGGATCAACGCCAAAGATCCGGCTTTCGGCCTGGAGGCGGTGTGGATCGAAATCAGCCAGCGCGCCCAGGCGCAATCGCTCGGCTACACCGTGGTCGACGCCAGCACCGTGGTCGCCACCCACTTGAACCAGATTCTGTACAAGCACTCCAGTGAGCTGATCGGCCACGAGGAAGTGCAGCAACTCATGCAATTGCTGGCCAAGAGCTCGCCGAAACTGGCAGAAGAGCTGGTGCCGGGCGTGGTTTCGCTGTCGCAGTTGCTCAAAGTTCTGCAAGCGCTGCTCGCCGAGCACGTGCCGGTGCGTGACATCCGCAGCATCGCCGAGGCGATCGCGAACAACGCTGCCAAGAGTCAAGATACCGCCGCGCTGGTCGCCGCCGTGCGGGTCGGCGTATCCCGTGCAATCGTCCAAAGCATTGTAGGCACTGAGTCCGAGCTGCCTGTAATCACATTGGAACCAAGGTTGGAACAGATATTGCTCAATAGTCTGCAGAAGGCAGGACAAGGCTCGGAAGAGGGCGTTCTGCTGGAGCCGAGCATGGCCGAGAAGCTGCAACGTTCGTTGATCGAAGCGGCCCAGCGTCAGGAAATGCAAGGCCAACCGGTGATCCTGCTGGTAGCAGGCCCGATTCGCGCGATGCTCTCGCGCTTCGGCCGCCTCGCAGTGCCAGGGCTGCATGTACTGGCCTACCAGGAAGTACCGGACAACAAGCAAGTGACCATCGTTGCGACAGTAGGGCCCAACGGCTGAGGTAGTGGTTTATGCAAGTTAAGCGTTTTTTCGCCGCCGATATGCGTCAGGCCATGAAGCTGGTTCGCGATGAGCTGGGCGCTGATGCCGCCATCATCGGCAACCGCCGCATTGCCGGCGGCGTCGAGTTGACGGCGGCTCTGGATTACAAACTGTCGGCGCTGGCGCCACGGGTTCCGAACATGGAACTCGAAGACGAGCTGCGCAAGACCCAGTCGCGCATCGTCACCGCCCAGGCCGAGCTGAGCCTGCGTGGCGAAGCCGACGGCAACACCAATCAGCAGTTGTTCGCCGGGCTGCCGTTGACCGCAGGCCTGCCGCTGACTGCTGCCGAGCCGCTGAGCGAGCCGACCTACGCCGCACCGACGCGCCCGGCCGCAGCGCCTGCGCAGGCCTCGGCGGGTGTCGATCCACGTGCGCTGGATTCGATGCGTTTTGAATTGAACAGCCTGCGCGAGCTGATGGAAGTGCAGCTCGGCACCCTGGCCTGGAATCAGCTGCAAGGCAGCCGCCCGGCCCAGGCCAATCTGTATCGTCGTCTGCAGCGCATCGGCCTGTCCGGCCCGCTGTCGCGCGATCTGCTGGCGATGATCACCGACATCGAAGAACCCCGTCAGGCCTGGCGCATGCTGCTGGCCCACCTGGCGCGGATGATTGCCGTACCGGAAGTCGAGCCGCTGGAAGAGGGCGGTGTGATTGCCATGGTCGGCCCCGCCGGCATGGGCAAGACCACCACGCTGGCCAAGCTCGCCGCGCGTTACGTGCTCAAGTACGGCGCGCAGAACGTTGCACTGGTGAGCATGGACAGCTTCCGCATCGGCGCGCAGGAACAACTGAAAACCCTCGGGCGCATCCTCAACGTGCCGGTAACGCACGTCGATCCGGGTCAGTCGCTGGTGCAGGCATTGGATCCACTGCTACGCAAACGCGTGGTTTTGATCGATACTGCCGGCCTGCAAGCCAGTGATCCGGCGTTGCGCATGCAGCTCGAGAGCCTGGCCGGGCGTGGCATTCGCTCAAAAAATTATCTGGTCCTGGCAACCACCAGCCAGAAACAGGTTCTAACCGCCGCTTATCACAGTTACAAGCGTTGCGGGCTGGCCGGCTGCATCCTGACTAAACTGGATGAAACGGCCAGTCTCGGCGAAGTGTTGAGCCTGGCGATCAGTCATGAATTGCCGGTCGCGTACCTGACCGATGGCCCACGGATTCCGGATGATTTGCATCTGCCGCGCCGTCATCAACTGGTCAGCCGCGCCGTCAGCGTGCAAATGCAGGAAGAACCCAGCGAAGAAGCCATGGCTGACATGTTCGCTGATATCTATCACAGCCCGACCAAGCAGGTTGGCTGAGGTAATCATGAACAGTTTTTGTACCTACATCGATGGTCTGCCACGCATTGTTCCGATCAGGAACGCGCAGCCAGTAATGTGGCCTCCGTCTATGCAAGACAAGGTAAAGAAATAACATGGGCAGCATGCATCCCGTACAGGTGATCGCGGTGACCGGCGGCAAAGGTGGCGTCGGCAAGACTAACGTGTCAGTGAACTTGTCGCTGGCGCTGGCAGAGCTTGGCCGTCGGGTCATGCTGCTGGACGCCGACCTGGGCCTGGCGAACGTCGACGTTCTGCTGGGGCTGACACCCAAGCGCACACTGGCCGACGTTATCGAAGGCCGTTGCGAACTGCGCGACGTGCTGTTGCAAGGCCCGGGCGGGATTCGCATCGTGCCGGCGGCCTCCGGCACGCAGAGCATGGTGCACCTGAGCCCGGCGCAACACGCCGGCCTGATCCAGGCGTTCAGCGACATCGGCGACAATCTCGACGTGCTAGTGATCGACACCGCTGCGGGTATTGGTGACTCGGTAGTCAGTTTCGTTCGTGCCGCCCAGGAAGTGTTGCTGGTGGTCTGCGACGAGCCGACTTCGATCACCGACGCTTACGCGCTGATCAAGTTGCTCAACCGCGACTACGGCATGAACCGCTTCCGCGTGCTGGCCAACATGGCGCAGAGCCCGCAGGAAGGGCGCAACCTGTTCGCCAAGTTGACCAAGGTCACGGATCGCTTCCTCGACGTCGCCCTACAATACGTCGGCGCCGTGCCGTACGACGAAAGCGTGCGCAAGGCAGTGCAGAAGCAGCGCGCCGTCTACGAAGCCTTTCCCCGTTCCAAGTGCGCGCTGGCCTTCAAGGCCATCGCCCAGAAGGTCGACACCTGGCCGCTGCCGGCCAACCCGCGCGGGCATCTGGAATTTTTCGTCGAGCGTCTCGTGCAGCAAACCGCAGGGCCTGTGATATGACCGCCAGTGGCATGAATCTTTACAAAAAGTCGGCGCGTGACGCGCAATACGAATTGATCGAGCGTTACGCGCCACTGGTCAAGCGCATTGCCTATCACTTGCTGGCGCGCCTGCCGGCCAGCGTGCAGGTCGAAGACCTGATCCAGGCCGGGATGATCGGTTTGCTCGAAGTCTCGACCAAATACGACGCCAGCAAAGGCGCCAGTTTCGAAACGTACGCGGGCATTCGAATCCGCGGCGCGATGCTCGATGAAGTGCGCAAAGGGGATTGGGCGCCACGCTCGGTTCACCGTAATACCAGGATGGTCAGCGACGCGATTCGCTCGATTGAAGCTAAAACCGGCCGTGACGCTAAAGATCACGAGGTTGCGGCCGAACTCCAATTGAGTCTCGACGATTACTACGGGATTCTGAATGACACCTTGGGCAGTCGCCTGTTCAGTTTCGACGACCTGTTGCAGGACGGCGAACACGAAGGGCTGCACGAGGATGGCGCGAGTGCTCATATGGAGCCGTCACGCGATCTGGAAGATGAACGCTTCCAGGCGGCGCTGGCGGACGCGATTGCCAATTTGCCGGAGCGTGAGCGACTGGTGTTGGCGCTGTACTACGACGAAGAGCTGAACCTCAAGGAGATCGGTGAAGTCCTTGGCGTCAGTGAATCGCGGGTCAGCCAGTTACACAGCCAGTGCGCGGCCCGTCTGCGGGGGCGTTTGGGGGAGTGGCGAGCGCGCTGAAGGCAGTGTGGGGACACTGCGAAACGAGGCTGGTGCGGTGATGAACGGCGCCGGTCTCGATCCGTTGTGCTCCAGACAAACTTCGAGTGCTATGCCGATTGATTGAAGTGGCGCGTCCAGGTGCTGGGCGCGTTTAAGACTGCTTGGAGGTCGAATTGAACAAAGACATGAAAATCCTCATCGTTGATGACTTCTCAACGATGCGGCGGATCATCAAGAACCTGCTGCGCGATCTTGGGTTCACCAACACCGTCGAGGCCGACGATGGCACCACTGCCATTCCGGTGCTCAACAGCGGCAGCATCGACTTTCTGGTAACGGACTGGAACATGCCGGGCATGACCGGTATCGACCTGCTGCGTCACGTGCGCGCCGATGAAAAACTCAAGCACCTCCCGGTGTTGATGGTGACTGCTGAAGCCAAGCGCGAGCAGATCATCGAGGCCGCTCAGGCCGGTGTGAACGGTTACGTGGTCAAACCTTTCACGGCTCAAGCGTTGAAAGACAAAATCGAGAAGATTTTCGAACGCATCGGCTGATGAATGCGCGGGGGAGCTATGGAGCATAACGAATCATCACAGGGCGATTTCGAATCGACCCTGAAAAAACACGCGGTCGAACTGGTCGAGAGCCTTGAAAAAGGCAAGTTCGGCGACGCGGTGCAACTGATCCATGAGCTCAATCAGACCCGTGACCGCGGCCTGTATCAGGAAGTGGGCAAGCTCACACGTGAACTGCACAGTGCGATCGTCAATTTCCAGATCGATCCGCACATGCCGCAGGCCGAGGAAGTGTCGCAAATCACCGACGCCACCGAACGCCTGGGCTATGTGGTCAAGCTGACGGAAGCCGCGGCCAACCGCACCATGGATCTGGTGGAAAGCGCCACGCCGGTGGTCAACAGTCTCGCTGATGAAGCGCAGACGTTGAGCGCCGATTGGGGCCGCTTCATGCGTCGCGAGGTCGGGGCTGAAGAGTTCCGCGAACTGGCGCGCCGGGTCGACGGTTTTCTGTCACGCAGCAGCACGGACAACCGTGCGGTGTCGAGCAACCTCAACGACATCCTGCTGGCTCAGGATTACCAGGACCTCACAGGTCAAGTGATCAAGCGTGTGACCCAACTGGTCACCGAAGTCGAAAGCAATCTGCTCAAACTCGTGCTCATGGCCAGTCAGGTCGACCGCTTTGCGGGCATCGAACATGACCGCGCCGCAATGCTTGCTGAAAAAGATCCACAAAAACATCTCTCGCAGGGTGAAGGTCCGCAGATTCATGCCGATAAACGAGAAGACGTTGTGTCCGGTCAGGACGATGTGGACGATTTGTTATCCAGCCTTGGATTCTAGAGTTTCGGAATTCGGGTTTTTTGGGTTTTTAGACCTGTAGGAGCACCCCATTAATGAGCTTCGGCGCCGATGAAGAGATCCTTCAGGATTTCCTGGTTGAGGCCGGCGAGATTCTTGAGCAACTGTCCGAACAACTGGTCGAGCTGGAAAGCCGTCCGGATGATGCAGATCTGCTCAATGCAATTTTTCGCGGTTTCCACACTGTAAAAGGGGGCGCCGGCTTCCTTCAGCTCAATGAGCTGGTGGAGTGCTGTCACATCGCCGAAAACGTGTTCGACATCCTGCGCAAGGGTGAGCGTCGCGTTGATGCAGAACTGATGGACGTGGTGCTCGAAGCACTGGACGCGGTGAACAGCATGTTCAGCGAAGTCCGTGAACGTGCACCGATCACCGCTGCGACGCCGGAACTGCTGGCCGCGCTGGCGCGTCTGGCCGAGCCGCAATCGGCGGATGAAGCCCCGGCTTCGCCGGTTGCCGAGATGATCGAAGAACTGGTCGTTGAAAGCGACTCCTCGGACGACATCACCGATAACGAATTCGAACAACTGCTGGACTCGCTGAATGCCGTCAAGGCCCAGGCCGAGGCCCCGGCCGCTGTCGCTGCTCCCGCGCAGGTTGCCGACACGGCGGCCAGCGATGAAATCACCGACGCCGAGTTTGAATCGCTGCTCGACCAACTGCATGGCAAAGGCCAGTTTGCTGTCGATGCGGTCGCTCCGGCGGCACCAGCAGCGCCGGCCGCACCTGCTGCGGGCGACAGCTCGGACATCACCGACGACGAATTCGAAGCCTTGCTCGATCAGTTGCACGGCAAGGGCAACTTCGCCGTTGACGCGCTGGAATCGGCCATCGCTTCGGCGCCGGCAGCACCTGCTGCACCGGCAGCCGCTGCGGCCGGCAGCGACCTGATCAGCGATCACGAATTCGAATCGCTGCTCGACGAACTGCACGGCAAAGGCAAGTTTGACGCCAGCGCTGCGACTGCCGGCTCTGCGTCGAGCGTCGCCACGCCAACGGCGAAAGCTCCGGCTGCCGCTGCTGTGCCGAAACCTGCCGCCAAGCCTGAACCGAAAGCCGAGGCGCCGAAACCGGCCGCCGCTGCTGCACCGGCTCCGGCCCGTGCGCCAGCCGCTGCACCGGCAGAAAAACCGGCCAGCGAAGCGGAAACCACCGTGCGCGTCGATACCGCGCGGCTCGACGAGATCATGAACATGGTCGGCGAGCTGGTGCTGGTGCGTAACCGTCTGGTGCGCCTGGGCCTTAACAGCGGCGACGAAGCCATGTCCAAGGCCGTGTCGAACCTCGACGTGGTCACCGCTGACCTGCAGACCGCCGTGATGAAGACGCGGATGCAGCCGATCAAGAAGGTCTTCGGGCGCTTCCCGCGTCTGGTTCGCGACCTCGCACGTCAGCTCAAGAAAGAAATCAACCTGGAACTGGTGGGTGAAGAAACCGACCTCGACAAAAACCTTGTCGAGGCTCTGGCCGACCCGCTGGTCCACTTGGTGCGCAACGCCGTTGACCATGGCATCGAATCGCCGGAAGAACGCGAAGCATCGGGCAAGGCTCGTGGCGGTCGCGTGGTGCTGGCGGCCGAGCAGGAAGGCGACCACATCCTGCTGTCGATCTCCGACGACGGCAAAGGCATGGATCCGAACGTCCTGCGTTCGATCGCGGTGAAACGCGGTGTGATGGACAAGGACGCGGCCGATCGCCTGAGCGATACCGAGTGCTACAACCTGATCTTCGCCCCGGGTTTCTCGACCAAGACCGAGATCTCCGACGTGTCCGGCCGTGGTGTCGGCATGGACGTGGTGAAGACCAAGATTTCCCAGCTCAACGGTTCGATCAACATCTACTCGACCAAGGGCCAGGGCTCGAAGATCGTCATCAAGGTGCCTTTGACCCTGGCGATCATGCCGACGCTGATGGTCATGCTCGGCAATCAGGCGTTCGCGTTCCCGCTGGTCAACGTCAACGAAATCTTCCACCTCGACCTGTCGACCACCAATGTCGTCGACGGTCAGGAAGTGGTGATCGTGCGCGACAAGGCGCTGCCATTGTTCTACCTCAAGCGCTGGCTGGTCAGCTCCGCCGCTCACGAAGAGCAGCGCGAAGGCCATGTGGTTATTCTTTCGGTGGGCACACAGCGGATCGGCTTCGTCGTCGATCAACTGGTCGGCCAGGAAGAAGTGGTCATCAAGCCATTGGGCAAAATGCTCCAGGGAACTCCGGGCATGTCCGGCGCCACCATCACCGGTGACGGCCGCATTGCGCTGATTCTCGATGTTCCAAGCATGCTCAAGCGTTACGCCACAAAGCGTATTTGAATCCGGGGCGGCGGCGCGATGACGCGCCGCTGCACCTAATGGAGTGTTTATGGCAGTCAAAGTCCTGGTGGTGGACGATTCGGGTTTTTTCCGCCGCCGCGTCTCGGAAATTCTTTCGGCGGATCCGAGCATCCAGGTGGTCGGCACGGCCACCAACGGTAAAGAGGCGATCGATCAGGCCATGGCCCTCAAGCCTGACGTGATCACCATGGACTACGAGATGCCGATGATGGACGGCATCACGGCAGTGCGGCACATCATGCAGCGCTGCCCGACCCCGGTGTTGATGTTCTCCTCGCTCACGCATGAAGGTGCACGGGTAACCCTCGATGCGCTGGACGCCGGCGCGGTGGATTTCCTGCCGAAGAATTTCGAAGACATTTCGCGCAATCCCGAGAAGGTCAAGCAACTGCTGTGCGAGAAAGTCCACAGCATCTCGCGCAGCAATCGTCGTTTCAGTGCCTACAGCGCGCCGGCTCCCGCCGCTGCGCCAGCGCCGACGCCTGCTCCGGCAGCGTCGAGCTACGGCAGCCACACGAGCCACAGCAGCCCTGTCCCGGCACGTCCGGCGCCAGCGCCAGCGCCTGCCCGTGCATCCGCTGCCAGCGCTTTGTCGCCGGCCCCGAAACGCAAAGCCTACAAACTGGTTGCCATCGGTACCTCGACCGGCGGCCCGGTCGCGCTGCAACGCGTACTGACGCAGTTGCCGGCGAACTTCCCTGCGCCGATCGTGCTGATCCAGCACATGCCGGCGGCGTTCACCAAAGCGTTTGCCGAACGTCTCGACAAGCTCTGCCGTATCAGCGTCAAGGAAGCCGAGGATGGCGACATCCTGCGTCCGGGCCTGGCGCTGCTGGCGCCGGGTGGCAAGCAGATGATGATCGACGGCCGTGGCGCGGTGAAGATTCTGCCGGGTGACGAACGTCTGAATTACAAGCCGTGCGTGGACATCACTTTCGGTTCGGCGGCGAAATCCTACGGTGACAAAGTTCTGGCAGTGGTGCTGACCGGCATGGGCGCCGACGGCCGCGAAGGCGCGCGTCTGCTCAAGCAGGGCGGCAGTTCGGTGTGGGCGCAGGACGAAGCAAGCTGCGTGATCTACGGCATGCCGATGGCCATCGTCAAAGCCGATCTGGCTGACGCGGTGTACGGTCTGGACGACATCGGCAAGCACATCGTCGAGGCGTGTATCTGATGGATGTTCTCAGCCTTATCGGCCTCATCATGGCGTTCGTCGCCATCATCGGCGGCAACTACCTTGAAGGCGGCCACCTCGGCGCGCTGGCCAACGGCCCGGCGGCGCTGATCGTACTGGGCGGCACGGTCGGTGCCGCGCTGCTGCAATCGCCGATGAGCGCGTTCAAGCGCGCCATGCAGATTCTCGGCTGGATCTTTTTCCCGCCGCGTGTCGACTTGGCCGGCGGCATCGACCGCGTGGTCAATTGGAGCCTGACGGCGCGCAAGGAAGGCTTGCTCGGCCTCGAAGGCGTGGCCGACGCCGAACCTGACAGCTACTCGCGCAAGGGTCTGCAACTGCTGGTCGACGGCGCCGAGCCGGAGGCGATTCGCAGCATTCTCGAAGTGGATTTCTACACTCAGGAATCCCGCGATATCGAAGCGGCCAAAGTGTTCGAAAGCATGGGCGGCTACGCGCCGACCATCGGCATCATCGGTGCGGTGATGGGCCTGATTCACGTGATGGGCAACCTCGCTGATCCGTCGCAGCTGGGTAACGGCATTGCCGTGGCGTTCGTCGCGACCATCTATGGCGTGGCCAGTGCCAACCTGATCCTCTTGCCGGTCGCGGCCAAGCTCAAGTCCATCGCGTTGCGGCAGTCGCGTTATCGCGAAATGTTGCTGGAAGGAATTCTGTCGATCGCCGAAGGTGAAAACCCTCGTTCCATTGAGTTGAAGCTGCAAGGCTTCATGGACTAAGGGAATAACCTCATGGCTCGTCGTCGCCACCAGGAAGAACACGTCAATCACGAGCGCTGGCTCGTGTCCTACGCGGATTTCATCACTTTGCTGTTCGCGTTTTTCGTGGTGATGTACTCGATCTCGTCGATCAACGAAGGCAAGTACAAAGTCATTTCCGAAGCGCTGATCGGCGTGTTTACCGACTCCGATCGCTCGCTCAAACCGATTCCGATCGGCGACGAACGACCGAAAACCGTGACCCCGGCCAAGCCGCTGGTCAAGGATGCCGAGCAGGTCGACGCCGGTATATCCGGGGCCAGCGATCCGCTGAAAAGCATCGCCGATGACATCAGCGCCGCCTTCGGTGACTTGATCAGCTCCAACCAGATGACCGTTCGCGGCAACGAGTTGTGGGTCGAGATCGAGCTCAATTCCAGCCTGTTGTTTGGCAGCGGCGACGCCATGCCGAGCGACATCGCGTTCAACATCATCGACAAGGTCGCGGCGATCCTGAAGCCGTTCGACAACCCGATCCACGTCGAAGGCTTCACCGACGATCAACCGATCCGCACCGCGCAGTACCCGACCAACTGGGAACTGTCCTCGGCGCGCTCGGCGAGCATCGTGCGCATGCTCGCCATGCAGGGCGTGAACCCTGGGCGACTGGCGTCGGTGGGCTACGGCGAATTCCAGCCAGTGGCCAACAACGCCACGGTCGAAGGCCGGGCGAAGAACCGTCGCGTGGTGCTGGTGGTGTCGCGCAATCTCGATGTGCGCCGCAGCCTCACCGGCACCGGAACCGCCAATGCGCAACCGGATGCGGCGTTGAAGCGCGCTGGCACACAAACTGCACCGACCCCGGTCAAGACGCCGGGACGCGAGAGTGCCGTCAATTCTCCGTCGCCCGCATTAACACGCTGAAGCATGTCTCGGTCAATCAACCTGGCCGGGAGGAACGAACTGAATGAGAGTCTGGGCAGTCGCCAATCAAAAGGGTGGTGTCGGTAAAACCACATCCTCCATCGCTTTAGCCGGATTGCTGGCCGAGGCGGGCAAGCGCGTGGTTGTGGTCGATCTCGACCCGCACGGCTCGATGACCAGCTATTTCGGCTACGACCCCGACAGCCTGGAACACAGCAACTACGACCTGTTTCTGCACAAGGGCAGCGTGCCGCAAGGCCTGCCGGGGCAGTTGCTGTTGTCGACCAGCGACGAGCGCATTTCCCTGCTGCCATCGAGCACTGCACTGGCCACCCTTGAGCGGCAGTCGCCGGGGCAGAGTGGCCTGGGTCTGGTGATCGCCAAGAGTCTGGCGCAATTGTGGCAGGACTTCGATTACGCAATTATCGACAGCCCGCCGCTACTCGGTGTGCTGATGGTCAACGCTCTCGCAGCGAGCCAGCAACTGGTGATCCCGGTACAGACCGAGCACCTCGCCGTGAAAGGTCTGGAGCGCATGGTCAACACCCTGGCGATGATCAATCGTTCGCGCAAACAGCCGTTGCCGTTCAGCATCGTGCCGACGTTGTTCGACCGCCGCACGCAGGCGTCGATGGGCACCTTGCGCGTGCTGCGTGACAAATTCCCCGAAGACATCTGGCACGGCTACATCCCGGTCGATACCCGTCTGCGCGACGCCAGCCGGGCGGGCGTCACGCCCTCGCAATTCGACGGCAAGAGCCGTGGCGTGCTGGCCTACCGCGCGCTGCTCAAGCACCTGCTCGCGCAGCAACTTGTTCCGCAGGTGGCCTGAGATGATTTCGATCTGTTTGCCCGCACCCTGTGGGAGCGAGCCTGCTCGCGAAGCAGACAACGCGGTTTCCCTGTCAGGCGCTGATCACCGATGAACCGCCCAGTGAAACTCACGTCACGTCCGCAACAGGCCTTGCAGTCCTATCTGGAAGACCTGCTGCTCGACTTGCCCGAGGACTTGCCTGCGCCGGTCGAAGTACTGCCGCCAGTCGTCGAACAGGCGCAGCCTGAAGTGGTGGAAAGCACCGAGGCCATGGACGAGTTCCAGGCCGCGGTGCTGGAAGAGCAGGCCCGTGACGCGCAGAAATCCGTCGCTCCGATTGCCGCGCCTGCTGCTGCCCCCGTGGCCAAAGCACCGGTGGTGCTGATCGACGAACCGCGCGCGCCACTGTCGACACTGGCGCCGCTGCTGCAAACACAATTATTGACCGTGCCGGAACCCGAACCGGAGCCAGAACCCGCGCCGCAGATTGCTGAGCCGCAGGTGCTGGTCCCGCCGCTGGTGGAAGTGCACCTGCCGCCGAACAACCCGCCGCCACCGGTCGAGCCCGATGGCCGTCCGGCCTGGGCTGCCGAAGCCTTCGAATGCTTGCTGTTCGATGTTGCCGGGCTGACCCTGGCGGTGCCGCTGGTGTGCCTTGGCTCGATCTATTCGCTGGCCGGCCACGAGCTGACGCCGCTGTTTGGTCAGCCGGAGTGGTTCCTCGGGATTCTGCCGAGCCAGGCCGGCAATCTGAAAGTCTTGGACACCGCGCGTTGGGTCATGCCGGATCGTTACCGCGATGACTTCCGGCAGGGCCTGCAATACGTGATTTCGGTACAAGGTTACGAGTGGGGGCTGGCAGTGCATCAGGTCAGCCGCTCGTTGCGCCTGGACCCGAATGAAATCAAATGGAGAAGTCACCGGGGTCAGCGGCCATGGCTCGCCGGCACCGTGATCGAGCACATGTGTGCATTGCTTGACGTATCCGCACTGGCCGAGTTGATCGCCAGCGGCGGGGCAAAGCACTTGAGTGGCAACAAGCCGCTACATAAACCGACATAGCAGCCGACATAACAATCAGGCGATGGCATTTTCCAGTGCCACCACACAGAACACACACCGCCCGGGGCGGTTTTTTCGAGGGGTCAGGGTATGAGTAGTCAGGCGTCGAATGCAAAAGGTTCTGAAGATCCGATCCTGCAATGGGTGACCTTCAAACTGGATAACGAAACCTACGGCATCAACGTGATGCGCGTGCAGGAAGTGCTGCGCTACACCGAGATCGCGCCGGTACCGGGTGCACCGAGCTACGTGCTGGGCATCATCAACCTGCGCGGCAACGTGGTCACCGTGATCGACACCCGTCAGCGCTTCGGCCTGCACAGCGGCGAGATCAGCGACAACACCCGTATCGTCATCATCGAAGCCGACAAGCAAGTCGTCGGCATCATGGTCGACAGCGTCGCCGAAGTGGTTTACCTGCGTCAGTCGGAAATCGAAACCGCACCGAACGTCGGTAACGAAGAGTCGGCCAAGTTCATCCAGGGCGTGTGCAACAAGAACAACGAACTGCTGATTCTGGTCGAGCTGGACAAGATGATGAGCGAAGAAGAATGGTCGGAACTGGAGAGCATCTGATTTGATTCTCGAGGTTGCGGTAATTGTTCTGTTCCTGTTCTGGGCCGGCACGCTGGCGATGTTCGTCTCGTACATCAAGGCGCAGCGGGTGATCGCTGCGCAGCAGGCCCAGGGTGATGCGCTGCGTGATCAGCGCATCAAGGAACTGGCCAAACGCGTCGACGATTACCAGAACGGCAACGTGCGCATGGGCGAAGCCCTGCACGAGTTGCGCGCAGTGGTGAGTCCGTTGCCGGACAAGATCGTTGCACTGGAACAACGCGACCCGTCGAGCCTGTCATTCGCCCAGGCGGCGAAACTGGTAGGCATGGGCGCCAGCGTCGATGAACTGACTCAGTCGTGCGGGTTGACCCAGGCTGAAGCGGAGTTGATGCGCAAGTTGCACAAGGGCAGCTAGAAGCTTCAAGCTTCAAGCTTCAAGCTTCAAGCTTCAAGCGGCAAGCTAGATCAAAAGATCGTTCCCACGCTCTGCGTGGGAACGCATCCTGGGACGCTCCGCGTTCCGCCTGTGAAATGTGACGCGGAGCGTCACGGGCGGCATTCCCACGCGGAGCGTGGGAACGATCAAATCAAAAGCGCTATTCGCGAGCAGGCTCGCTCCCACATTTGATCACGGTCGAATGTGGGAGCGAGCCTGCTCGCGAAGGCGTCTTTGAAACCTCAATAATCATCCCCGCGTGCGGTGATGTCCTTCTCGACCATCGGCGCGTTCGGGTCCTGTCCCTCGGGGAATTTGCCTTTCAGGTTCCAGGCAAACGCGATGATCTCGGCGATGGTGCGATAGAGCTCTTCGGGGATGCTGTCGCCCAGTTCCATCCGCGCCAGCAGGCGCACCAGTTCAGGGTTCTCGTAGATCGGCACTTCGTAATCGCGGGCAATGCGCAGGATTTCTTCGGCCAGTTCCTCGTCGCCCTTGGCGGTGAGGGTCGGGGCGTGGTTGCCGTCATATTTGAGGGCGATGGCCTGGCGTGGGGCAGTGGAATCGTTCATGCGGTTTCGTCGACCCAGCGGTGTTCGAGGCGGGTTTGGTTGCCTTGCGGCGGGGTGCCGTGGTGGCAGTCGAGGTCGCCGACGTTGAGCCCGGAATCGAGCAAGCGCTGGCGCAGGGCGAACAGGTTGTTCTCGATCAGGTCAGCGGTGTACGGACGCTCGGCCCACAGCTGACTGGACAGGCTGCCGGCGATCAGTTGCGCCTGAATCTGCATTGGCCCGAGCGGTTCCAGATCGAAGGCCAGATCGACGCGCCACAGTTGCTGCTTGGTTTCGCGCTCATCGCGGCGTTCGTGCGGCTGCGGTTCGCGCTCCGGCGCTTCTTCACGCTGGAATTTGACCTGCAGCGGCACGATATCTTGCAGGTTGCGCATGGGGATTTCCAGCTGCCAGGTGCTGAGCAGGCGGCCATCGTCGGTGACGCCGGTCTGTTCCAGGCTCGACAACTGATGGCTTTGCAGGCGCGACACCGCTGCGGCGGCGAGGCGCAGCAGTTGTTCGAGATCACCTTCGCCTTCGAGTTTCGCCAGCAGTCGTTCGGGCAACGGGAAGCTGCTGGGCACCGGTTTGGCGCTGACCTGGCCGAGGGTGCCGAGGGCGTTCCGGACGAAACTCGGCAGCGCTTGCGCCAGGGTATTGGCGGCGATGATCGCATTGAAATTGGTGTTGCTCGGCAGGCCCGGAGTCAGTTGCGCGATCAGCTTGAGCAGGTCGGCTTTCATGTCCGGGGCGAGAGTCGGGTTTTGTCCGCCGAGCAATTTCGCTTCGAGGAACGCGCCGCTGTTGGCCAAGGCCAGCGCCACGCCTTTGGCGGTGCTCATTTGCTGCAGGTCCGGCAGGCTGGCAAGCAACTTGTCGACCACCGCGCGCAGATCGGCCGAAGTCTGATCGCTGGATGGCGGCAGGCTCTGCAACAACTTCAGCAAGCCATCGAGCGAGCCCTGACGATTTTGCTGACCGAGCAATTGCTGACTGACCGCCAGTTGCTCCTGACGGCTGCTCAGCGGCACGAATTTGAGGGTCTGCGCATCCTGCACCTGCGCCGACAACAGGGTGCCGATGCGCAGCGGTTGCGGGCTGTCGACGGTCAAGGTGCTGCCGCTCAATGCGGTATTGAGCAGAGTGACCATCGAGCGAAATACCGCCGCTTGCCCCGGCGTCTGCGGCAGGGCTTGTGAGGTCACGACTTTGCCTTGCAGCAGGGTGCCGGCGGGCAATTGCGCGGTATCGATGCGGGTCAGGGTGGCGACGCTGCTGGCGATCGCTTGCTGCACGGTGATTGCCAGATTGCCGGCCGACGGCTGAGTGATCGCCAGGTTGGTGCCCTGTGGCAACGGCAGGTTGCTGCTGGCCTGCACGGTGGTCTGACGGCCGCTGTCGAGGGTCACTTTGAGCAACAATTCAAAGGTCTGATCGGCCTGCTTGAGCGACAACACCTCAGCCTTGGCGCTTTGCCCCGCGCCGATCAAGCCCTCGACCGGCGTCAGCAGCTTGAGCAGTTCACCCATCTGCGGGCGAGCGCTCGCCGGCACGGTGGGCGGCAGCGGGAGGATGTTCATTTCGCCTGTCATACGCGGACACAACCTGAGGAAATTGCGCTCTTGAGAGTAAGGCACGGCATGTATAATGCCGCGCGTCGTGCGCTTCGTTCAAAAAACCTGGCAATTGTTTGATCCAGCTCGCCAGATCGAGCGATCAAAGCGTCTATGCTGCATCTCTTTAACGGCCGCTCCAGAGCCGACTTGAACCGTATAAGGCCCGTGATCCCTTGACCAGTCCTGTCCTGCAAACCATTGCCCTGGCGTGTGAACGCGATCTGCGGCTGCTTTTCGAAAACCTCGAATTGCGCCTGGCCAGTGGTGACATGGTGCAGATCAGCGGCCCCAACGGCAGCGGCAAGACCAGTCTTTTACGTCTGCTCGCCGGTTTGATGCAACCCACCGACGGCCAGGTACTGCTCAACGGTCAGCCGCTGGCCGAGCAACGCAGCGAACTGGCGCGAAACCTGTTGTGGATCGGCCACGCCGCCGGGATCAAGGATCTGCTCACTCCCGAAGAAAACCTGTCGTGGCTGTGCGCCTTGCATCATCCCGCCGAGCGCGAGGCGATCTGGCAGGCGCTGGCAGCGGTAGGATTGCGCGGTTTCGAAGACGTTCCCTGCCACAGTCTTTCCGCCGGCCAACAGCGCCGTGTGGCGCTGGCGCGGTTGTATCTGGACAGCCCGCCGTTGTGGATTCTCGACGAACCTTTCACCGCGCTGGACAAGCAGGGCGTTGCGCAACTGGAAGAGCATCTGGCCGGCCACTGCGAACGCGGCGGTCTGGTGGTGCTGACCACCCACCACACCCTGAGCCGCATGCCGGCCGGTTATCGCGACATCGATCTGGGGAAATGGGCGGTATGAGTGTCTTCGGCCTGCTGCTTGCCCGCGAATCGCGACTGCTGTTCCGCCGCCCGGCGGAGCTGGCCAATCCGCTGATTTTCTTTGCCATCGTCATTGCCCTTTTCCCGCTGGCCGTCGGCCCGGAAACTCAAGTCTTGCAAAACCTGTCCCCGGGGTTAGTCTGGGTGGCGGCGCTGTTGTCGGTCCTGCTGTCGCTGGACGGATTGTTCCGCAGTGATTTCGAAGACGGCTCGCTGGAACAGTGGGTCCTTTCGTCGCACCCGCTGCCGCTTCTGGTCCTGGCCAAGGTGCTGGCACACTGGCTGTTTTCCGGTCTGGCACTGGTGCTGCTGTCGCCGTTGCTGGCGTTGATGCTCGGTTTGCCGGCCGCGTGCCTGCCGGTGCTGCTGCTGTCGTTGCTGTTGGGCACGCCGGTATTGAGCCTGCTCGGCGCAGTCGGTGCGGCGCTGACGGTCGGCCTGAAGCGCGGCGGGCTGTTGCTGGCGCTGCTGATTCTGCCGTTGTACATCCCGGTGTTGATCCTTGGCAGTGGCGCGTTGCAAGCGGCGCTGCAAGGGATGCCGGCGACTGGATACCTGTTGTGGATGGCCAGCCTCACAGCGCTAGCGATCACCCTGACACCCTTTGCAATAGCCGCTGGCCTGAAGATCAGCGTCGGCGAATAATAATGAGGCCTGGTCAAAAATTGACCACTTCTTCCAGAAGAAAGGCATGACCCTCTGCCAGCTCGCGATGATGAGCGGCAACCGTGATGGAAACAGTATGAACTGGACCTGGTTTCACAAGCTCGGCTCGCCCAAGTGGTTCTACGGCATCAGCGGCAAGTTCCTGCCGTGGTTGAGCATTGCAGCGTTGCTGCTGATCGGCGTTGGCGTGGTCTGGGGCCTGGCCTTCGCGCCGCCGGATTACCAGCAAGGCAACAGCTTTCGCATCATCTATATCCACGTACCTGCAGCGATGCTCGCCCAGTCGATCTACGTGATGCTCGCGGTGTGCGGTGTGGTCGGGCTGGTGTGGAAGATGAAACTGGCCGATGTCGCCCTGCAATGCGCCGCACCGATCGGTGCGTGGATGACTGCCGTGGCGCTGGTCACCGGGGCCATCTGGGGCAAGCCGACCTGGGGCTCGTGGTGGGTGTGGGATGCGCGCCTGACCTCGATGCTGATTCTGCTGTTTCTGTATTTCGGCGTGATCGCGCTGGGCAATGCCATCAGCAACCGCGACAGCGCCGCCAAGGCCTGCGCGGTGCTGGCGATTGTTGGCGTGATCAACATTCCGATCATCAAATACTCGGTGGAGTGGTGGAACACCCTGCACCAGGGCGCGACGTTCACCCTCACGGAAAAGCCGGCGATGCCGGCGGAAATGTGGCTGCCGCTGCTGCTGACGGTGCTGGGTTTCTACTGCTTCTTCGGCGCCGTGCTGTTGCTGCGCATGCGTCTTGAAGTGCTCAAGCGCGAGGCCCGCGCCAGTTGGGTGAAGACCGAAGTGCAGCAGAGTCTGGAGGCGGTGCGATGAGTTTTGCTTCATTCGGCGATTTTCTCGCCATGGGCCATCACGGCCTGTATGTCTGGTCGGCCTACGGCATCTGTCTGGCGGTGCTGGCCCTCAACGTGGTGGCGCCGATTGCGGCGCGCAAGCGTTATCTGCAACAAGAGGCGCGTCGTCTGCGCCGGGAGAACGGCAAGTGAATGCGCTGCGCAAAAAACGTCTGATCATCATTCTGGCGATTCTGGTCGGAGTGGGCGCTGCTGTCGGCCTGGCCCTGAGCGCGCTGCAGGAAAACATCAATCTGTTTTACACACCGACGCAGATCGCCAACGGCGAAGCGCCGCAAGACACGCGCATCCGCGCCGGCGGCATGGTCGAGGCCGGTTCGCTGCAACGCTCCAAGGATTCGCTGGACGTCAAATTCGTTGTCACCGATTTCAACAAATCCGTGACCATCGCCTATCGCGGCATCCTCCCGGATCTGTTCCGCGAAGGGCAGGGCATTGTCGCCCTCGGCAAGCTCAATGCTGATGGCGTAGTGGTCGCCGATGAAGTGCTGGCCAAGCACGACGAGAAGTACATGCCGCCGGAAGTGACCAAAGCGCTGAAGGACAGCGGTCAATCCGCGCCGACGCCTGTGAAGGAGGGTTGATCGATGGCCGCCGCACTGTTTATTCCTGAGCTGGGCCATCTGGCGATGATCCTCGCGCTGTGTTTTGCACTGGTCCAAGCGCTGGTGCCGATGCTCGGCGCGTGGCGCGGTGACCGCTTGTGGATGAGCCTGGCGCAACCGGCGGCGTGGGGCCAGTTTGCCTTTCTGCTGTTTGCCTTTGGCTGCCTGACCTACGCGTTCATGACCGACGATTTCTCCGTCGGCTACGTGGCGATGAACTCCAACAGCGCGCTGCCGTGGTACTACAAATTCAGCGCGGTGTGGGGCGCCCACGAAGGTTCGCTGCTGCTGTGGGCGTTGATCCTCGGCGGCTGGACTTTCGCTGTGTCGGTGTTCTCCCGGCAGTTGCCGCAAGTCATGCTCGCCCGCGTCCTGGCGGTGATGGGCATGATCAGCACCGGTTTCCTGCTGTTTCTGATTCTTACCTCGAACCCGTTCTCGCGGATCCTGCCGCAGATTCCCGCCGACGGTCGCGACCTCAACCCGTTGCTGCAAGACATTGGCCTGATCGTGCATCCGCCAATGCTGTACATGGGTTACGTCGGTTTCTCTGTGGCCTTCGCATTTGCCATCGCCGCGCTGCTCGGCGGCCGTCTCGATGCGGCATGGGCGCGCTGGTCGCGGCCATGGACCATCGTCGCCTGGGCTTTCCTCGGTATCGGCATCTCCCTCGGGTCGTGGTGGGCGTATTACGAACTCGGCTGGGGCGGCTGGTGGTTCTGGGACCCAGTGGAAAACGCCTCGTTCATGCCGTGGCTGGTCGGCACCGCGTTGATTCACTCGCTGGCGGTCACCGAAAAGCGCGGCGTGTTCAAGAGCTGGACGGTGTTGCTGGCGATCGCCGCGTTCTCGTTGAGCCTGCTCGGCACCTTCCTCGTACGCTCGGGCGTGCTGACTTCGGTGCATGCCTTCGCCTCGGATCCCGAGCGCGGCGTGTTCATCCTGATTTTCCTGCTGTTCGTGGTGGGCGGTTCGCTGACGCTGTTTGCGCTGCGTGCGCCGGTGGTGAAAAGTCAGGTCGGTTTCAACCTGTGGTCACGCGAGACTTTGCTACTGGGCAATAACCTGGTGCTGGTCGTCGCTGCATCGATGATCCTCCTTGGCACTTTGTATCCGCTGATTCTAGATGCCATCAGCGGCGCCAAGCTCTCGGTCGGCCCGCCATACTTCAATGCGTTGTTCATTCCGTTGATGGCGTTGCTGATGCTGGTCATGGCGGTCGGCGTGATCGTGCGCTGGAAGGACACGCCAGTGAAATGGCTGGCGAGCATGCTCACTCCGGTGCTGCTCGGCAGCGTCGCACTGGCCGTGGTGGCCGGCGTGGCCTATGGCGATTTCAACTGGGCAGTGATCGCGACGTTCCTGCTGGCGGCGTGGGTGTTGCTCGCCGGCGTGCGCGATCTGTTCGACAAGACCCGGCACAAAGGCCTGATCAAAGGTTTGCCGACGCTGACCCGCAGTTATTGGGGCATGCAGATCGCCCACCTCGGCATCGCCGTGTGCGCGCTGGGCGTGGTGTTGTCGAGCCAGAACAGTGCCGAGCGCGACCTGCGTCTGGCGCCGGGCGAGTCGATGGACCTGGCCGGCTATCAATTCGTGTTCGAAGGCGCCAAGCATTTCGAAGGGCCGAATTTCATCTCGGACAAAGGCACCATCCGCGTCATTCGTGACGGCAAGGAAATCAGCGTGCTGCACCCGGAAAAACGTCTGTACACAGTGCAGAACTCGGTGATGACCGAAGCCGGCATCGATGCCGGTTTCACCCGCGATCTCTACGTCGCCCTCGGCGAGCCGCTGGATAACGGCGCCTGGGCCGTGCGCGTACACGTCAAACCGTTCGTGCGCTGGATCTGGTTCGGCGGCTTGCTCACCGGATTGGGTGGTTTGCTGGCGGCGCTGGATCGGCGTTATCGGGTCAAGGTGAAAAGCAAAGTGCGCGAAGCGCTGGGCATGACGGGAGCGGCGGCATGAGGCGTTGGTTGATGTTGTTGCCGCTGGCGATATTTCTGCTGGTGGCGGTGTTTCTTTATCGCGGGCTGTATCTGGATCCGGCGGAGCTGCCGTCGGCGATGATCGACAAGCCGTTCCCGGAGTTTTCCCTGCCGAGTGTGCAGGGTGACAAGACGCTGACCAAGGCCGACATCCTCGGCAAGCCGGCGCTGGTCAATGTCTGGGGCACCTGGTGCATCTCCTGCCGCGTCGAGCACCCGGTGCTGAACAAACTCGCCGAGCGCGGCGTGGTGATCTACGGCATCAACTACAAGGACACCAATGCCGACGCCTTGAAGTGGCTGGCCGAGTTTCACAATCCGTATGCGCTGGATATTCGTGACGACGAAGGTTCGCTGGGCTTGAATCTTGGTGTCTACGGCGCGCCGGAAACCTTCTTTATCGACGCCAAAGGCGTCATCCGCGACAAGTTCGTCGGGGTGATCGACGAGCAGGTCTGGCGCGAAAAACTCGCAGCCAAGTATCAGGCGCTGGTCGATGAGGCCAAGCCATGAAGGGTTTTCTCGCAGCGGTGGTGCTGGGTTTGAGCCTGGCCGGTGTCGCCCACGCGGCCATCGACACCTACGAATTTGCCAAAGAGGGCGACCGCGAGCGTTTCCGCGAACTGACCAAGGAACTGCGCTGCCCCAAATGCCAGAACCAGGACATTGCCGACTCCAACGCGCCGATCGCCGCCGACCTGCGCAAAGAGATTTTCCGCATGCTCGGCGAGGGCAAGGACAATCAGCAGATCATCGACTTCATGGTCGATCGCTACGGTGATTTCGTCCGCTACAAACCGGCGCTCAATGCCAAAACCGCGCTGCTGTGGTTCGGCCCGGCCGGGCTGCTGCTCGGTGGTTTCGTGGTGATCGCGCTGATCGTGCGCAGGCGTCGCGGGCAGCGTGCCGAAACGCCGTCATCGCTGTCTGCCGAAGAACGTCAGCGTCTCGACCAACTGTTGGATAAAAACCAAGAATGATTGATTTCTGGCTCGCCGCAGGGCTGTTGCTTCTGGTCGCCCTGAGTTTTCTGCTGATCCCGGTACTGCGCGAACGCCGCGCCCAGCGGGAAGAAGATCGCACCGCGTTGAACGTCGCGCTGTACCAGGAACGGGTGGCCGAGCTGCAAGCGCAGCAGGCCGAGGGCGTGCTCGACGCCGCGCAACTGGACAGCGGCCGCGCGGAAGCTGCGCGTGAACTGCTCGCCGACACCGAAGGCGCCGCCGCGCCGCGTGTCTCGCGTCTGGGTAAACCGTTGCCGCTGCTGGCCGCTGTGCTGGTACCGGTGCTGGGCCTCGGTCTGTACCTGCATTTCGGCGCCGCCGACAAGGTCGAACTGACCCGCGAATTCGCTCAGGCACCGCAGTCGATGGAAGAGATGACCCAGCGTCTGGAACGTGCGGTCGCCGCACAACCGGATTCCGCTGAAGGTCTGTATTTCCTCGGCCGTACCTACATGGCTCAGGACCGCCCGGCAGACGCGGCGAAGATGTTCGAACGCGCCGCCAACCTCGCCGGTCGCCAGCCGGAGCTGCTCGGCCAGTGGGCGCAGGCGCAGTATTTTGCTGACGGTAAAAAGTGGTCGGAGCAGATTCAGAAACTGACCGACGAAGCGCTGAAGGCTGATCCGAAAGAAGTCACCAGCCTCGGCCTGCTCGGCATCGCTGCGTTCGAAGGCGAGCGTTATCAGGAAGCCATCGACTACTGGAATCGCCTGCTCGCGCAACTGCCGCCGGATGACAACTCTCGCGCTGCGTTGCAAGGCGGCATCGAGCGTGCCGCCGAACGCCTGAAAGCCAGCGGTGGCAAGGTTGCCGAGGCACCGGCGCCGAAAGCTGCATTGCTGAAAGTCAGCGTCGATCTGGCCAGCGAACTCAAAGGCAAGGTGCAACCGGACGACAGCGTGTTCATCTTCGCCCGCGCCACTTCTGGCCCACCGGCGCCGCTGGCGGCGAAACGCCTGACCGTGGCTGACCTGCCGGTGACCGTCGAACTGGGCGATGCCGACGCAATGATGCCGCAGTTGAAACTGTCCAACTTCCCTGAAGTCCAACTGGTTGCGCGCATCTCACGGTCCGGTCAACCGACTGCCGGTGAGTGGATCGGTCGCAGCGGCCCATTGGCCAGCAGCACCACAGCGCTCCAAAAACTGACCATCGACAGCCCGGACAAGTAACCGGACCCAACAGGAAAGCACCGCCATGCACACCATCGCCCGCATCACAGTCCTCACACTGGCCCTGGGCTTGAGTGCATGTGCGGTACAACGCCCGGAACCGACCACCAGCCTGCCGCCGATCCCGCCGTCTCAGCCAAGCCCGACCCCGTCGACCTCGCCAAGCCCCGGCAAGAGCATCCCGGCCAAACCCGCCAAGCCCGTGCCACGTACCTCGGCCAGCTTCGCCCCGCCACCGGGCGGAAACAGCCACTGGGACCAGAAGCTCGGCGTCTACGTGCTCGACGACCAGACCAACACCTTCTACCGCCAGCGCACCTACTACCGCTGGAACAACGGCTGGAGCCGCTCGGTCAGCCCCAACGGCCCGTGGGAAGACACCAACATCCACGGCGTCCCGCCGGGGTTGGGCAAGAAGTTCGGGCAGTGATGAGAAACGGCGATCTTGGGATCGTCGTTTTTTTTTGCGTCTGATTTTCAGAGAATCGCACGATAGTTACCTAACGCCTTTACCGACTCGACCAATCCTTGCCGTTGGAGAAAGCCAAGATATTTGTCCACCTCCACACTGGGCGTTTTCAATTGCCGTCGCTGGCTTTGAGCCGCAGCGACGACGGCAGCCGAATCAAGATGGAAAAGGTTTTCCACAAACTCATCCGGGTGCTGAGCTTCAATGCCGTATGGCGCGAGGTGACGGGTGGGGAAATCTTTCAGGTTGAACGTCACTATTACATCGGCACCGCATCGGATTGCGGCCGCTAGAACATGGCGGTCGTTCTCATCAGGCAGTGTCAGGCCTGACACCAGGTCTTCATAGCCATCGATACACGCGTCTGGAATGGCCAGGTCCATCAATTGTGATGTGCGATCGAGTTGTTCGAGGGTCAGGTCGGACCTGTTTTTCAATAAATTACGCTTCCATTCGTGGTGTATTTCCTGAGTCCAGCGAGCCCGATACAGCCCTGACAAAGCGAGCCACATCAGGAAATCTCTTAAAGGGGCCGGATATAAAACGCATGCATCGTATACAGCAGTGAAAGAGGAATGCCTCACTCGTATCCTGTCCTTAGCGCCTGTGCCTGCTCCGCGAGAAGCATCATTGCCTGCTCGCTGGCGGTGTCTCGCCGGGTTTTATATTCCATCAGATCGGCAAAACGCACACGTCGGTGCTTGCCTGTTTTGTGGTAGGAAATCTCACCGCTCTCCAGCAGTTTGATCATGTGCGGACGTGAGACGTTGAGCAGATCGGCAGCTTCCTGCGTGGTCAGCTCCGCGTGGATCGGTACCACCTTCACAGCGTTGCCCTGCGCCAGCGCCGCGAGGATATCGCTCAGCAAGCGCAACGCCGATGTTGGCAGCTCGACGCTGTGGGCTTCGTTCTGTTCATCAAAAATCTGGATTCGCTGAGTTTCAAAACCGCTTGCGAGAAATGCGGTCAGGGCGCGCTGGCCTTCAATCGCGGCTTTGACCTCACGTTCGACGGGCAGATTGATGGCAGATGGAGTAGCGGTGGTCATAAGACTGTTCCAGCATTGTAAGGAAGATCTGCGGACGTTATTCGAATCAAACGAAATTCGCAATAAACGAAACAGTTACAGGAATACTTTGTAAAACAACCGACCATCACTCCGCCCCATTCTGTGCTTGAGTAAAGATAACTCTAGAGTTACTTTTAATGGGCCAGACCAAGGAGGCGGTTGGTGCAGAGCAGGCTATTGATGAAGGAGCTGGAGGAGGCGGGCTGGACGCTGGATCGGGTTGCGGGCAATCATCACATCTTCACTCATCGTTACAACCCGAACACGATTGCCGTCCCGCATCCGCAAAAGGATTTACCGCTGGGGACAGTCAAAAGCATTCGGCGGCGCGCGGGGTTATTCAGCCTGCCAACCCGTCATGAAGGAGATCCGTAATGCAATATCCCATCTGCATCGAGTGGGGTGACGAGAACACTGCCATCGGCATTCAGATCCCCGATATTCCCGGCGCAGTCACGGCCGGGGACAGCTTTGAGGAGGCCTACAACGCGGCCGTGGAAGTGGCTCACCTCATGCTGCAGGAGATCGCGGCGGCCGGTCAGGCGATTCCGATGCCGACCTCGGCAGCGGCGCATCGCAATCATCCGGATTTTGCCGAGATGGGCTGGGGCATGCTGGAGCTGGATATCTCGCCGTACCTGGGCAAGACCGAAAAGGTCAACGTTACGCTGCCCGGCTATGTGATTCAGCGTATTGATCGCTATGTACGCGAGCACAACGTCAAAAGCCGCTCCTCGTTTCTGGCGGATGCGGCGATGGAGAAACTGGTTCGGTATTGAGGGGCTGCGCAATTGTGGGAGCGAGCCTGCTTGCGAAAGCGCTGTGTCAGTCGGTGCAAACATGATCTGAACTGATGCCTTCGCGAGCAGGCTCGCTCCCACACTGGTTTTGTGCATTGCAGTGATTCGAAGGTCACCCAAAACCTGTGGGAGCGAGCTTGCTCGCGAAGCTTTTGAAGCCTTAAGCCGTGGCCAATGAAGCGCGTCGTGAAACACTCAGAAACCGCACCAACGCCAACAACGGAAACACGCTGCCAACAATCACGATCCACAACCAGCCGCCATGCTCGTACACCGCGCTGGCCACCGACGAGCCGAAGGCGCCGCCGATAAAGATGCTGGTCATGTACAGCGCGTTCAAACGGCCACGACTTTTCGCGTCCAGCGAGTACACCGCGCGTTGGCCGAGGACCATGTTCATCTGCACGCAGAAGTCCAGCACCACGCCGGTCACGGCCAGGCCGATGACGCTGTAGGCCGGGTGAATGAAGGCGGGGAGAAAGCTCAGGCTGGCGAAGAGCATGGCCAGCAGCGAGGCGATGCGTGTGTGACCGGCATCGGCGAGGCGGCCGCTGATTGGCGCGGCGATGGCACCGATGGCGCCCACCAGAGCGAAGATCGCGATTTCGCTTTGCGACAGGCCATGGTTGCGCGCCAGTTCCAGTGGCACGGCGGTCCAGAACAGGCTGAACGTGGCAAACATGCAACCCTGGTAAAACGCCCGCTGACGCAGCACCGGTTGCTGGCGCAGCAGTGTCCACAGCGAGCCGATCAATTGGCCATAAGTTGCGCTGTGATCCGGCTGGCGCTTGGGCACGGTCAGCGCCAGCACCACGCTGATTGCCGCCATCAACGCTGCGGCGATCATGAACATGGCGCGCCAGCCGAGGTGATCGGCGACCACACTCGACACCGGTCGCGCCAACAGAATGCCCAGCAGCAAACCGCCCATGATCCCGCCCACCACGCGACCACGGGATTCTTCCGGCGCCAGATGCGCGGCCAGCGGAATCAGGATCTGCACCGACACCGAGCTGAAGCCGACCAGCAGCGAGATCAGCAGGAACACGTTCGGCTGTTCAGTGAACGCGGCGCCAAGCAGACTGGCGATCGCCACGACCGTGGTGATGATCATCAGCCGCCGGTTTTCCAGCAGATCCCCCAATGGCACCAGAAAGAACAGGCCCAACGCATAGCCGATCTGCGTCAGCGAGACGATGAAACTGGCCATGGTGTCGGAGAGGCCGATGTCCGGCGCGATCAGGCCAATAATCGGTTGTGCATAGTAGATGTTGGCAACAATGGCGCCGCAGCAAAACGCGAACAGCAGGACCATGCCTCGGGTCATTGCGTGAGGAGTGGTGGTCATAGGGGATCTCGGGTCGGGCACAGGAAAGGGCTGAGGCTAATGGACAACGTGGACTGGCAGAAGACGTTTTCGGATGATAACTGTTATTACGCAGTGTAATGACCGGTATTCCCACGCAACAAAAAGGCGACCCGGTGGGTCGCCTTTTGATTTTTTCAGATCAAGACTTACTGCCCGCTATAAATCTGATCGAACACGCCACCATCATTGAAGTGGGTTTTCTGCACCGTGCGCCAGTCACCAAACGTTTTCTCCACCGAAAGGAAATCCACTCTCGGGAAGCGATCGGTGTACTTCGCCAGCACCGCCGGATCCCGTGGGCGCAGGTAGTTGGCCGCAGCAATTTCCTGGCCTTCAGGCGACCACAGGTACTTCAGATATTCGTCAGCCGCCGCACGCGAACCTTTCTTGTCGACGACTTTATCGACCACCGAAACCGGTGGCTCGGCTTCCGCGGAGACGGTCGGGTAGATGACTTCGAACTGATTGCGACCGAACTCGCGGGCGATCATTTCCGCTTCGTTTTCGAAGGTCACCAGTACGTCGCCGATCTGGTTGGTCATGAACGTGGTGGTGGCGGCGCGGCCACCGGTGTCCAGTACCGGCGCCTGCTTGAACAGCTTGCCGACGAAATCCTTGGCCTTGTTCTCGTCACCACCGTTTTTCAGTACATAGCCCCAGGCCGACAGGTAGGTGTAGCGGCCATTACCGGAAGTTTTCGGGTTCGGCACGATCACCTGTACGCCGTCCTTGAGCAGATCAGGCCAGTCTTTCAAGGCTTTCGGGTTGCCCTTGCGGACGATGAACACCGTAGCCGAGGTAAACGGCGCGCTGTTGTTCGGCAGGCGCGTGACCCAGTTGTTCGGGACCAGTTTGCCGTTGTCGGCGAGGGCATTGATGTCGGTGGCCATGTTCATGGTGATGACGTCAGCCGGCAGGCCGTCGATCACCGAACGCGCCTGCTTGCTCGAGCCGCCGAAGGACATCTGCACGGTGATGTTTTCGTTGTGCTCGGCTTGCCAGTGCTTCTGGAACGCAGTGTTGTAGTCCTTGTAGAAATCGCGCATCACGTCGTAGGAAACGTTGAGCAGCGTCGGTGCTGCCTGGGCGATGTTGGCCAAGGCCAGGCCGGCGGCGAGAAGTGAGGCGCCAAAGAGTTTTTTCACTGCGCATTCCTTGTTCTGTGGGGTGTCGTGTCAAAAATGAGGCGATTTGCCAGCGACTATAGCGGGCCTCGCATAGTCGCTTAAAGATTAAAAAGCTCTGTACTTATTCCACTTTCTTGAACAGCTGACTGCCGCAGCGCGAACAGAACGCTGCGCTCTGTTCATGGCTCTTTTTCTGGCAGCCCGGGCAGTCATGTTGCAGCTGTTCGCCGCGCATGGCGTTGGCCAGCTCAGCGGTGAAAATCCCCGTGGGCACGGCGATGATCGAATAACCGGTGATCATCACCAGCGAGGAAATCACCTGGCCCAGCGGCGTCTTCGGCACGATGTCGCCGAAACCTACAGTGGTCAAAGTCACGATCGCCCAATAGATGCCTTTGGGAATGCTGGTGAAGCCATGTTCCGGGCCTTCGATCACGTACATCAGCGTGCCAAACACCGTTACCAGCGTGCATACGCTGACCAGAAACACGACGATTTTCTGCTTGCTGCCACGCAGCGCCGACATCAGATAGTTGGCTTGCTTGAGATACGGGCTGAGCTTGAGCACGCGGAAAATCCGCAGCATCCGAATGATGCGGATGATCAGCAGATACTGCGCATCGCTGTAGTACAGCGCAAGGATGCCCGGCACGATCGCCAGCAGATCCACCAGGCCATAAAAGCTGAAGGCATAGCGCAGTGGCTTGGGCGAGCAGTACAGGCGCAGGATGTACTCGCCGAGGAAAATCGCCGTGAAGCCCCACTCGATATAGGCCAGAACGTCGGCGTAATTACGGTGAATGCTGTCGATACTGTCGAGCATCACGATCACCAGGCTGGCGAGGATGATCACCAGCAGGATGCCGTCGAAGCGACGCCCGGCCGGGGTGTCGCTCTGGAAAATCATGACGTAAAGCCGTTCGCGCCAATTGTTGCTGCTGTCCATGGATAACGCCTGAATCGAAGATCAGCGCAGCCTAGGGTGATTCTCCTCGTGAGCGCAAGACTCATGCGCAAGCGACGCTTTGCCAAGCATTTGAATACCGGCACGAATCAACCAGCAGGCGAGGATGAACGGCGCGGTCAGAGTCGCCAACCCAAGGGCGGCAAACAGCGGCGTCACCAGCAGTGCCAGAACAATTGCGAGCAGCGGCAGCCACGGATGTTGCCGTTGCGAGCTGAAGGCGAGGGCGGCGAGTACGGCGTTGTAGCCACCGAGCCCGAGCAGTGCGGCGGACGTTTCGTGGTGCAGAAGGCTGGAACCGAGGCCGATCGCCGATGCCAGCAGCGCCCAGCAGAACGCACGGCGATCGGCGAGCAGCAAACCGCTGGCGATTAACGCCCCGGCCAAAGGATGGTCGAGGAACATCACCTGGCCGAATCCGCGCAGTTCAGCGGCCAGCAGATTTGTCGTGTTCAGGTCGACCGATGCCGCCGGTGTGGACGGCTCGGCGAACATCAGCAGCACCCAGCTGAGCGCCACGAACGGCGAGGTATACGCCGGTATGGCGCGACTGCGGTACACGTGTTTGAGCCATTGCTGCGTGAGCATCGCGCTCAAGCCGCCCGCTGCAAGAATCAACGGCGGCAGCAGCGGTGACCAAGGGAAATACAGGCTCAGCAGCAGACCGAGCAGCACGCCGTTGTAGCTGAACAGACCAGCCTGGCGATCGGCCTTGGCGTAGTTGCGCCGCTGCGCGGTGAGCAGACCGGCAACGCCACCGAGCAGCGCCCCGGCGAACAGCACCGGCGCCGTCAGCAGAATCGCCAACAGACACAGCAGGCCGCACAGCGGATGGCGCTGGAAGAAAATCTGACTGAAACCGTTGAGCAAAGCCTCGGCCCAGTCGGGGCAGTGGGTGTTGAAGTGATTGGCAGGCATGGCAGTTCTGAAAGTCAGGGAAACCGGGTTACTGATCGTTCCCACGCTCCGCGTGGGAATGCAGCCCGGGACGCTCCGCGTCCCAAGAGCAGACGCAGAGCGTCCATTGAGGCGTTCCCACGCAGAGCGTGGGAACGATCATGGTGGGGCGTTAGATCAACGTCTCGATCCGCAGCGAATTGGTCGACCCCGGCTGCCCGAACGGTACGCCAGCGGTAATCAGCAGCGTGTCGCCACGCTCGGCCATGCCTTGCGCCTGGGCGATTTCCAACGCGGTCGAGCAGACTTCGTCGACCTGACGCAGGCGATCGTTGACCACCGAATGAATGCCCCACGCCACGCTCAAGCGCCGCGCGGTTTGCAGGTTCGGCGTCAGATTGAGGATCGGTGCTTTCGGCCGTTCCCGCGATGCGCGCAACGTCGAGGCGCCGGACTCGCTGTAATTGACCAGCACCGCCACCGGCAGCACGTTGCTGATCCGGCGGATCGCACAGCTGATCGCATCGGAAACCGTCGCCTCGGCTTTCGGTCGACTGACGTCGAGCTGGGTCTGATAATCCGGGCCGTTCTCAACCTGACGGATGATCTTGCTCATCATCTGCACGGCTTCCAGCGGGTATTCGCCGGATGCGGTTTCCGCCGAGAGCATCACGGCATCGGCGCCTTCGGCCACGGCGTTGGCGACGTCAGTCACCTCGGCACGGGTCGGGGCAGGGGAGAAACGCATCGACTCGAGCATCTGCGTCGCCACCACCACCGGTTTGCCCAGCGCACGGCAGGTGGTGATGATGTTTTTCTGAATCTGCGGCACGCTTTCCGCCGGCACTTCCACACCAAGATCACCGCGAGCGACCATGATGGCGTCGCTCAACTCAGCAATCTCACGCAATTGCTCGACCGCCGAAGGCTTTTCGATTTTCGCCATCAGAAAGGCTTTGTCGCCGATCAATGCGCGGGCTTCGACAATGTCCTGCGGGCGCTGCACGAACGACAGCGCGACCCAATCCACACCCAATTCCAGGCCGAAGCTCAGATCGCGGCGATCCTTGGCGGTCAGCGGGCTCAGGTCGAGCACCGCTTGCGGCACGTTCACACCTTTGCGATCAGACAGTTCGCCGCCGTTGAGCACGGTGGTGTCGATTGCATCGGCGTACTTGGTGACCACGCGCAGGCGCAGCTTGCCGTCGTCGAGCAGCAGATCCATGCCTGCGTCCAGCGCGGCAATGATCTCCGGATGCGGCAGGTTGACCCGGCGCTCATCGCCCGCTGTCGTATCGAGATCGAGGCGGAACGCCTGACCGCGATGCAACTGCACATTGCCGTCAGCGAACTTGCCGACGCGCAGTTTCGGGCCCTGCAAGTCCATCAGAATGCCCAGCGGGTAGTTGAGCTGACGCTCGACTTCGCGGATCCATTGATAGCGCTTGGCGTGGTCGGCGTGATCGCCGTGGCTGAAATTCAGGCGGAAGATGTTGACCCCGGCCTCGACCAGCTCGCGGATGTCATCGATACCGTCGACCGCAGGGCCGAGGGTGGCGAGGATTTTGACCTTTTTATCAGGCGTCATGATTTGCAGTTCTCAAGGATCAGAATGGCGCGGAAGTCGTTGACGTTGGTGCGGGTCGGCTCGGTAACGATCAGCGCATCAAGCGCCTGGAAGTAGCCGTAGCCATTGTTGTTATCCAGCTCGTCGCTGGCGCTCAGACCCAGTGCGGCGGCGCGGGCGTAGCTGTCCGGGGTCATGATTGCGCCGGCGTTGTCTTCCGAGCCGTCGATGCCATCGGTGTCGCCGGCCAGCGCATAGACGCCGGGCTGGCCCTTGAGGCTGTCGGTCAGGCTGAGGAGGAATTCGGCATTGCGTCCGCCACGGCCATTGCCGCGCACGGTTACCGTGGTTTCACCGCCGGAGAGAATCACGCAGGGCGCCGCCAGTGGCTGGCCGTGGTGGATGATCTGTCGGGCGATGCCGGCGTGGACTTTCGCCACTTCACGGGATTCGCCTTCGAGGTCGCCGAGAATCAAGGTGCTGAAACCGGCCTGACGGCATTTCACCGCCGCCGCGTCCAGCGACTGCTGCGGGCGGGCGATCAACTGGAAATGACTGCGCGCCAGACTCGGATCGCCGGGTTTGACGGTTTCCGATTCCGGACTTTGCAGCCAGGTGCGCACGGAGGCGGGAATGTCGATGCCGTAGCGCTTGATGATCGCCAGCGCTTCGGCGGAAGTGCTCGGGTCGGCCACGGTCGGGCCGGAGGCAATGACGGTGGCGAGGTCGCCGGGCACATCGGAAATCGCGTAGGTATAAACCGTCGCTGGCCAGCAGGCCTTGCCCAGACGCCCACCCTTGATCGCCGAGAGGTGCTTGCGCACGCAGTTCATCTCGCCGATGGTCGCGCCGGATTTGAGCAGGGCTTTGTTGATCGCCTGCTTATCGGCAAGGGTGATGCCTTCGGCTGGCAGGGCGAGCAGGGCAGAGCCGCCGCCGGAGAGCAGGAAGATCACGCGGTCGTCTTCAGTCAGGTTGCTGACCAGCTCCAGCACACGTTTGGCCACGGCCAGACCCGCCGCATCCGGCACCGGGTGTGCGGCTTCGACCACTTCGATTTTTTCGCACGGAGCGCCGTGGCCGTAGCGGGTCACCACCAGGCCGGTGACTTCACCCTCCCAGCAGCGCTCGACCACTTGCGCCATGGCAGCAGCGGCTTTGCCGGCGCCGATGACGATCACCCGCCCCGTGCGATCAGCAGGCAAATGGGCTTCGAGGACTTGGTTCGGATGGGCCGCGTCGATGGCTGTGGCAAACAGCTCGCGCAGCAGTTGTTGCGGATCGACCGACATGGCGGGCTCCCGGAATTCTTGTTATTCGAAAGGGCAACTCGGAACCCTTGTGGGAGCGAGCCTGCTCGCGAACGCGGTATGTCAGCCAACATGGATGTTGAATGTGAAGCCGCTTTCGCGAGCAGGCTCGCTCCCACAGGGTTTTGTGCAGGCTTTACTTATTGTCGCGAATCGAGAAATTGGCCATGTGTTCCAGGCCCTTGATCAGCGCCGAGTGGTCCCAGTTGCTGCCACCGATGGCCGCGCAGGTGCTGAACACTTGCTGGGCATTGGCGGTGTTCGGTAGGTTGATGTTCAGTTCCTTGGCGCCTTGCAGGGCCAGGTTCAGGTCCTTCTGGTGCAGGCTGATGCGGAAGCCCGGATCGAAGGTGCCCTTGATCATGCGCTCGCCGTGCACTTCGAGGATCTTCGAAGAAGCGAAACCGCCCATCAGCGCTTCACGCACCTTGGCTGGATCGGCACCGTTTTTCGAGGCGAACAGCAGGGCTTCGGCAACGGCCTGGATGTTCAGCGCGACGATGATCTGGTTCGCCACTTTGGCGGTCTGGCCGTCGCCATTGCCGCCGACCAGGGTGATGTTCTTGCCCATGGCCTGGAACAGCGGCAGGGCGCGTTCGAAGGCATCGGCGTCGCCACCGACCATGATGCTCAGGGTGGCGGCTTTGGCACCGACTTCACCGCCGGACACTGGCGCGTCGAGGTACTGCGCGCCTTTTTCGTTGATCTTGGCGGCGAAGGCTTTGGTCGCGGTCGGCGAAATCGAGCTCATGTCGATGACCACTTTGCCTTTACCGATACCGGCCGCAACACCGTCAGCGCGAAACAGCACGTCGTCGACTTGCGGGGTGTCCGGAACCATGACGATGATGAATTCGGCTTCCTGCGCTACTTCACGCGGGTTGGCCAGGGCGACGGCGCCAGCGGCGACCAGATCGGCCGGGGCCGCGTCGTGGTGTTGCGACAGGAACAGGCTGTGACCGGCTTTCTGCAGGTTCGCCGCCATTGGGTGGCCCATGATGCCGGTGCCGATGAATCCGATTTTAGCCATGAGAAAATCCTCTTGTTTTTGTCGTGCCCCCAACCCATGGCTGGTGAGCTTTTGTGGCGAGGGGATTTATCCCCGTTGGGCAGCGCAGCTGCCCCAGATTTTTTGCAATGCGTGGTCAATCAGATTGCGTTGTGTGATTTCAACCAGTCCAAGCCCGCTTCGGTGGTGGTCAGCGGTTTGTACTCGCAACCGACCCAACCCTGATAGCCGATGCGATCAAGATGTTCGAACAGGAAGCGGTAGTTGATCTCGCCAGTGCCCGGCTCATTGCGCCCCGGGTTGTCCGCGAGCTGAACGTGGTTGATCTCGCCCAGGTGCGATTGCAGGGTGCGGGCCAGATCGCCTTCCATGATTTGCATGTGATAGATGTCGTATTGCAGGAACAGATTGGCGCTGCCGACCTGTTCGCGAATCGACAGGGCTTGCGCCGTGTTGTTCAGGTAGAAACCGGGAATGTCGCGGGTGTTGATCGCTTCCATCACCAGTTTGATGCCCACCGCTTGCAGCTTGTCGGCGGCATATTTGAGGTTGGCAACGAAGGTCTTCTCCACGGTGGCATCGTCAACGCCTTGCGGGCGGATACCGGCCAGGCAGTTGACCTGGGTGTTGCCCAGCACTTGTGCGTAAGCGATCGCCAGATCGACCCCGGCGCGGAACTCTTCGACCCGATCCGGCAGGCAGGCAATACCGCGTTCGCCCTTGGCCCAGTCACCGGCCGGCAGGTTGAACAGCACTTGGGTCAGCCCGTTGGCCTCGAGTTTTGCCTTGATTTCAGCCGAGCTGAAGTCGTACGGGAACAGGTATTCCACGCCACTGAAACCGGCCTTGGCGGCGGCGTCGAAACGGGCAAGGAAATCCTGTTCGGTGAACAGCATGGACAGGTTGGCTGCGAAACGCGGCATGGTGGTCTCCCGTTCTAGATTCTCGTTCCCACGCTCTGCGTGGGAATGCCTCAATGGACGCTCTGCGTCCGCTTTGGGACGCAGAGCGTCCCGGGCTGCATTCCCACGCAGAGCGTGGGAACGATCAGCAGTCAGCAGTTAGTCAAGCAACGAAATCGCCGTCGGCGCATCGTTGCCGACCAGTGCCAGGTCTTCGAACTCGTTGACCGCGTTGATCTCGGTACCCATGGAGATGTTGGTCACACGCTCCAGAATGATCTCGACGATCACCGGCACTTTGAATTCTTCGATCATCTGTTCGGCCTTGCGCAGGGCAGGGGCGATTTCTGACGGTTCGAACACGCGCAGCGCCTTGCAGCCTAGGCCTTCGGCGACTGCGATGTGGTCAACCCCGTAACCGTTGAGTTCCGGCGCGTTGAGGTTATCGAAGGACAGCTGTACGCAGTAGTCCATTTCGAACCCGCGCTGGGCCTGACGGATCAGGCCCAGGTACGAGTTGTTCACCACGACGTGGATGTACGGCAGTTTGAACTGAGCGCCGACCGCCAGTTCTTCGATCATGAACTGAAAATCATAGTCCCCCGACAGGGCCACGACTTTGCGGTTCGGATCGGCCTTCACCACGCCCAGCGCCGCCGGAATGGTCCAGCCCAACGGGCCTGCCTGGCCGCAGTTGATCCAGTGACGCGGCTTGTAGACGTGCAGGAACTGCGCGCCGGCAATCTGCGACAGACCAATGGTGCTGACGTAGCAGGTGTCCTTGCCGAACACCTGGTTCATTTCTTCGTAAACGCGCTGCGGCTTGACCGGCACGTTGTCGAAGTGAGTCTTGCGATGCAGGCTGGCCTTGCGCTGCTGGCAATCCTGCAGCCAGGCGCTGCGGTTCTTCAGCTTGCCGGCGGCTTGCCATTCACGGGCGACTTCGATGAACACGGTCAGCGCTGCCGCGGCGTCGGAAACGATGCCCAGATCCGGCGTGAACACACGACCGATCTGCGTGCCTTCGATGTCGACGTGAATGAACTTGCGACCTTCGGTGTAGACGTCAACCGAACCGGTGTGACGGTTGGCCCAACGGTTACCAATGCCCAGCACCACGTCGGATTTGAGCATCGTCGCGTTGCCGTAACGGTGCGAAGTCTGCAGACCGACCATGCCGACCATCAGCGGGTGATCGTCAGGGATGGTGCCCCAGCCCATCAGGGTCGGGATGACCGGAATACCTGTCAGCTCGGCGAACTCGACCAGCAGGTCGCTGGCGTCGGCGTTGATGATGCCGCCGCCGGCCACCAGCAGTGGGCGCTCAGCCTGATCCAGCAAAGCCAAAGCTTTTTCAACCTGAACGCGGGTCGCAGTCGGCTTGGCCAATGGCAGCGGTTGGTAAGCGTCGATGTCGAATTCGATTTCGGCCATCTGCACGTCGAACGGCAGGTCGATCAGTACAGGGCCTGGACGGCCGGAGCGCATTTCATAAAAGGCTTTCTGGAACGCGTAAGGCACTTGGCCCGGCTCCAGAACGGTGGTTGCCCACTTCGTCACTGGCTTGACGATGCTGGTGATGTCGACAGCCTGGAAATCTTCCTTGTGCATCCGGGCGCGGGGTGCTTGCCCGGTGATGCAGAGGATTGGAATCGAGTCGGCCGAGGCGCTGTAGAGCCCGGTGACCATGTCGGTGCCGGCCGGGCCGGACGTGCCGATGCACACGCCGATATTGCCGGCCTTGGTGCGGGTGTAGCCCTCGGCCATGTGCGAGGCGCCTTCAACGTGGCGAGCAAGGACGTGATCGATGCCACCGACCTTCTGCAAGGCGGAGTACAGCGGGTTGATCGCGGCGCCCGGGATGCCAAAAGCGGTATCAACCCCTTCGCGGCGCATCACCAGAACGGCGGCTTCGATTGCTCTCATTTTGCTCATGGTTTGTGCCTCTTTACGTTTTGTAATTGTATACAAGTGGCTTTGCGCAGAGTGTATTCACGGCGGACGGCGCAGGTCAATCCATTTTCTCAAGCGCCTGCTTCATTCGTCGAAAGCCCGATGTGCTGTGGCTTTTCGTCGCATGTGGCGCTTTTCGAGAATTATTGTATACAAAAAGATAACTCATTGTGTTCTATTTGTGTCACCGGACTGCGGCACAAACGCGCAGTCCCACGACTTTCCCTATAACAAAATGAGGACGGCACCATGAGCGCTTTAACCTTGAAAGTCGCAGTCAACCTGGTCAGCGAAGCCATCAACGCAGGACGCGGCATCAACGCCGCACCGCTGACCATCGCGGTACTCGATACCGGCGGCCACCTGATCGCCCTGCAACGCGAAGACGGCGCCAGCCTGCTGCGCCCCGACATCGCCATCGGCAAAGCCTGGGGCGCCATTGCCCTGGGTAAAGGCTCACGCCTGCTCGCCCAGGACGCCCAACAACGCCCGGCGTTTTTTTCTTCGCTGAACAGCATGGGGCAGGGCAGCGTAGTGCCGGCACCTGGGGGCGTGTTGATTCGCAACCAGGCCGGTGAAGTGCTCGGCGCGATCGGGATCAGTGGGGATTTGTCGGATGTCGATGAGCAGGTGGCAATTAAAGCGGTGGAGGCGCTGGATTTGCGGGCGGATGGCGGGGTGGCTGTTTGAATGTCAGTGTCTGAATAACCGCTTTCGCGAGCAGGCTCACTCCCGCATTGAGTTTGGGTTGGACACAAAATGTTCGAGTGTTCGAAAGCCCCTGTGGGAGCGAGCCTGCTCGCGAATAGGATCTGCGCTACACATCTTGCTAAAAGTCTGACGCTCCCTTTGCCATCTCCACGGCTAGCCTTCTCATGATCAACCTATGAGAAGGCAACGGAATGCCGGGTTTATCTGCTTCACATCGCTTGCGCATCGGACGCTATTCAGAACACAACCGCATTTACCTTCTGACCGCCAATACCGCCGGGAGAGAACCCGTATTCAGCGATTTCTTCCTTGGCAGAATGCTTGTAAGCCAATTCCGAGCAGCTGAGGAAACGGGATTGGCCAATTCTCTGGCTTGGGTCGTAATGCCAGATCATTTTCACTGGCTGATTGAATTGAAGAGTGGCTCGCTCGGCGAATTGATGCAGCGAACCAAATCCCTCAGCACCAAAGCGGTAAAGCTTTCGACCGGCCGAAAGACCAGCCTTTGGCAACCTGGCTTCCATGACCGCGCACTGCGTAAAGAGGAGAATCTGGTGAAGATGGCGCGGTATGTCATTGCCAACCCATTGCGGGCAGGACTGGTCAAAAGCCTTGGCGACTATCCGTTGTGGGATTCGATCTGGTTATGAGTTGAGGTCTGCGGTGCGGCTATTCGCGAGCAGGCTCGCTCCCACAGGAGAATGCATTCCAAATGTGGGAGCGAGCCTGCTCGCGAAGCGGTTCCCCCGATCTCACCGATCCGGCTCACACCCCTTCAACACCAACCGGATAATCGTCTGCGCCGCCGCTTCATAATCGGCTTCATCAAGCTTGTCCTTCCCGGTCACCGCGGAAATCTGCCAGTCGAAGTCGGCGTAGGTCTGGGTCGCGGCCCAGATGCTGAACATCAGGTGGTTGGGGTCGATCGGGGCGATCTGGCCGCGGTCGATCCAGCTCTGGATGCAGGCGATGTTGTGTTTGGCCTGGGCGTTGAGCTGCTCTACCAGGTCAGCGCTCAGGTGCGGGGCGCCGTGCATGATTTCGCTGGCGAACACCTTGGAGGCGTAGGGCAGGTCGCGGGAGATGCGGATCTTCGAGCGGATGTAGCCGCTCAGCACCTCGCTCGGCACGCCGTCCGGGTTGAACGGGGTCGAGGCCTGCAGAATTGGCTCGATGATGCTTTCCAGCACCTCGCGGTAGAGGTTTTCCTTGGATTTGAAGTAGTAGTAGACGTTGGGCTTGGGCAATCCCGCCTTGGCGGCGATGTCGCTGGTTTTGGTCGCCGCGAAGCCCTTGTCGGCAAACTCTTCGCTGGCGGCGCGCAGGATCAGTTCTTTGTTACGCTCGCGGATTGTGCTCATAAACCCGGTGGTTCCTTGCCTGTTCTGGCGGTGGCGCATGGTAGCACCGGCCTTGAGCGGCGCTCAACAATGCAGCCTGTGGCCGGCGGTCGCGTTATGCTTGGCAACATTCATACACAGAAGGAAACAGGATTCATGGCAGGAAGCAGTTTGCTGGTGCTGATCGATGACATCGCCACCGTTCTGGATGACGTTGCATTGATGACCAAGATGGCCGCGAAGAAGACCGCCGGTGTACTCGGTGATGATCTGGCGCTCAATGCCCAGCAGGTTTCGGGCGTGCGCGCCGAGCGGGAAATTCCCGTGGTCTGGGCGGTGGCCAAGGGCTCGTTCGTCAACAAGCTGATCCTCGTGCCGTCGGCATTGGCGATCAGCGCTTTCGTACCGTGGCTGGTGACACCACTGTTGATGGTCGGCGGCGCGTACCTGTGCTTCGAGGGTTTCGAGAAGCTCGCGCACAAATTTCTGCACAGCAAAGAGGAAGACGAGGCAGAGCACACGCAGTTGACCGAAGCAGTGGCCGATCCGGCCACCGATCTGGTGGCGTTTGAGAAGGACAAGATCAAAGGCGCAATCCGCACTGACTTCATTCTTTCGGCAGAAATCATTGCCATCACTCTCGGCACCGTGGCAGATGCCTCGCTGACGCAGCAAGTGGTGGTCATGTCCGGCATCGCCATTGTCATGACTGTGGGCGTTTACGGTTTGGTGGCGGGCATCGTCAAGCTCGACGATCTGGGGCTGTGGCTGACACAGAAGCCCGGGCAGATAGCGAAAAAGATCGGCGGCGGCATTCTCAGCGCCGCGCCGTACATGATGAAAACCCTGTCGGTGGTTGGCACGGCAGCGATGTTCCTGGTCGGCGGTGGCATCCTGACCCATGGCGTGCCGGTGCTGCATCACTGGATCGAAGGTGTTGGCGCAGCGGCAGGGAGCGCCGGGTTCGCCGTGCCGATGCTGCTCAATGGTGTTGCGGGGATTATTGCTGGCGCAGCGGTGTTGGCGGTTGTTTCGGTCGTAGGCAAGCTCTGGAAAGCGCTGAAGGGTTAATCAGCAACACATAACAAATGTGGGAGCGAGCCTGCTCGCGAATGCGGTAGTTCAGTCAATATCGATGTTGACTGAAACTCCGCGTTCGCGAGCAGGCTCGCTCCCACAGTGTTTTGCGGCAGCCGATTTACTCGGCGATCTGCAACTTGCGCGCTTCGGTATACACGTACCGCACTTTCTCGTACTCGAACGGCGAGTTCATCTGACCGTAGCGGAAGCTGGTCTGGTAGCGCTTGTCGATCGCACGCAAAGCCCAGACTTCCGGGTGGTTGGAGCTGACTTCGGCGACGTTGAGGAAGTTGATCGCAGTGTCGGCGGTGTAATCCACGGCCAGACCTGCGGTGTCGCGGATGTTCGACGGACCGAAGATCGGCAGTACGAAGTAGGCGCCGCCCGGTACGCCGTAGAAGCCCAGAGTCTGACCGAAGTCTTCGTTCTGGCGTGGCAGGCCCATGGCGGTGGCCGGGTCCCACAGGCCGGCGATGCCGATGGTGGTGTTGAGCAGCAGGCGCGCGGTGGTTTCCATCGAGCGCTGGCCCTTGAACTGCAACAGGCTGTTGACCAGGTTCGGCACGTCACCAATGTTGTTGAAGAAGTTGCTCACCCCGGTACGCACGAAGCTTGGGGTGATGTAGCGATAGCCATCGACTACCGGCAGGAACACCCACTGGTCAAAGCGATAGTTGAAGTGATAGACCCGGCGGTTCCACGATTCCAGCGGGTCATAGACGTTCAGCGCGTTGAGCGTCGAACGTTCGAACTCGCGCTGGTCCAGGCCCGGGTTGAACTTGAGTTTGGTCAGCGGTTCCTTGAAGCCGTCGCTGTCGACCACCACCGGTGCGTCGGCTTTACTGTTGTCGGCCTGGGCCACGCCTGCACAGAGGAACGCTGCAATCAGCAGGAGATATTTAGCCACGGAAGAACTCCAGCATGGCGTCGCTGTTGACGCGATAGTTAAGGTTGCCGCAGTGGCCGCCCAGTGGATAAACGGTCAGGCGATCACCGAAGGTTTTACGCAGGAAGCCCAGGTCGCCAGGGCCGAGGATGACGTCGTCGGCGTTGTGCATGACGGCGATTTTCGGGCTGTCGTGCAGGTAATCCTTGAGCGCATACAGGCTGACCTGATCGATCAGTTGCAGCAGGCTGCCGCCGTCAGTGCGCGCGCGCCACATCGGAATGACCTGCTCGGTGATGTAGCAGTCGAAGTCGCATTGCAGCGCACGCTTGAGGAACGGCGTGAGGCTGGTGCCTTCGGTGATCGGGAATTTCGGCGGGGTAATCAGACCGCGACGGTTGACCAGGTCCGAGGTGTAGGCAATGTCGGCTGCCGAGAAGCGGAACGACGTGCCAATCAGCATGGCCATCTGTTCGTTGGTCAGGTGCTGCTTGGACTGCTGGAAGTCATACAGCAGCGCATCGTTGAGGTCGATGTAGCCTTTCTGCTGGAAGTAGCGGGTCAGCTTGGTCAGTACCAGCTCATAGAAGGTGGTGCTGTTGTTGATGCCTTTCACCTCGGTCTGTACCAGCTTGTCGAGGTTGGTCACCGAGGTATAGAGGTTCACCGGCGGGTTCAGCAACAGGACTTTCTTGAAATTGAAACTGCGGCGGGTCTCGTCCAGATGCGCGACGAACGCGGCATCAAGGGCGCCGAGGCTGTAACCGGTCAGGTAATACTCGGTGACCGGCAGTTTCGGGTTCTGCGCCCGCACGGCCTGCATCACCCGATACATGTCTTCGGCATCTTCCTTGGTCACGCCCGGGGTGGCGAAACGCGAGGCGGCGCTGATGAAGTCGAAGCTGGTCGGCGACGACAACTGCACGACATGGTAGCCGGCCTTGTAATACAGCTTTTTCAGGTATTCGTTGAGCGTGCTGTCAAAGCGCGCGCCGGTGCCGGCGATCAGGAAGATCAGCGGCGCCGGCTTGTCCTGCGTGGCGATGCGGTAAGTGAGCTTCTTCACTGCCCAGAAATTGTCCGGCAGCTGGAATTCACGCTCCGGGCGCAGGGTGAGGCTGCGGTCCGTTTGATTGATGTCGTCGTCCAGCGGCAACTCCGGACGCAGATCCGGCGGTGTCGTGGCGATCGTCGCCTCGAACGGGTTGGTCAGCGGGTAGCCATAGCTGGCGGCGTCGATATCCACCGCCAGCGCGGACGCACTCAAGATAAGGCCGCTGAACAGCGCGGCGAAGCGCAAGGAACGGAGCATGACTAGATCCCTTAGAGGAAGGTGCCGATTGAAGTTCGCAGGCTATGACCACCGGCCGTGCGCCAAAGTGCCATGCTGCGGCACCAAACAGGCGGAATTCGGGGTAATAGTAGCTGGACGATACACGTTGCGAGGGCTTGCTGAACAGTTAACAGTTGTTAGTGCTTGCGAATGCCGGTCGGCAGATTAAGCTGGCCGCCGATTTCCGCAGATTGGAGTGCCCCATGTCCCGCCGCTTGCCCGTGATTGTGCTGCTTGTTTTGTTGCCGCTGTGGCTGGCCGCCAGTTATGCCGCGCGCTATGGCTTCATGGAAGACGGGCAGTGGGTAGGCATCTGCGTTGACGAGGCCAGTCGTTGGGAATGCGTGGTGCGTGCGAATCTGGGGCTGATGATTCATTTCAAGGTGTTGGGCTGGGCGGCGGTGGGCGCAGCGGTATTGGCGTTTGTCGTGCCGGGACGGGCAGGGTGGTGGCTGGCGGTGCTGGCGCTGGTGTTCGGCCTGCCGGCGCTGGCGTTGTACAACACGACGTTGGCGGTGTTTGCGGTGGTGATAGCCGGGTTGCGCCTGGTCCGCGAGTCCCGCAGCGCCTGACAGTCAGTCATCGCGGGCAAGCCCGCTCCCACAGGGAATTTGTGAACGCTACAGATCCAATGTGGGAGCGAGCCTGCTCGCGAAGAGGCCTGAACCGCTCTGAAGATCAGAGGCTGCGAACCCGCAGGCATCGCCACAACGCCACCACCATCAAGCCACTCACCAGCGCCCAACCCCACGCCTGCTGATTCAGCATCCCTTCCTGATACAACTGCGGTGCAATCCCGGCGCCGATGATAAAGGTCAGCAGAGCAATCTCCCGACGCGGCACGCTCACCGGGCGGCACAGGTAGACCAGCGCCGGCAGCACGAACGCCATGCTGGCGAAACTGCGATAGCGCGGATCGAAGACCATCTCCAGCATCATCACCGCCGCGGCAAAACCGGCCGCCACGACCAGCCAGCCGGCGCGCCGCTCGAGGAAGTCGAATGCGCGCGCGCGCCAACCGCTGCGTGCGCTCAATGTCAACGCGGCATGCGCGAGCACCAACAGATTCAACCCGGTCAGCAAGCCAACCCACAGCCATTCCCCGGCAAACCGTGTGGTCAATTGAGCCAGATCGCCCCAGGCGCCAATCGAGCAAGCAGCGACGGCGCCCAGCAGTGGCAGCAAAAGCGCCGAACGTGTGCTGCGCACGCGTCCACCAAGCATCAGCGTGCCAAGGAAAATCAATCCGCCTACCGCCAGCCATTCTTTCCAGTACGGCACGTTGCTCACCGGCCCGGCGAGTACGCCCTTGTCCTGCCGATCGGCATCGAACAGGCCCCAGTAGCCGCCGACTGCGCCTTCACTGCCGCGCTTCCACGGTTGATCGAAGGCTTCGATCAGGTTGTAACGCCAGCCTTCCTGCTCGGCCATCGCCACAAAGCCACGAATGAATTTTGCCTCGTTGACCCGGCTCGGTACGGCTGTTTCACGCTGACGGCCTTCGCTCGGCCAGCCGGTCTCGCCAACCATCACGTCTTTGGGCGCGAACTTGTTGCCGAACACCTGACGCACATCCGCCACATGCCGCAGCGCCACGTCGATGTTCGATGGATCGTCTTCCCAGTACGGCAGCAAGTGAATGGTCAGAAAGTCCACGGCCGGGGCGATTTCCGGATGCTTGAGCCAGAATTCCCAGACGTCGGCGTAGGTCACCGGTTGCTTGACCTGGCTTTTGACCTTGTTGATCAGCCGGGCCAGTTGCGCGCCGGTGACCTCTTTGCGCAGCAGCGCTTCGTTGCCGACGATTACGGCTGTGACCACGTCGGGGTTGGCATTGGCCGATTTGATCAGCAGCTCGACTTCCTGCTCGGTGTCGACCGGGTTGCTGTTGACCCAGGCGCCGATCATCAACTTCAGACCGTGTTTGCGCGCCAGATCGGGCAGGGCTTCGAGCCCGGTCATCGAGTAGGTGCGGATGCATTCGAAGCGCGTCGCCAGCAGCGCGAGGTCGGCGTCCATGCGCTCGGGGCGCAATTTGAACGGCACGTCGAACGGCGATTGGTCCTTGTCGAACGGAGTGTAGGAGGCGCATTGCAACTTGTGCGTCGGCGTCGCGGCGTCCGGCAGGATCACCGGTTGGCCGAGGCCATACCAGAAACCGCCAAGGGCCAGGAGCCCGAGCAGGCAGGCGAACAGATAAGGCAGAAAAGGAAATCGGGACGTTGCGGACATGGTCAGGCCGAGTGGCTGCAAAGCGACGCATGTTACCTGCATTTATAGAAGGGCAGGTGGCTCGCAGGCGTTGTACATGCAAAGTTCGGGCGGATTGTCTGGCGTCAATTAATCGCGCTTGATTAATGGCTTTCTGATGTCGTTTCTCGCTGCCTTGAGGTCGCTGACAGAGCAGGTCGCCGGTCGCTTGAGGTTGATGATCAAACCATCAGTACCCTTTTTGAAAAATCGGCTGATGTTCGGTGTGTGAGGTCCGGCGTGATGGGGGCGCTGTGCACCATAACAATACGTTGACGATGCCCGGCATCCGTCGGGCGCAGCATTTCGGGGAAGTAAACGATGAAGATGCGACGACTTTTAGGCGCAGGTGCCGTTCTGGCGCTTGCGATGAGTTCCACTTTCGCCAACGCTGAAAAACAGACCCTGAACATCGGTTACGTTGACGGCTGGTCCGACAGCGTCGCGACCACCCACGTGGCGGCCGAAGTGATCAAACAGAAACTCGGTTATGACGTGAAGCTGCAAGCCGTCGCCACCGGGATCATGTGGCAGGGCGTGGCCACCGGCAAACTCGACGCGATGCTCTCGGCCTGGCTGCCCGTGACCCACGGTGACTACTGGACGAAAAACAAGGATCAGGTCGTCGATTACGGCCCGAACTTCAAGGACGCGAAGATCGGCCTGATCGTGCCGGAGTACGTCAAAGCCAAATCGATCGAAGACCTGAAAACCGACGATACCTTCAAAAACCGTATCGTCGGCATCGACGCCGGTTCAGGCGTAATGCTCAAGACCGATCAGGCGATCAAGGATTACGGTCTGGACAAGTACAGCCTCAAGGCCAGTTCCGGCGCCGGAATGATTGCCGAACTGACCCGCGCCGAGAAGAAGAATGAATCCATCGCTGTCACCGGTTGGGTGCCGCACTGGATGTTCGCCAAGTGGAAACTGCGCTTCCTCGACGACCCGAAAGGCGTGTATGGCCAGGCTGAAACCGTGAACAGCATCGGCAGCAAAGGCCTGGACGCCAAGGCGCCGGAAGTGGCCAAGTTCCTGAAAAACTTCCAGTGGGCGTCGAAAGACGAAATCGGCGAGGTCATGCTGGCAATTCAGGACGGCGCCAAGCCTGATGCTGCGGCCAAGGACTGGGTGGCCAAACACCCGGATCGTGTGGCTGACTGGACCAAATAATTTAAACACCGCCACACCCCTGTGGGAGCGAGCCTGCTCGCGAATGCAATCTGTCAGTTGATGCGATATCGACTGATACGGCGCCTTCGCGAGCAAGCTCGCTCCCACAGTTGTTTTTGTGTGTGCTTGAAAATGGCCAGAACATCATGGCCATCTACTACTAAGGTCGTCTGGAACCTCTCTCGCAGCCGCATACATTAGCTACGTTCCAACAATAATTTGTGCTGCGAGGATAAAAACAATGAACGACAGCATTTACCTCTCGATTCAAAACAGTCCCCGATTCAAGGAGCTGGTTCAGAAAAGGGAACGATTCGCCTGGATTCTCTCGGCAATCATGCTTGGGCTGTACTCCGCATTCATCCTGCTGATCGCATACGGGCCGCACGTGCTCGGGGCGAAACTCAGTCCTGAATCCTCGATCACTTGGGGCATCCCGATCGGTGTCGGCCTGATCATTTCAGCCTTCGTCCTGACCGGCATCTACGTGCGCCGCGCCAATGGCGAGTTCGACGACCTGAACAATGCGATTCTCAAGGAGGCTCAGCAATGATCCGGCGTCTACTGGCTCTATTGAGTGTTGCGGCTTTCGCGCCGAGTGTCTGGGCGGCTGACGCGTTGACGGGGGAGGTGGCCAAACAGCCGCTGAACATCCCGGCGATCCTGATGTTCGTGGCCTTCGTCGGCGCGACGTTGTACATCACCTACTGGGCTTCGAAGAAAAATAATTCGGCCGCCGATTATTATGCGGCGGGCGGCAAGATCACCGGTTTCCAGAACGGCCTGGCGATCGCTGGCGACTACATGTCGGCGGCGTCCTTCCTGGGGATTTCCGCACTGGTGTTCACCTCCGGCTACGACGGCCTGATCTACTCGATCGGCTTCCTCGTGGGCTGGCCGATCATTCTGTTTCTGATCGCCGAGCGCCTGCGTAACCTGGGTAAATACACCTTTGCCGACGTGGCGTCCTACCGCCTCGGGCAAACCCAGATTCGCACCCTGTCCGCCTGCGGTTCGCTGGTGGTGGTGGCGTTCTACCTGATCGCGCAGATGGTCGGTGCCGGCAAGCTGATCCAGCTGCTGTTCGGCCTCGATTACCACGTTGCGGTGATTCTGGTCGGCGTGCTGATGTGCATGTACGTGCTGTTCGGCGGCATGCTCGCGACCACTTGGGTGCAGATCATCAAGGCAGTGTTGCTGCTGTCCGGTGCCTCGTTCATGGCGCTGATGGTGATGAAGCACGTGGGCTTCGACTTCAACACGCTGTTCTCCGAAGCGATCAAGGTTCACGCCAAGGGCGAAGCGATCATGAGCCCTGGCGGTCTGGTCAAGGATCCGATTTCGGCGTTCTCGCTGGGTCTGGCATTGATGTTCGGTACCGCTGGCCTGCCGCACATTCTGATGCGCTTCTTCACCGTGAGTGACGCAAAAGAAGCGCGCAAGAGCGTGCTGTACGCTACCGGCTTCATTGGCTACTTCTACATCCTGACCTTCATCATCGGCTTCGGCGCGATCCTGCTGGTCAGCACCAACCCGGCCTTCAAAGATGCAGCGGGCGCCTTGCTCGGCGGCAACAACATGGCGGCGGTGCACCTGGCCAACGCGGTGGGCGGCAGCATCTTCCTTGGCTTCATCTCGGCAGTGGCGTTCGCAACCATTCTGGCGGTGGTAGCCGGTCTGACGCTGGCGGGTGCTTCGGCGGTTTCTCACGACCTGTACGCCAGTGTGATCAAGAAGGGCAAAGCCAACGAGAAGGATGAGATTCGCGTGTCGAAGATCACCACCATCGCCCTGGCGGTGCTGGCGATTGGTCTGGGCATTCTGTTCGAAAGCCAGAACATTGCGTTCATGGTCGGCCTGGCGTTCTCCATCGCGGCGAGCTGCAACTTCCCGGTGCTGCTGCTTTCGATGTACTGGAAGAAGCTGACTACTCGCGGCGCGATGATCGGCGGCTGGCTGGGTCTGGTGAGTGCTGTTGGTCTGATGATCCTTGGCCCGACCATCTGGGTGCAGATTCTGCATCACGAGAAGGCGATCTTCCCTTACGAATATCCGGCGCTGTTCTCGATGATGATTGCGTTCATCGGGATCTGGTTCTTCTCGATTACCGACAAGTCGGCGGCTGCGGATAACGAGCGGGCGCTGTTCTTCCCGCAGTTTGTGCGTTCGCAGACCGGGTTGGGGGCGAGTGGGGCGGTTTCGCACTAAGAGATCAGCTGCAAGCTGCAAGCTGCAAGCTTCAAGAAAACGCCCTGATTGAGAGATTCGGGCGTTTTTTTGTGGGCGGTTATCGGTTGGTTTTGGGTGTATATCCGTTTTTTGAGGTGATGCGGCTGGCGGTTTCGCCTGACGGCGACTCAATTTTTTTACAAACGCCCGGAGTGCCGGCCCAGTAAAAAAGTAAGCAAAAAAACGCTTGCTCCTACGTTCGGCCCTCGCAGGCTCGGGTTCCTTCGCTGCGGAATCGATCCGGGCGCAGCGGCACCGGTTTGCTTCGCTGCACCTCGTTCCGCTGTGTCTGGCTGCGCCAGACGGTCGCTACGCTCCCACCCCCGGATCAATCCCTCCACTCAGCCTTCCGACGTCGCCCGTGGATCAAGATCAAAAGCACTCGAGCTAACGCTCATTGTTGAGCGGTTAGAAGCGTCGCACGGCTTGAGATTTTCGGTGGATTCGCCCCTCACCCCAGCCCTCTCCCGAGGGAGAGGGAGCCGATTTGTGTGGTGTTCAAAACCTGCATTCGACTCGGTATCGCAAGTCGGCGTGTTTCGCCCAAACACCTCGGTCAGTTCCCTCTCCCTCTGGGAGAGGGCTAGGGTGAGGGGCTCTTGATCTGGCTTTGGCTTTTGCTTTTGATCTTTTGCCCTTTCGGCAGGCTTCGTTACGGGATCGATCCGGGTGTGGGAGCGCAGCGACCGTACGACGCAGTCGTACACAGCGGAAGGAGGTGCAGCGAAGCAAACCGTAGCCGCTGCGCCCGGATCGGTCCCGTAACGAAGGAACCCCGAGCCCCAGCGAGCGGGCCGTACGCCGGGGCAAAGCATTTTGGGTTACCTTTTTGGCGTTTGGAAAAGGTGACTCGCTGTAAGAGCGAAACCGCCAGCGGCAGCACCCGCAGCAACGGATATGCCCCCAGAATCCAAGAACCAGTCGGCCCGAAGGCCGCTGAGACCACAAACAAAAACGGCCTCTATATAAGAGGCCGTTCCTGACACACCACTAAACCATCACAAAAAAAGAAAAACCCTTATTTGCGATCTTCCAGCTTGGTGATGTCACGCGACTCGTAACCGGTGTACAGCTGGCGCGGACGGCCAATCTTGTACGGGCTCGAGAGCATTTCCTTCCAGTGCGAAATCCAGCCGACAGTACGTGCCAGGGCGAAAATCACCGTGAACATGCTGGTTGGAATGCCGATCGCCTTGAGGATGATCCCCGAGTAGAAGTCGACGTTCGGGTACAGCGAGCGCTCGATGAAGTACGGGTCGGTCAACGCGATCTCTTCCAGGCGCATGGCCAGTTCAAGTTGCGGATCGTTGTTGATGCCCAGTTCCTTCAGCACTTCGTCGCAGGTCTGCTTCATGACAGTCGCGCGAGGGTCGCGGTTCTTGTAGACGCGGTGACCGAAGCCCATCAACTTGAACGGATCGTTCTTGTCCTTGGCCTTGGCGATGAACTTGTCGATGTTCGATACATCGCCAATCTCGTCGAGCATGGTCAGCACGGCTTCGTTCGCACCGCCGTGGGCAGGGCCCCACAGTGCGGCGATACCGGCGGCGATACAGGCGAACGGGTTGGCACCCGAAGAGCCGGCCAGACGCACGGTGGAGGTCGAAGCGTTCTGCTCGTGGTCGGCATGGAGGATGAAGATCCGGTCCATGGCCTTGGCGAGTACCGGGCTGATCGGTTTGATCTCGCACGGGGTGTTGAACATCATGTGCAGGAAGTTTTCCGCGTACGTCAGGTCGTTGCGCGGGTACATCATGGGTTGGCCCATGGAGTACTTGTAAACCATCGCTGCCAGGGTCGGCATCTTCGCAACCAGACGGATCGCGGAGATTTCGCGATGCTGCGGGTTATTGATGTCCAGGGAGTCGTGGTAGAAGGCCGAGAGGGCGCCGACTACACCGCACATGACGGCCATCGGGTGGGCGTCGCGACGGAAACCGTTGAAGAAGGTTTTCAGCTGCTCGTGAACCATGGTGTGGTTTTTCACGGTGCTGACGAACTGGGCCTTCTGTTCTGCGGTCGGCAATTCGCCGTTGAGCAGCAGGTAGCAGGTTTCCAGGTAGTCCGACTTTTCAGCCAGCTGTTCGATCGGGTAGCCGCGGTGCAACAAAATGCCGTTGTCGCCGTCGATATAGGTGATTTTCGATTCGCACGAAGCGGTCGACATGAAACCCGGGTCGAAAGTGAAGCGGCCCGTGGCCGTCAGGCCCCGAACATCGATTACATCGGGACCAACGGTGCCGGTTAAAATGGGCAGCTCGACGGGGGCTGCGCCCTCGATGATCAACTGCGCTTTTTTGTCAGCCATGTGGCCTCCTATTTATGCTTGAACCATCAGACAGACCCCCCACGCAGGGCCCGCACCACTATAGTGAGATAAATTCGAATGTCAATTTGCCTAAAGTCTTGCTCCAGAAGGCTTTAAGCCGACTTTTTCCTCGAAATTGCCTGCCATTTACGCCTTTTATGCAACTTGTGCAATCCGCTATTGGGGGTAGGTGAACGCGTTGTCATTAGTAGCCTAACTGTCTATACTCGGCCACCGACCGCCAAGGGCTTTTGGGCTTGCTTTCATTGGGGGTCGCATCCCTGGGTGGTGGTTACCTGACCAGTGCACTCCCCAACAACTTTGCCCTGATTGTTAGGGGCTCTTCAGTGTGAAAAAAAAGCCGTGAAAAGCCAACGACCTGTAAACCTAGACCTAAGGACCATCAAACTCCCAGTCACTGCTTACACGTCCATTCTTCACCGTATCTCCGGTGTCATCCTCTTCGTGTGCCTTGCCATCATGCTTTACGCATTGGACAAGTCGCTGAGCTCCGAGGAAGGCTTCGGTCAGGTGAAAGCGTGTCTGACCAGTCCGCTAGCCAAGCTAGTGATTTGGGGCATCCTGTCCGCTCTGCTGTATCACCTGGTAGCCGGTGTGCGCCACTTGATCATGGACATGGGCATCGGTGAGACGCTGGAAGGCGGCAAACTGGGCTCGAAAATCGTTATCGCCGTTTCCGTGGTGGTAATCGTTCTGGCAGGAGTCTGGATATGGTAACTAACGTCACTAACCTGTCGCGTTCGGGCCTCTATGACTGGATGGCACAGCGTGTGTCTGCGGTCGTTCTCGCGGCTTACTTCATCTTTCTGATCGGATACATCGTCGCCAACCCTGGCCTCGAGTATGCCCAGTGGCATGAACTGTTCGCTCACAACGGAATGCGTATTTTCAGCCTGCTGGCCCTTGTTGCTCTGGGCGCTCACGCCTGGGTCGGCATGTGGACCATCGCGACCGACTACCTGACGCCAATGGCGTTCGGCAAGTCCGCAACGGCGATACGTTTCCTTTTCCAGGCAGTATGCGGCGTTGCGATGTTCGCTTACTTCGTCTGGGGTGTGCAGATTCTCTGGGGTATCTGATTCATGGCTAACATTCCAACGATTTCTTTCGACGCCATCATTATTGGTGGTGGCGGTGCCGGCATGCGCGCTGCGCTGCAGCTGGCACAGGGCGGCCACAAGACTGCGGTGATCACCAAGGTTTTCCCGACCCGTTCGCACACTGTATCTGCGCAGGGCGGCATCACGTGCGCCATCGCTTCGGCCGACCCGAACGATGACTGGCGCTGGCACATGTACGATACCGTCAAGGGTTCCGACTACATCGGTGACCAGGACGCTATCGAATACATGTGTCAGGAAGGCCCGGCCGCTGTGTTCGAGCTGGACCACATGGGTCTGCCGTTCTCGCGTACCGAGCAAGGCCGCATCTATCAGCGTCCGTTCGGTGGCCAGTCCAAGGACTACGGCAAGGGCGGTCAGGCTGCACGTACTTGCGCTGCGTCCGACCGTACCGGTCACGCGCTGCTGCACACGCTTTATCAGGGCAACCTGAAAGCCGGCACCACGTTCCTCAACGAGTACTACGCTGTTGATCTGGTGAAAAACCAGGAAGGCGAATTCGTTGGTGTGATCGCGATCTGCATCGAAACCGGCGAAACCTCCTACATCCGTGCCAAGGCCACCGTTCTGGCGACTGGCGGTGCAGGCCGTATCTACGCGTCCACCACCAACGCCCTGATCAACACCGGTGACGGCGTCGGCATGGCTCTGCGTGCTGGCGTGCCCGTACAAGACATCGAAATGTGGCAGTTCCACCCGACCGGCATCGCCGGCGCCGGTGTACTGGTTACCGAAGGTTGCCGTGGTGAAGGTGGTTACCTGATCAACAAGCACGGCGAGCGTTTCATGGAGCGTTATGCTCCGAACGCGAAAGACCTTGCAGGTCGTGATGTGGTTGCCCGTTCGATGGTCAAGGAAATCATCGCCGGCAACGGTTGCGGTCCGAATGGCGACCACGTAATGCTCAAACTCGACCACCTGGGCGAGGAAGTACTGCACAGCCGTCTGCCAGGCATCTGCGAACTGTCGAAGACTTTCGCCCACGTTGACCCGGTCGTTGCTCCGGTTCCGGTTGTGCCGACCTGCCACTACATGATGGGCGGCGTTGCCACCAACATTCATGGCCAGGCGATCACCCAGAACGCCGAAGGTCAGGACCAGATCATTCCTGGCCTGTTCGCGGTAGGCGAAGTGGCTTGCGTATCGGTTCACGGTGCGAACCGTCTGGGCGGCAACTCGCTGCTCGACCTGGTGGTCTTCGGTCGCGCTGCCGGCCTGCACCTGGAAAAGGCGTTGACCGATGGCATCGAATACGACGACGCTACCGAGTCCGACATCGAAGCTGCACTGTCGCGTCTGAACGCGCTGAACAACCGTACCGACGGTGAAGACGTTGCCACCCTGCGTCGCGAGCTGCAAAGCTGCATGCAGAACTACTTCGGTGTATTCCGTACCGGCGAATACATGCAGAAGGGCATCGCTCAGCTGGCCGATCTGCGCAAGCGTATCGCCAACGTGAAGATCAACGACAAGTCGCAAGCGTTCAACACTGCACGTATCGAAGCGCTGGAACTGCAGAACCTGCTGGAAGTGGCTGAAGCTACCGCCATCGCGGCCGAAGTACGTAAAGAGTCCCGCGGCGCTCACGCCCGTGAAGACTTCGAAGACCGTGATGACGAAAACTGGCTGTGCCACACCCTGTACTTCCCGGGTGACAAGCGCGTCACCAAGCGTGCCGTGAACTTCTCGCCGAAGACTGTTCCGACTTTCGAACCTAAAGTCCGGACTTATTAAGGGTGACCGCCATGTTGCAAGTCAGTGTTTATCGCTACAACCCTGATCAGGACGCCGCGCCGTTCATGCAGGATTTCCAGGTCGATACCGGTGGTAAAGACCTGATGGTGCTGGACGTGCTGGCCCTGATCAAAGAGCAGGACGAAGGTTTCTCCTATCGTCGCTCCTGCCGTGAAGGCGTCTGCGGCTCCGACGGCATGAACATCAACGGCAAGAACGGTCTGGCCTGCATCACGCCGCTGTCTGCCGTTGTAAAAGGCAACAAACTGATCGTTCGTCCGCTGCCAGGTTTGCCGGTTATCCGTGACCTGGTCGTCGATATGAGCATCTTCTACAAGCAATACGAGAAGGTGAAGCCTTACCTGCAGAACGACACGCCGGCTCCGGCCATCGAGCGTCTGCAGTCGCCAGAAGAGCGCGAAAAGCTCGACGGTCTGTACGAGTGCATCCTGTGCGCCTGCTGCTCGACCTCTTGCCCGTCCTTCTGGTGGAACCCGGACAAGTTCCTGGGTCCTGCTGCGCTGCTGCAAGCCTACCGCTTCCTGGCAGACAGTCGCGACACCAAGACCAGCGAGCGTCTGGCTTCACTTGACGACCCGTTCAGCGTTTTCCGCTGCCGGGGCATCATGAACTGCGTCAACGTATGTCCGAAAGGCCTGAACCCGACTAAGGCCATCGGTCACATCCGTAACATGCTGCTTTCGAGCGGCGTGTGATTCAGCTGCTGTAACCGTTGCACCGTAGAGGCTGTGGCGCGGGCTTCAACCCGCGTCATGGCTATAACCAGAGCCGTAGCCATAAGCTGCAGCTCTTCTTTTGAAGAAATGAGACAAGCAGGGGCATCCGGGCTGGTACCCGGACTATCAGTGTGATCCTAGGTGGCTTGTTTTAGTCGCTGCATTCGGACTTCTGCAAGTTTGCTCGGTGTCGACACCGATGGTGTTCCCCTAACCGAGGGTGACCAAGCATGCAAGAAAGCGTGATGCAGCGCATGTGGAACAGCGCCTACCTTTCAGGTGGAAACGCTGCCTATGTGGAAGAGCTTTATGAGCTCTACCTGCACGACCCTAACGCTGTGCCAGAAGAGTGGCGCACCTACTTTCAGAAGTTGCCAGCCGACGGCAACTCTGCCACTGATGTTTCGCACTCGACGATTCGCGATCATTTCGTGCTGCTGGCAAAGAACCAGCGCCGCGCCCAACCGGTTTCCGCCGGCAGCGTGAGCAGTGAGCACGAGAAGAAGCAAGTTGAAGTGCTGCGATTGATCCAGGCCTACCGTATGCGTGGCCACCAGGCAGCCCAGCTTGACCCGCTGGGGCTGTGGCAGCGTCCTGCACCTGCAGACCTGTCGATCAATCATTACGGCTTGACCAATGCCGATCTTGATACGACCTTCCGTGCCGGCGACCTGTTCATCGGCAAAGAGGAAGCGAGCCTACGCGAAATTCACGAAGCGTTGCAGCAGACATATTGCCGCACCATCGGCGCTGAATTCACGCACATCACCGATTCCGAGCAGCGCCAGTGGTTCCAGCAGCGTCTGGAAAGCGTGCGTGGTCGTCCGACGTACTCCGCCGACATCAAGAGCCACCTGCTTGAGCGCGTGACTGCCGGTGAAGGCCTGGAAAAATACCTGGGCACCAAATACCCGGGCACCAAGCGTTTCGGTCTGGAAGGCGGCGAAAGCCTGATTCCGATGCTCGACGAACTGATCCAGCGTTCCGGCTCGTACGGCACCAAGGAAGTCGTCATCGGCATGGCCCACCGTGGCCGTCTGAACGTGCTGGTCAATACCTTCGGCAAGAACCCGCGCGAGCTGTTCGACGAGTTCGAAGGCAAGAAGAAGGTCGAGCTCGGTTCCGGTGACGTCAAATACCACCAGGGCTTCTCGTCCAACGTGATGACCACCGGCGGTGAAGTTCACCTCGCCATGGCGTTCAACCCGTCCCACCTGGAAATCGTTTCCCCGGTGGTCGAAGGTTCGGTGCGCGCCCGTCAGGACCGTCGCAACGACCTGACCGGTGAGAAAGTTCTGCCGATCTCCATCCACGGTGACGCGGCATTCGCCGGTCAGGGCGTGGTCATGGAAACCTTCCAGATGTCGCAGACCCGCGGTTTCAAGACCGGCGGTACCGTGCACATCGTGATCAACAACCAGGTTGGTTTCACCATCAGCAACCCGCTGGACTCGCGCTCCACCGAGTACGCCACCGACGTTGCCAAGATGATCCAGGCGCCGATCCTCCATGTGAATGGTGATGATCCGGAAGCCGTGCTGTTCGTGACCCAACTGGCCATCGACTACCGCATGCAGTTCAAGCGTGACGTGGTGATCGATCTGGTCTGCTACCGTCGTCGCGGCCACAACGAGGCCGACGAGCCAAGCGGCACCCAGCCCCTGATGTATCAGCAGATCACCAAGCAGCGCACCACCCGTGAGCTGTACGCTGATCGCCTGACCCAGGCCGGTGTGCTCGACGCTGAACGTGTCCAGGCCAAGGTCGACGAATACCGCAACGCGCTGGACAACGGTCTGCACGTGGTGAAATCGCTGGTCAAAGAGCCGAACAAAGAGCTGTTCGTCGACTGGCGTCCGTACCTGGGCCACGCCTGGACCGCGCGTCACGACACGCGTTTCGATCTCAAAACCTTGCAAGAACTGTCCGCCAAGCTGCTGGAAATTCCGGAAGGCTTCGTCGTTCAGCGTCAGGTCGCGAAGATCTACGAAGACCGTCAGAAGATGCAAGCCGGCGGCCTGCCGATCAACTGGGGTTACGCCGAAACCATGGCGTACGCGACCCTGGCGTTCGAAGGTCACCCGATTCGCATGACTGGTCAGGACATCGGCCGCGGTACGTTCTCGCACCGTCACGCTGTGTTGCACAACCAGAAAGACGCGGGCACCTACATTCCGCTGCAGAACCTGTACGACGGTCAGCCACGTTTCGACCTGTACGACTCGTTCCTCTCGGAAGAAGCGGTACTGGCATTCGAATACGGTTACTCGACCACCACGCCAAACGCGCTGGTGATCTGGGAAGCCCAGTTCGGCGACTTCGCCAACGGTGCTCAGGTCGTGATCGACCAGTTCATCACCAGCGGCGAGCACAAGTGGGGCCGTCTCTGCGGTCTGACCATGCTGCTGCCACACGGTTACGAAGGTCAGGGCCCTGAGCACAGCTCGGCTCGTCTTGAGCGTTACCTGCAGCTGTGCGCCGAGCACAACATTCAGGTGTGCATGCCGACCACGCCAGCGCAGATCTACCACTTGCTGCGTCGTCAGGTGATTCGTCCGCTGCGCAAGCCGCTGGTCGTGCTGACGCCGAAGTCGCTGCTGCGCCACAAGCTGGCCATCTCGACGCTGGAAGATCTGGCCGAAGGTTCGTTCCAGACCGTGATCCCGGAAATCGACGCACTGGACCCGAAAAAGGTCGAGCGCGTGGTTCTGTGCAGCGGCAAGGTCTACTACGACCTGCTGGAAAAACGCCGTGCCGAAGGCCGCGAAGATATCGCCATCGTGCGTATCGAGCAGCTGTATCCGTTCCCTGAGGACGACTTGAAAGAAGTCCTGGCTCCATACACCAACGTCAAACACGCCGTTTGGTGTCAGGAAGAGCCGATGAACCAGGGTGCCTGGTACTGCAGCCAGCATCACTTGCGTCGCAGCATCGCCAACCTCGACAAGACTCTCGTACTTGAGTACGCGGGCCGTGAGGCTTCGGCTGCGCCAGCTTGTGGTTACGCATCGATGCACGCCGAGCAGCAGGAAAAACTGCTGCAAGATGCTTTCACTGTTTAACGCCTTCGCGCTGACTGAAACCGAATTTTAAGGACCCACAGATAATGGCTATCGAAATCAAAGCCCCGTCATTCCCGGAATCGGTTGCCGATGGCACCGTTGCCACCTGGCACAAAAAACCAGGTGAGGTCGTCAAGCGTGACGACCTGATCGTCGACATCGAAACCGACAAAGTCGTGCTCGAAGTGTTGGCTGAAGCGGACGGCGTGCTGGGCGCAATCGTTGCCGAAGAGGGCGCTACCGTTCTGTCGAACCAGGTTCTGGGCTCGATCGAAGAGGGCGGCGCTGCTGCCGCTCCTGCCGCCGCTGCTGCTCCGGCTGCTACTGCCGCTGCCGCACCGGCTGCTGCCGATGGCGAAGATGACCCGATCGCAGCTCCTGCCGCTCGCAAGCTGGCTGAAGAGAACGGCATCAACATCGCTTCCGTTGCCGGCACCGGCAAGGGCGGTCGTGTGACCAAGGAAGACGTGGTAGCAGCAGTTGCTGCGAAGAAAGCCGCTCCGGCTGCCGCACCTGCCAAGGCTGCTGCTCCTTCGGCTGCTGCGCCTGTGTTCGCTGCCGGCGACCGCATCGAGAAGCGCGTACCGATGACTCGCGTACGTGCCACCGTGGCCAAGCGTCTGGTTGAAGCCCAGTCGAACATGGCGATGCTGACCACGTTCAACGAAGTCGACATGACCGAAGTCATGGCCCTGCGTTCGAAGTACAAGGACCTGTTCGAGAAGTCCCACAACGGCGTACGCCTGGGCTTCATGTCGTTCTTCGTGAAAGCGGCCACCGAAGCGCTGAAACGCTTCCCGGCTGTCAACGCGTCGATCGACGGCGGCGACATCGTTTACCACGGCTATGCGGACATCGGCGTTGCCGTTTCCAGCGACCGTGGCCTGGTGGTACCGGTTCTGCGTAACGCCGAGCTGATGAGCCTGGCTGAAATCGAAGGCGGCATCGCAACATTTGGCAAGAAAGCCCGTGACGGCAAACTGTCGATGGACGAGATGACCGGTGGTACCTTCACCATCACCAACGGTGGTACCTTCGGTTCGATGATGTCGACGCCGATCGTCAACCCGCCGCAGGCAGCGATTCTGGGCATGCACAACATCATCCAGCGTCCGATGGCCATCAACGGTCAGGTCGTGATCCGTCCGATGATGTACCTGGCTCTGTCCTACGATCACCGCCTGATCGATGGCAAAGAAGCTGTGACCTTCCTGGTGACCATCAAGAACCTGCTGGAAGATCCGGCTCGTCTGTTGCTGGATATCTAAAAAGCAGCTGCAAGCTTTCAGCTACAAGCCTCAAGCTCAAGGCGAGCGGGTGGGCTTGCAGCTTGAAGCTTGCGGCTTGTAGCTTTATTGCTAAAGAGGATTTTTTGAATGTCGCAGAAATTTGACGTAGTAGTGATCGGTGCCGGCCCTGGTGGCTATGTAGCGGCCATCAAGGCTGCTCAGTTGGGCCTGACCACTGCCTGCATCGAGAAGTACACCGACGCAGAGGGCAAGCAAGCCCTGGGCGGTACCTGCCTGAACGTGGGTTGCATTCCTTCCAAGGCGCTGCTCGACAGCTCGTGGAAATACAAGGAAGCCAAAGAGAGCTTCAACGTTCACGGTATCTCGACCGGCGAAGTCAAAATGGACGTCGCTGCGATGGTTGGCCGCAAGGCTGGCATCGTCAAGAACCTGACCGGCGGCGTTGCCACCCTGTTCAAGGCCAACGGCGTTACTTCGATCCAGGGCCACGGCAAGCTGCTGGCCGGCAAGAAAGTCGAAGTCACCAAGCCGGACGGTTCGGTTGAAGTCATCGAAGCGGAAAACGTCATCCTCGCGCCAGGTTCGCGTCCGATCGACATTCCACCGGCTCCGGTTGACCAGAAAGTCATCGTCGATTCGACTGGCGCTCTGGAATTCCAGTCCGTACCTAAACGTCTGGGCGTGATCGGCGCTGGCGTGATCGGTCTGGAGCTGGGTTCGGTATGGTCGCGTCTGGGTGCAGAAGTGACTGTTCTCGAAGCGCTGGACACCTTCCTGATGGCAGCGGACACCGCTGTTTCCAAGGAAGCGCTGAAAACCCTGACCAAGCAGGGTCTGGATATCAAGCTGGGCGCTCGCGTTACCGGTTCGAAAGTCAACGGCGAAGAAGTCGTCGTCAACTACACCGATGCCAACGGCGAACAGACCATCACTTTCGACAAGCTGATCGTAGCCGTTGGTCGCCGTCCGGTGACCACTGATCTGCTGTCCGCCGACTGCGGCGTGGAAATCGACGAGCGCGGTTTCATCGCGGTCGATGACCATTGCGTCACAGCTGTACCGGGCGTCTTCGCCATCGGTGACGTGGTTCGCGGCATGATGCTGGCCCACAAGGCGTCCGAAGAAGGCATCATGGTTGTCGAGCGCATCAAGGGCCACAAGGCTCAGATGAACTATGATTTGATCCCTTCGGTTATTTATACTCACCCGGAAATCGCGTGGGTTGGCAAAACCGAGCAGGCGCTGAAGGCCGAAGGCGTTGAAGTCAACGTCGGCACCTTCCCGTTCGCCGCTTCCGGCCGTGCCATGGCTGCCAACGATACCGGTGGTTTCGTCAAGGTCATCGCCGATGCCAAGACCGACCGCGTATTGGGCGTGCACGTGATTGGCCCGAGCGCTGCAGAACTGGTTCAGCAGGGCGCGATCGGTATGGAATTCGGCACCAGCGCTGAAGACTTGGGCATGATGGTTTTCTCCCATCCGACCCTGTCCGAAGCCTTGCACGAAGCTGCTCTGGCAGTGAATGGCGGCGCCATTCACATTGCCAACCGCAAGAAGCGTTAAGACATAATAAGAAACCACGGCGGTAGCGGCCCGTCGTGAGCCTTGCGAGCAAGACTCACCGCGGAATGTCCGCCGGACGCAGTCTTGCGTAGCCCAGCTACGCAAGCAGCAGTCACAGGTGGCGCGGCACTCAAACGAGCGCAGCGCCGAATGCGCAGTACCTAACGAAGACGGTAAAAAGCATGAATCTTCACGAGTATCAGGGTAAGCAGCTGTTCGCTGAATACGGCCTGCCAGTTTCCACTGGTTATGCAGTAGACACCCCGGAAGCAGCAGCAGAAGCTTGCGACAAGATCGGCGGCAACGAGTGGGTCGTCAAAGCCCAGGTTCACGCCGGTGGTCGCGGTAAAGCGGGCGGCGTAAAGCTGGTTCGCAGCAAAGAAGACGCCAAAGCCTTCGCACAGCAGTGGCTGGGCAAGCGTCTGGTGACTTACCAGACTGACGCCAATGGCCAGCCAGTCACCAAGATCCTGGTTGAATCGTGCACTGATATCGCTAAAGAGCTGTACCTGGGCGCTGTCGTTGACCGTTCGAGCCGTCGCATCGTGTTCATGGCTTCCACCGAAGGTGGCGTGGACATCGAGAAAATCGCTCACGACACTCCAGAAAAAATTCTCAAGGCCACTATCGATCCACTGGTTGGCGCTCAGCCATCCCAGGGTCGCGAGCTGGCATTCCAGCTGGGTCTGGAAGGCAAGCAGGTCACTCAGTTCGCCAAGATCTTCGTCGGTCTGGCCAAGCTGTTCAAAGACCACGACCTGGCTCTGCTGGAAGTGAACCCGCTGGTGATCAAGGCTGACGGCGATCTGCACTGCCTCGACGCGAAGATCAACATCGACGCCAACGCCATGTACCGTCAGCCTAAGCTGAAGGCTTTCCACGATCCGTCGCAGGACGATCCGCGCGAAGCGCACGCTGCCAAGTTCGAACTGAACTACGTAGCCCTGGAAGGCAACATCGGCTGCATGGTCAACGGTGCCGGTCTGGCCATGGGTACCATGGACATCGTCAACCTGCATGGCGGCAAGCCAGCCAACTTCCTCGACGTAGGTGGTGGCGCTACCAAGGAACGCGTTACTGAAGCGTTCAAGATCATCCTGTCCGACCAGAACGTCGCGGCAGTACTGGTCAACATCTTCGGCGGCATCGTTCGCTGCGACATGATTGCCGAAGGCATCATCGGCGCTGTGAAAGAAGTCGGCGTGAAAATCCCGGTTGTTGTTCGCCTTGAAGGCAACAACGCTGAGCTGGGCGCTAAAGTACTGGCAGAAAGCGGTTTGAACATCATCGCTGCAACCAGCCTGACCGACGCTGCTCAACAAGTTGTCAAAGCTGCGGAGGGCAAATAATGAGCGTCCTGATCAATAAAGACACCAAAGTTATCTGCCAGGGTATTACCGGTTCGCAAGGTAGTTTCCACACCCAGCAAGCCATCGAATACGGCACCAAGATGGTTGGCGGCGTAACTCCGGGCAAAGGCGGCACCGAGCACCTGGGTCTGCCAGTGTTCAACACCGTAAAAGACGCAGTAGCTGCCACTGGCGCTACCGCCAGCGTGATCTATGTTCCGGCTCCGTTCTGCAAGGACTCGATCCTGGAAGCGGCATTCGGCGGCATCAAGCTGATCGTCTGCATCACCGAAGGCATTCCTACCCTGGACATGCTGGACGCCAAAGTTAAGTGCGACGAGCTGGGCGTAGTCCTTATCGGCCCTAACTGCCCAGGCGTGATCACCCCGGGCGAATGCAAGATCGGCATCATGCCAGGTCACATTCACTTGCCAGGCAAGGTCGGTATCGTTTCGCGTTCCGGCACCCTGACCTACGAAGCTGTGAAGCAGACCACTGACGCCGGTTTCGGTCAGTCGACTTGCGTCGGCATCGGCGGTGACCCGATCCCGGGTTCGAACTTCATCGACATCCTGAAGCTGTTCCAGGAAGACCCGAAGACCGAAGCGATCGTGATGATCGGCGAGATCGGCGGTTCGGCTGAAGAAGAAGCGGCTGCCTACATCAAGGCTAACGTGACCAAGCCGGTTGTTTCCTACATCGCTGGTGTGACTGCTCCTCCGGGCAAGCGCATGGGCCATGCTGGCGCAATCATCTCTGGCGGCAAAGGCACTGCAGACGAGAAATTCGCTGCGCTGCAAGACGCAGGCGTTAAAACCGTGCGTTCGCTGGCAGACATCGGCAAGGCCCTGGCCGAGCTGACTGGCTGGGAAGTGAAGAAGTAAGCTTCGGCTGACTTTTTAGCTCCAGCAGCAAAGGCCACCTTCGGGTGGCCTTTGTCGTTTCTGGCGTATGAGAATTTTGAGCGCTGTTGTGGCGAGGGGATTTATCCCCGCTGGGCTGCGAAGCGGCCCCCATGCAAGCGTCCATGATCAGTCAGGCAGTTCCAGCTCGGATTCTTTGGGACTGCTGCGCAGTCCAACGGGGATAAATCCCCTCGCCACAGGTTTGCTGTGTTCTCTGTATGAAAAATAGATATGTAAACGCGACACGGAAACGTCGCGTATCGGATAGTTCGCCCTCCAACAGTGCGTTTGTCCGCCAAATTCGTTAGGCTGGCCGCCATTTTTGCGTCCGCCGCCCACAAGGCAGCCACGCGCTTTAAGGGTCAGTCCCATACGGATCGACAGCATTTCCCTAATCCAACAGGGCAATCCCCCTCTAAATTCCGATTTCAGTAGTGTGGTATTTCCTTAATGAAAGTTTTGAAAGGTCAGGACATCCTGGCACTTGGTTTTATGACGTTTGCCCTGTTTGTCGGGGCCGGTAACATCATTTTCCCGCCGATCGTCGGCTTGCAGGCCGGGCCTCATGTCTGGATGGCCGCGCTGGGCTTTCTGATTACCGCCGTCGGTTTGCCGGTGGTCACCGTGGTGGCGCTGGCCAAGGTCGGCGGCGCGATGGATGCGCTGAGCAGCCCGATCGGCAAGATCGCCGGCGGTATCCTCGCGGCGGCATGCTATCTGGCTGTGGGTCCGCTGTTCGCCACTCCGCGTACCGCGACCGTTTCCTTCGAAGTGGGTCTGGCGCCATTGACCGGCGAGAGCCCGCTGGCGCTGTTCCTCTACAGCTCGGTGTACTTCCTCTTGGTGTTCTTCATTTCGCTCTACCCTGGGCGTTTGCTGGATACCGTGGGCCGCTTCCTCGCACCGCTGAAAATCATTGCACTGGCAGTACTGGGCATTGCCGCATTCGCCTTGCCGGCGGGTGACATCGGTCACGGCACTCCAGAGTATGTGGCGGCACCGTTTTCCCAAGGCTTCATCAATGGTTACCTGACCATGGATACCCTTGGCGCACTGGTATTCGGCATCGTTATCGTCAACGCGATCCGCTCCCGTGGCGTCGAGTCGCCAGCGCTGATCACCCGTTACGCGATCATTGCCGGGCTGATTGCCGGCGTGGGTCTGGCACTGGTCTACGTCAGCCTGTTCCGCCTCGGGTCCGGCAGCCATGAAGTCGCGGTCGGCGCCACCAACGGCGCGGCGGTGTTGCATGCTTACGTGCAGCACACCTTCGGTTCGCTGGGCAGCGGTTTCCTTGCGGTGCTGATCTCGCTGGCGTGTCTGGTCACGGCGGTCGGCCTGACCTGTGCCTGTGCTGAATACTTCAGCCGTGTGCTGCCACTGTCCTACAAGACGCTGGTGATTATCCTCGCGGCGTTCTCGCTGCTGGTCTCCAACCTTGGTCTGACCAAGCTCATTGCTTTCTCGATTCCGGTACTCACTGCGATCTACCCGCCGTGCATCGTTCTGGTCGCGCTGAGCTTCTGCAAGGATTTCTGGCATGAGCACGGGCGCATTCTTGGCCCGGTGATGCTGGTTTCCTTCGTTTTCGGCACCATCGACGCCCTGAAAGGCGCTGGTCTGGCCGACTGGATGCCAACTCAGCTGACCCATCTGCCGCTGAGCGAGCAGGGTCTGGCGTGGCTGGTGCCGTGCGTGATGACCCTGGTGGTGGCCGTGGTCTGCGATCGCCTGCTGGGCAAGCGCAGCGAAGTCACTGCCTGACGGGGTTCGGACCCGCCACAAGTGGGTCAGCCCCGGTTAAACAGAAATGCCCCGTATCAATCGATACGGGGCATTTTTTATCAGAGCTGATAATCCTCAGCCCAGATAACGTACGACCAGAGCTCCCACATTGACGTTGTCGCTGTCACGGCTCAGGAGTATTCGCTTGTCGGGCTGTACTGCCACCGAGATCCATTGCATACCGGGCCCCATAGAGTGAGTTACGTATCCCTTGCCATCTCCAAAGGTTGTGTCCAGTTCACCCGTTGCCAGATAGCGGCAGGCAAGCATTTGCTCCCTGGTTATTTGCCCTGTACTCCCCACCACAACCAAGCCATCCTCAGGCTCACCACTTAGATCGAACAAAGTGCAACCGTCGGTTAATCCAAGATCAGTGACTACAGGCTTACCCTGATTGAATGCGAGATTTGGTCTACCGTTCGGGTTGTACGCGGCCATCATTGCTTTGCGTCCTTTACCCCAAACGTCGTCAGGCGATGTGTCGACCTGGCCAGCAACAAAGAAGCTGCCGTCAGCACGTAACATCAGGCTTCGTACGCTGGCCGGGTAATCCGATGGAATGTAGACGGTCCCGGTGCCATCATCGCCGAAGTCTTTATGGGGTGTTCCATCGACGTTCAGGCGCACAATCTTTCCTTCTCCAGCCCTCGAACCTGCGACTGTGATTACTCCATCCTCTGCCACTGAAATCGAAGCAATGCCCATTGCAAGATCCAGCCAGCCTTTGTTGTTGAAAGCGGTATCGAAATCTCCTTTCTGATCAAGTCTGAACAGTCGGTCGCTTTGACCGACGAGTATTTTTTCATCAGCAGTCAGTACTAACCTGGTTCTGGATTGCGACTTGATGGAAGCTTCCGGTTTTGGCAATTGCGATTCGGACTGTGGCAGGAAAGGGACGTAAACCGTCCCATCGGGACCGAAATCGCGATCTCTTTGACCATCAGCGAAGAATCTGGCAAGCGCAAATCGGGTTCCTTGGTCCTCATCATATTGATACCCAAAAAGCAGCGCCTTACCGTCTTTATAAAGACAGGCGCCAGTGCCGCTGGCTTGTCCCGAACCTGTAAACGTACCTACGATCAAACCGTTTTCGTTGAAGCCAGTATCGTTAGTACCGTCTGCCAGTAATTGCGCCAAATGAAAACTGGCCTTGCCCTCTACAAAAGTTTGTCCCACGAGAAGGATCTTTCCATCCGGGCGCAAGCCTGCGATGTTCAAAGCCTGGCTTCCCGCAGCAAATGAATCGGCGTACCCCCGGTTGCCAAACGTTGTGTCAATGGGCAGCGCAGCGTTCAAAGGTGTCATGCTCAAATCCTTGTCTGATAGGGGGGCGGTCAGTGTTCCCGTTTGAGAAAACGACCTTATGCCTCGCCATACCCTCGGCGCTACTGTCAGAGTTGACAGGTATAAGCCTTTGAAAGCTGATAGCTGCGGTCTATTTTGAATGTATTTGACTCTTCAATGAGCGTGTCTTTTTACGAGCCAACACGTCGAAACGAAGGGTTCCCTCCATCATTCCTCTTGCTCAGGACAACGAATGTCGTTCATCCAAGCCAATCTGATCCACTTGCTCGCCGCCGTCTGGTTTGTCGTCTGCTGGGGCGGTTACACCCGTTATGCCACCTGGAAGGCCCGTGATACGGCGTGTCTGGCCAGCGTGTTGCACCTGTACCGCGAAGACTGGATGCGCCGCATGCTGCTGCGTGACAACCGCATCGCCGATGCCAGCGTGATCGGCAATCTGGAGCGCAACGCCTCGTTCTTCGCCTCCAGCACGCTGATCATCCTTGCCGGTATCCTCACCGTGCTCGGTGCGTCCGACCGAGCCGTGTCGTTGTTGGCGGATATTCCGATGGTGCAGCAGGCGTCGCAGGGCATGTCGGAGATCAAGTTGCTGTGCCTGGCACTGGTGTTCGTCTATGCGTTCTTCACGTTCAGCTGGTGCATGCGCCAATACAACTTCGCGGCGATTCTGGTCGGTTCAGCGCCGATGATCGGCGAGCGCCAAGTGACCGAGCAGGAACGCAAGGCCTTCGCTTCACGGGCGGCGCGGGTGATTTCGATGGCGGCCAACCAGTTCAACTTCGGCCTGCGTTCTTATTACTTCGGCATGAGTATGCTGGCCTGGTTCGTCAGTCCGTGGCTGTTCATGATCATGAGCGCGGGAGTCGTGGTGGTGTTGTATCGCCGCGAGTTTCATTCCGACGTTCTCGATGTCATGGTCTATACCCCTACAGAGACGCCCGTCCCTGAGGCAAACAAAGAGGCTGTTTGATGAGTATTCCGTTCTGGTGTGTGTTTATCAGTGCTTTATTGATCTACGTGGCGCGCATGCCGGTGGCCAAGGCCATGAAAGAGCAGGGCGGGTATGACAATCACTTGCCGCGGCAGCAGCAGGCGCAGTTGACCGGCTTCGGTGCGAGGGCGCTGGCGGCCCATCAGAACAGCATTGAAGCCTTCATCCTCTTCGCTGTCGGCGTGCTGATGGCGCACACCACGCAAACCGCGGGTTGGCTGATCGATGCGCTGGCGATCATCTTCGTGATCTCGCGAGTGTTCTATCTGTGGTTCTATCTGGCCGATCTGGCGAAGTTGCGCAGCCTGATGTGGCTAGTTGGCTTCATCTGTTCGTTGTTGCTGATGATTAGTCCGACTTTTAGAACCGTGTTGCTCTAACCGGTAAATCGCAGGCAAAAGAAAACCCGCACATGGCGGGTTTTCTTTCACACCAGAAAGCTTATTGCTTTTTGGCGGCTTCTTCTTGAGCAGCGGCGTTCGATTCAGCCTGAGCTTTGGCAGCTTCGGCGTTTTCTTTTGCTGCGTCGTTCACTTTATCCTGAGCTTTGTTCATGTCTTGCTGAGCTTGCTCAGCATGTTGGTTGGCATCTTGAGCTTTGTCCTCGGATTTTTTATCGCAGGCAGCGAGACCGAGGGAAGCGGTCAACATCAAGGCAATAGCTAAAGTCTTACGCATGGGGTGTATCTCCTTATGGAAAATAACTACTGGCCTTAAGAACTCGGCGCTACGGGTTAAGTTCCTCAATTGTTTCAGATATATAAGTTTGTTTTATCACGGAACTTTTGCCGCTTTTCTCAATACTGGCACAAGGCCCAAACGCGAGTAATTATCACATGGCCGAAAACCCCGTTTTTGAGCGCGCGACGCGCTTTTTATCGGCATTGCGCCACTGTCAGGTCCTCGGTCTGCAGGTGCACAGTGCCTCCAGCGAAGGGCTGACGGTGATCCTGCCGTACAGCGAAAAAATCGTCGGCAATCCCGAAACCGGAGTCATCCACGGCGGTGCCATCACTTCATTGATGGACACTGCATGCGGCATGTCGACCTTGTGCGTGCTGCCGGAGTTCGAAGTCTGTCCGACCCTCGATCTGCGCATCGACTACATGCACGCCGCTGAACCGAACAAAGCGGTGTACGGCTTTGCCCAGTGCTATCGCGTCACCACCGACGTGATCTTTGCCCGTGGTTTTGCCTACCAGGACGATCCCGAGCAACCGATTGCCCACGTCGTCGGCACATTCATGCGCATGGGCATCGGTCTGAAGGGCAGCAAAGGTTTCGCGGGCGCGATCAAGGGAGCGAGCCAATGAGCAACGATCTCAGGGAGCAGCTGCAACAGGCCCATGCACAGGGCGATTACACGCCGCTGCTGGCACTGATTCCTTATGCCGGGCTGATCGGTATCGAATGTTCGCGGGTTGGTGATGAGCTCTTGTTCAAGCTGCCGGCGAACAAGGACAACATTGGTAACCCTTTATTGCCGGCGATCCATGGTGGCGTGATTGCCGGCTTCATGGAGCTGGCCGCAGCCCTGCATTTGCTGATTTTCACCCGCACGCCGGGTGTGCCGAAGATCATCGATTTTTCCCTCGATTACCTGCGCGCCGGGCAGTTTCGGGACACTTGGGCCAGGTGTCAGGTCTGCCGTCAGGGCCGTCGCGTCGCTAACGTAGCGGTAACTGCCTGGCAGAGTACCGAGGCCGAACCGATCGCCACCGCTCGCGCGCACTTCAAAATTGATGAGCCCTTGAAATCCTGAACAGCGCCCCCAACTCAGATGACAACCCGCCGCAGACCATTTCGGGTCGCGGCCACTGCCATCTGATTGGAGTTTGATGACCATGAGTGTGGAAACTCAAAAGGAAACCCTGGGCTTCCAGACCGAGGTAAAGCAGCTGCTGCACCTCATGATCCATTCGCTGTATTCGAATAAGGAAATTTTCCTTCGCGAATTGATCTCGAACGCCTCTGACGCTGTCGACAAGCTGCGCTTCGAAGCCCTGGCCAAGCCGGAGTTGCTCGAAGGTGGCGCTGACCTGAAAATCCGTGTGAGCTTCGACAAGGACGCCAAGACCGTCACCCTCGAAGACAACGGTATCGGCATGAACCGTGACGATGTGATCACCCACCTGGGGACCATCGCCAAATCCGGCACCGCCGACTTCATGAAAAACCTGTCCGGCGATCAGAAGAAAGATTCGCACCTCATCGGCCAGTTCGGTGTCGGCTTCTACTCGGCCTTCATCGTTGCCGACAAGGTTGATGTTTACAGCCGTCGCGCCGGCACCGATGCCAGCGAAGGCGTGCACTGGTCGTCGAAAGGCGAGGGCGAGTTCGAAGTCGCCACTATCGACAAGCCAGAGCGCGGCACCCGCATCGTCCTGCATCTGAAGTCCGGTGAAGACGAATTCGCTGATGGCTGGCGTCTGCGCAACATCATCAAGAAGTACTCCGACCACATCGCTTTGCCGATCGAACTGCCGAAGGAAGTCACTCCGGCCGAAGGCGAAGAGGCTCCGGCCGTTGAATGGGAAACCGTCAACCGTGCCAGCGCCCTGTGGACCCGTCCGCGCACTGAAGTCAAAGACGAGGAATACCAGGAGTTCTACAAACACATCGCTCACGACTTCGAAAATCCGCTGTCGTGGAGCCACAACAAGGTTGAAGGCAAGCTTGAGTACAGCTCGCTGCTGTACGTGCCGGCCCGCGCGCCGTTCGACCTGTACCAGCGTGAAGCGCCGAAAGGCCTGAAGCTGTACGTGCAGCGTGTGTTTGTGATGGATCAGGCCGAGTCGTTCCTGCCGCTGTACCTGCGCTTCATCAAAGGTGTGGTCGATTCCAACGACCTGTCGCTGAACGTGTCGCGTGAGATCCTGCAGAAAGACCCGATCATCGACTCGATGAAAACCGCGCTGACCAAGCGTGTGCTCGACATGCTGGAAAAACTGGCGAAGAACGAGCCTGAGCAATACAAAGGCTTCTGGAAAAGCTTCGGTCAGGTCATGAAAGAAGGCCCGGCAGAAGACTTCGCCAACAAAGAGAAAATTGCCGGTCTGCTGCGTTTCGCATCGACCCAGGGCGACGACGGCGAGCAGGTTGTCGGTCTGGCTGACTACCTGGCCCGCGCCAAGGAAGGTCAGGACAAGATCTACTACCTCACCGGCGAAACCTACGCGCAGGTCAAGAACAGCCCGCACCTGGAAGTCTTCCGCAAGAAAGGCATCGAAGTGCTGCTGCTGACCGATCGCATCGACGAGTGGCTGATGAGCTACCTCAGCGAATTCGACGGCAAGACGTTTGTCGACGTGGCGCGCGGTGACCTCGATCTGGGCAACCTGGACTCGGAAGAGGACAAGAAAGCCGCAGAAGAAGTCGCCAAGTCCAAAGAAGGCCTGGTCGAGCGTCTGAAAACTGCGCTGGGTGATTCCGTGGCTGAAGTCCGCGTATCTCATCGTCTGACCGATTCGCCGGCCATTCTGGCCATCGGCGAACAGGACCTGGGCCTGCAAATGCGCCAGATCCTCGAAGCCAGCGGGCAGAAAGTCCCGGATTCGAAGCCGATCTTCGAATTCAACCCGAGCCACCCGCTGATCGAGAAACTCGATGGCGAGCAGAGCGAAGAGCGTTTTGGCGACCTTTCGCACATCCTCTTCGATCAGGCCGCCCTGGCGGCTGGCGACAGCTTGAAGGATCCGGCCGCTTACGTGCGCCGGCTGAACAAGCTGCTGGTTGAACTGTCGGTTTGATCACGTTGTAGGAAAAACCCGCTTCGGCGGGTTTTTTCGTTCTGGTGTTTACTCAATCAGGAGTCAGAAATGAGCCAAGTCACTGTACGTTCCGTGGTCTATCAGATTGACGGCCAGGCCTATGAAGGTCGCCTGGCGTTCGACGCCGAGCACAAGGCTGCGCGCCCGGGTTTGCTGATGGCGCCGAACTGGATGGGCGTCAGCGCCGGTGCCGAAGACATTGCCAAAGCGGTAGCGGCCAAGGGTTACGTGGTGCTGATCGCGGATGTCTACGGCCAGAGCGTGCGTCCGCAGAACGCTGATGAGGCGCTGGCAGCGATGATGCCGCTCAAGGACGACCGCGCGCTGTTGCGCAAACGTCTGCAAGTGGCTTTCGAGCAATTGCAGAGCCAGGGCGAAGCCACGGTGGATACTTCGAAACTGGCGGTGTTCGGTTTCTGCTTCGGTGGTTGCTGTGCGCTGGACCTGGCCCGCACCGGCGCGCCGGTAAAAGCGGCGGTGTCGTTCCACGGCACGCTGGATTCGCCGAACCCGGCGGATGCGCAGAACATCAAGGGCTCGGTGCTGGTGCTGCATGGCGCATCCGATCCGTTGGTGCCGAAGGAGCAACTGCCAGCGTTCGAAGAGGAAATGAACGCGGCTAAGGTCGACTGGCAACTGCTCAGCTACGGCGGTGCGGTGCACTCGTTTACCGATCCGCATGCCAACGTACCGGGCAAGATGATGTACGACGAAAAGACCGCCAAGCGCGCGTTCAAGTCGATGCATGATCTGTTGGATGAAGTGTTCAACGATTAAAAGCGAAAAGCCCCTCACCCTAGCCCTCTCCCGGAGGGAGAGGGGACTGATTGGGGGGGCTCGGGAGTGGCGTCGACCTGAACGTGAATAGGCGAATCCATAATCGCCGAGATTTTTCAGGTCGATGTATAACGCAAGACACCTCACCCCAGCCCTCTCCCTCTGGGAGAGGGCTGGGGTGAGGGTAAGCGGCCTAGCGCGGTAGTTCTATCCGCTCGACTTCCCCCGGCACCGTCGGCCAATCCTTGGCCGCCCACTTGCGCCGTGCCTCATCAATCGCCGCCGGATCGCTTGCAACAAAATTCCAGTTGATCCGCCTCGGACCGTCCAGCGCCGCGCCGCCGAACACCACTGCGTGCACATCGCTTTCGGCAAACAGGCTCATCTCTTCGCCGGCTGGCAACACCACCAGCGCATGCGGCTCGATCGCCTCGCCATTCAACTGCGCATCACCGCTCAACACATACACCGCGCGTTCTTCATGCTCGGTCGGAATCAGCAATGTGGTCGCGGTCTGCATCTTCACTTCCGCATACAACGTAGGAGAAAGCACCGGCACCGGCGATTCCAGGCAAAAGCCTGACCCGGCAATCATGCGAATCTGCACGCCAAGGTTATCGCTGAGCGGCAACGTCGCTGCCGGGTGATGGCTGTAATGCCCCGGGCCCTGTTCGTGCGCCTTGGGCGAGGCCAGCCAGACTTGCAGGCCATGCAGGGTGAAGGTCTCGGCGAGCAGTGGCGCAGGCGTACGCTCGACGTGGGCGATGGCGCTGCCAGCGGTCATCCAGCTGACATCGCCGGCGCCGACCACTTGATCGGAGCCCAGACTGTCCTTGTGCTGCAATTGCCCTTCGAACAAGTAGGTGAGCGTCGACAGACCAATGTGCGGATGCTGTCGGATGTCCATACCTTTGCCCGTCGGATAAATCGTTTCGAGCATGTGGTCGAAAAACACGAAAGGCCCGACATTGCGGCATTTGGCTGACGGCAGCGGGCGCAGGATCGGCTGGCCTTCGACGTCTTCGGCGCGCGGGCGGATGATCAGGAGTGGCGTGTCCATGGTGCATTCCAGGCTGAGCGGGTGATGCCAGAAGCATAACCCGCCGCTGGCATCAGGAGGATTATTGGCTGTCGAAGCCTTGTGGTGAGTGAGTTTCGATGCTGACTTCGCTGGTGGTCATCAATTTGTGAATCGGGCAGCGATCGGCCACACGCAGCAGTTCCTCGCGCTGGGCGTCGGTGAGTACGCCTTTGAGCGTAAGGGTGACATGCAGGGCGTATTTGCCTTTCTGCTCCTGGCTGTTGTCGCGCTTTACCTCGACTCCCACGCCGGTCAGCGGGATGTCTTTTTTCTTCGCATACATCTTCACGGTCAGCGCTTTGCAGGCGCCCAGCGCAGCGTCGAAGTAATCGTGTGGCTCTGGCGCGGTGCCTTCACCTCCGGCGGTTTTCGGTACATCGGCAAACAATTCGTGGTCGTCGATCTGGACGGTGTGACGAAAACCTTCGGCAGAGACGGTATTGACGGTAACAGTCATGGAAACCTCACAGGCGGCAGGAAAAATCGTTCGATCAAAGCAGACCTTGCAGTTATAGAGCATTCCCGGCAGTGGGCGTTCCGCTTTTCGGCAGGGATGAACCCTTGTCGTTCGGGCGCGGTCTAGGCTATGCCCATCTGCCGGAGATTACTTGTGTCCTTGTCTCGTCTGAGTCTTGCCTGTCTGCTGCTGTTCGCTGGCAGCGCCAGTGCCCGCGAATACACCTACAGCGATGCGCACCTGCATTACGTGGATTTTTTCCAGGAAAGCGCCGGCATGCAGAAACTGCTCACGGCCATGAAGGACAATTCCATCGAGCACGTCATGATTTCCGGTATTCCCGTGGCGAAGAAATGGCATGAAGACGAACCCAAGCGCCCGCGTTATTACGCCGGCGATGACGCCGATGCCTATTGGTACAGCGCCACCGATGTGATCATTGCCGATGCGGTGCAGAAACTGGCGCCGGAGCAGCGCCAGTACTTTCATCCATTCCTGTCCGGCTTCAATCCCAATGACAAGAATTCCGCCGCGCACATTCAGCGCATGCTCGACCTGTACCCGGGACTTTGGCAGGGCATTGGCGAGGTGTTCACCCGGCACGATGACCTGACCGCGCTGACCTCCGGCGACACACCCCGGGCCAACAACGAGGCGATGACCAAGATCTATCACCTCGCCGCGGAAAATGATCTGCCGGTGATGCTGCATTCCAACATCACTTCCAAGCGTGAGAAAAATCCGCTGTACCTGAAGGAGGTCGAAGAGCCGCTGCGCAATCATCCGCACACGCGATTCATCTGGGCGCATGCCGGCACCAGCGCCGAGATCCATCGGCATCAAACGCAATTGCCTTTTCTCCTGCCGACCCTGACGCGCATGCTTGAGGCTTATCCAAATCTGTTTATCGACCTGTCGTGGAGCATGCTCACGCCGTACTTGCTGGACGAGCAGGGCAAGCCCCGCGCCGAATGGCTGGCGCTGGTGGAAAAGTATCCCGAGCGCTTCATGCTCGGCTCCGACGTGGTAGGACGGTTCAACAAACTCGGTCAGGAAATGCACAGCTACAAGCCGTTTCTCGATGCGCTGCCGGAAGCGGTGGCGCGCAAAGTCGCGCGGGATAACTTCCTGGCAATATTGCCGCGCAACACAGAAAAATCCGCTGCTCCGCGCTGAAACGTCAAAGCCACGGGTTCGGACTAGCCGCTCGTCTGCCTATCGCTTTTTCGTCTTACGCAATTTCAGGGCAATGCCGATACCTTCTAAAGCAACCCGCTGCAGGCTGATGCAGCGCTTTTGGAAGGAGCCAGAGTGATGAATATCCGTAGTCTCAATATTGCCCCGCGTGCCGGTCTCGGTTTTGGCCTGCTGGCCCTGATGGTGTTCGCCCTTGGCGCGTTCGCCTTGCTGCAAATGTCGAACATGCGTGCGCAGTCCGATGAAGTCGACAACAACTGGCTGCCAAGCGTGATGGCGGTGGGTGAGATGAGTCAGGACATGCTGCGCCTGCGCGCACTGACCATGCGCCTGTTACTCAACCGTGACCCCAAGGCACTGGAGCAGAATGTCGCCAAGCTCGACGAGCTGCGCAGTGGCTTGAGCGAAGCGCAGCAGCGTTATGACGGTCTGATCGTGCTGCCTGAAGAGCGCGTATTGTTCGAACGCTTCAAGGGCACCGAGCACAAATACCTTGAGCTTCAGGCACAAGTCCTACAGCTGTCGGCACAGAATCGGGTCGCTGAGGCTGCGACGATTCTCAATGATCAGATGAGCCCGCTGGCCGATGAAATCGCCGCCACTTTGCGTGAGCTGGTCGAGTTGAATAAACAGAATGCCGGTCTCGCCACTGAAGCAGCGCGCTTGGTCTTCAAGCAATCGCGGCTGTGGGTCGCAGTAATGATCGCCATGGCCGCGCTGATTACCGTCGGCCTGGCGTTGCTGCTGACGCGCAGCATTGTCGTGCCGTTGTCGCAATCGCTCAGCGTGGCCGAAGTGGTGGCCGGTGGGGATTTGACCGGTGACATTCACATCACTGGCAAAGACGAGCCGGCGCGCCTGCTGCAAGCGCTGAAAAGCATGCAGCACAATCTGCGCGACACGATCCGGCGCATTTCCGAGTCGTCGACCCAGTTGGCCTCGGCCGCCGAAGAACTCAGCAGCGTCACCGAAGATGCCACTCGCGGCTTGCATCAGCAAAGTCAGGAAATCGAACAGGCCGCCACTGCGGTCAACCAGATGACAGCAGCGGTGGAAGAGGTGGCGAACAACGCCGTGGCCACGTCCGAAGCTTCCCGCGAATCCGACCGCATCGCCCGGCAAGGGCGCGAGCAAGTGCAGCAGACGGTGACGTCGATCGAGTTTCTCGCCGGCGACGTCACCAACAATGCCGCGCAGGTCGAGGCGCTGGCGCAAAAGGTTCATGGCATCAGCAAAGTGCTGGACGTGATTCGCTCGATCGCCGAACAGACCAATCTGCTCGCCCTCAACGCCGCGATCGAAGCCGCGCGCGCCGGCGATGCCGGGCGTGGCTTTGCAGTGGTGGCGGATGAAGTGCGCGCGCTGGCGCATCGCACCCAGCAGTCGACCCAGGAAATCGAGCAGATGATCGGCGGGATCCAGCAGGGCACCGATTCGGCGGTTAGTTCGATGCAGCAGAGCAACTCAAGGGCGCGCTCGACCCTCGAGCTGGCGAAGAGCGCAGGCTCGGCCCTGGAGGAAATCGCCTCGGCGTTTACCTTGATCAATGAGCGCAACCTGGTCATCGCCAGTGCCTCGGAAGAGCAGGCAGCGGTGGCGCGCGAGGTGGATCGCAATCTGATGAATATTCGTGATCTGGCAATGCAGACATCGGCAGGGGCCAATCAGACCAGTGCGGCCAGTCAGGAATTGTCGAAGTTGGCGGTGGATCTGAACGGGATGGTGGCGCGGTTTTCGGTGTGAGTTTGACCTTCAAAAGCCCCTCACCCTAACCCTCTCCCGGAGGGAGAGGGGACTAATCCTGCGATGCTTTGGAATCCATATTCGACTCGGTTTCTCAGCTCGATGGTTAGCGGCAGACACCTCGGTCGGCTCCCTCTCCCTTGGGAGAGGGCTGGGGTGAGGGGTAGGGCCGCCGCGCAGTATCATCGAACAGATAAACAAAAGCCCCGCATTCGCGGGGCTCTTTGTTGTTGCGGTCGATCAGCTGCCTTTGACAGTCTTACCGTTGACCGTACCGTCCTGGAGCATGATGTTGTACTCCTTGCCGTCAGTCTCGACCTGTTGCAGACGCACCAGCAGGTAATCCCAGTCCTTGGCGAACCACAGCACGGTGATGCGCTTGCTTTGTGTCGGATCGCGCACGCGTTCGACCTTGATCGCGTCGATCTGCCCGGCCTTGGTGTCGACCTTTTCCGAACCCAGCACGCGGAAGTCGTAGGTATCGACTTCGCCATCATCAACCACCTGATAGCTCATGCTTTTCTTGCCGGCGGCAACGTCGTGCTGCAGCGCCAGTTGGTAGGTCGACTTGTCGACCATGCCACGGTTCAGCGGGATTTTCACCGCGTCGCCACGGTCGGTGCCGGTCACCAGTTTGTTGGCCCAGTCGAAGTCCAGATCAGCTTTTTTCGCTTTGCCCAGACCGCCACGTTCAAAGTGGTAGGACTGCGGCAGCAGCGTGTCCTTGTCCAGCTTCAGGGTGCTTTCTTCAGTCAGGCTGGCGATCATCATCGAGGCCTTGAAGCTGAGTTTCCAGACGCCGTTGGCTTCCTTCGTCAGGCTGCGTTCGGCAGTGCCGCTCATGGGCAGCTGCTTCCAGTCGGCGGTGTAGCTGGCGGAGAACGGTTGAAGGTCCGCTGCCTGCGCGAAGGGCAGGGCGAGCAGAGCGCAAGCGAAGAGCAGGGCGCGACGCATAATATCTCCTAGTGTCGAATCAAGTGGCCGCTGGCGGCGAGTAACTGGCCGTCGAGTAAAGCACCCTGGTCACCGAGTGTCAGCCTGCCTTCGGCAAACCAGCGTACTGCCATCGGGTAGATCAGGTGTTCCTGAACGTGGACTCGTTGCGCCAGACTCTGCGGCGTGTCGTGCAACTCTACCGGTAATACTGCTTGTACGACCAGTGGTCCGCCATCGAGTTCCTCGGTGACGAAGTGCACGGAGCAGCCATGTTCCGTGTCGCCGGCCTCCAGCGCGCGCTGATGAGTGTGTAACCCTTTGTATTTGGGCAGCAGCGACGGGTGTATGTTGAGCAGGCGACCCTGGTAGTGGCGCACGAAATCAGCGCTGAGAATGCGCATGAAGCCGGCCAGTACCACGAGTTTGGGGTTGAATTGGTCGATCAGTTCGATCAACGCGGCATCGAAGGCCTCGCGGCCCTCGAATGCCTTGTGATCCAGCGAGCGTGTGGCGATACCCGCGTCGCGGGCGCGTTGCAGGCCGTAGGCGTCGGCGCGGTTGGAAATCACCGCAGCGATGCGGACCGGGCTGTCGCCGGTCCGCGTGCTGTCGATCAGAGCCTGCAAGTTACTGCCGGTGCCGGACAACAGCACCACGACATCACAGGACTTTGGCATCAGTGAGCCTTGAGGTTCTTCAGCTCGACCTGCGCAGCGCCCTCGGCGGCCACGGCGATCTGACCGATGACCCAAGGCTGTTCGCCAGCGTCACGCAGGGTGTTCAGGGCCACTTCAACGTGCTCCTGAGCTACACAGATGACCATGCCGACGCCGCAGTTCAATACGCGGTGCATCTCGGTTTCATCAACGTTGCCTTTCTCTTGCAGCCAGTCGAACACGGCCGGGCGAGTCCAGCTGGCCACGTCAACCACTGCTTGCGCGCCTTTTGGCAACACGCGTGGGATGTTGTCGAGCAGGCCGCCACCGGTGATGTGGGCCATGGCCTTCACAGCGCCAGTGTCCTTGATCAGCTTGAGCAGTGGCTTGACGTAGATGCGGGTCGGGGCCATCAGCAGGTCGGTCAGCGGTTTGCCGTCGAGCTGAATGTTTTCGATGTCGGCGCCGGAGACTTCGATGATCTTGCGGATCAGCGAGTAGCCGTTGGAGTGCGGACCGGACGATGGCAGGGCGATCAGCGCGTCACCGGTGGCGACTTTCGAGCCATCGATGATTTCCGCCTTTTCCACGACGCCGACGCAGAAGCCGGCCAGGTCGTAGTCTTCGCCTTCATACATGCCTGGCATTTCAGCGGTTTCGCCGCCGACCAGCGAGCAACCCGACAGTTCGCAGCCAGCGCCGATGCCAGTGACAACCTGGGCAGCGGTGTCGACATTCAGTTTGCCGGTGGCGTAGTAGTCGAGGAAGAACAGCGGCTCGGCGCCGCACACCACCAGATCGTTGACGCACATGGCGACCAGGTCGATGCCGATGCTGTCGTGCTTGTTCAGGTTCAGCGCCAGACGCAGCTTGGTGCCGACGCCGTCGGTGCCGGAGACCAGCACTGGCTGCTTGTAGCCGGCCGGGATTTCGCAGAGGGCGCCGAAACCGCCCAGGCCGCCCATGACTTCCGGGCGCGCAGTGCGCTTGGCGACGCTCTTGATGCGTTCGACCAATGCTTCACCGGCGTCGATGTCTACACCGGCGTCCTTGTAGCTCAGGGAGGGTTGCTTGCTCATGATCCAGGCCTTTAGGGGAGGGGATTCAGGGGGTAACGACCGAGTTCAGCGGGAACATCGAACTCGATGGGCGATCGCCTCACGCGAGTTTCGAGGGGCCCGGCTGTTGCCGGTCTGCGAAGGCGCGCGATTTTATCAGGCTTGAGGGGCAGCGGCCATCCTCGCACCGACGGGCAGGGCCATATCGGCGGAAATTTTTTGCAATCGCAGGGTATGACTGCCTGTATAAGGTGTGGCGATTAACCGTCTATCGTTAGGACTGTGCAAAAACTTACCGCCACCGTGTGAATGTTTTGCCAGAGGTGGGGGTCACAGCCTTGCTCAAACGGTTCACGCGGCGTGTTCCAGCCGCTCCTGTCGACGGGAATTTTCCATGCGTTTTTGTAAATTGTTATTTGTAGGCTGCCTGACGCTGGTCAGCCTGGCGAGCCATGCCGAAAACCTCAAAGGCCTGTATCAGGTGCGTCAGCCGGTCAACGGCCAGGCGCCGCAAGAGCGCGATCGCGCCACGCAGGCGGCGCTCGATACCCTGGTGCTGCGCCTGACCGGCGACCCGAAAGCCGCGCAGAACCCGGGGCTGGCACCGATTCGCAAGGATCCGCAGCAAATCATCAGCCAGTTCGGTTTCGACGCGGGGCCACCGGAAGTGCTGAAAGTCGACTTCGATCCGGCAACCACCGAGCAGGCCTTGCGCCGGGCCGGGTTGCCGGTGTGGGGCGCCAGTCGACCGTCGATCCTCGGCTGGTGGCTGAACGATTCAACTGAAGGTGCGAGCCTGGTCGGTGACGGTCAGGCCGCAGCCGCAACGTTGCGCACGGCCGCACAACATCGCGGTTTGCCACTGCGTTTGCCACTGGCTGATCTCAGTGAGCAACTGGTCGCCACCGCACCGGCGCTGGAAAGCGCTGATCCCGCGCCTCTACGCAGTGCTTCGGAACGCTACAACGCTGACGCCTTGCTGGCGGTGCACGCGCGCGAAGAGGGCGGGCAGTGGCAGGCAAAATGGCGCTTGTGGCTCGGTGATCAGAAAGAGGCCGGCAGCGTACAGGGCGCCGATCAGGCAGCTGTCGCCGATGCGGTGATGCTGGCGGTGGCCGAGCGTCTGGCGCCGCGATTTGTCGCCAAGCCCGGCGCATCGGGTCAGCAGACCCTGGAAGTGCAGGGCATGAATCTGGAGCATTATGCGGCGCTGCTGCGGTTACTCGAACCGTTCGGCGTGCGTCTGCAAAGCGTGCAGGGTGATCGCATCGTCTACCGGGTCAATGGCAGCATCGATCAATTGCGCGCGCAATTGTCGCTGGCGAAGTTGCAGGAACTGCCGGCCGAAGCGCCGGCCCCGGTGGCGCCCGCCCAGCCAGCGGCGGATGGTACGCCTGCGGTCGCAGCGCCAACCCCGGCAGCGGCGCCGTCGTTGCGGTTTCGCTGGTAAGTCTTTCCTTATATAGAAGCATCAGGAGTGGTAAATGGCCGATACGCGGCGTTGGTTCTGGCTCGGTGGGGTAGTCCTGCTTTGCGCGTTTGTATGGTTGCTGCACCCGATCCTCACGCCGTTTCTGGTCGCGTTGTTGCTGGCTTATCTGTTCGACCCGCTGGTGGATCGTCTGGAGCGGCTCGGGCTGTCGCGAACTTGGGGCGTGATCGCCGTGTTTGCCTTGTTCACCTTGATCGTCACGGCGTTGATGCTGGTGCTGGTACCGATGCTCGCCAAGCAGTTGCTGCGTCTGTACGAGCTGGCGCCGCAGATGCTCGACTGGTTGCAGCACACCGCTGTGCCGTGGGCGCAAGCGAAACTGGGGCTGTCGGACGGCTTCTGGAAATTCGATAAGGTCAAAGCTGCGATCAGCGAGCACATGGGCCAGACCACCGACATCGTCGGCGTGGTGCTGAGTCAGGCGACGGCCTCGAGCCTGGCGCTGATCGGCTGGCTGGCAAACCTGGTGCTGATTCCGGTGGTGAGCTTCTACCTGCTGCGCGACTGGGACGTGATGATGGGCAAGATCCGCAGCCTGCTCCCACGTGATCGCGAAGAGCGCGTGGTTGCGCTGGCGGGCGAGTGCCACGAAGTGCTCGGCGCGTTCGTGCGCGGGCAGTTGCTGGTGATGGTTGCGTTGGGGGTGATCTACGCGGCTGGCCTGATGATCGTCGGTCTCGAGCTGGGGCTGTTGATCGGCCTGATTGCCGGGCTTGCGGCGATCGTGCCGTACATGGGTTTTGTCATCGGCATTGGCGCGGCGCTGATCGCAGGATTGTTCCAGTTCGGTGGCGATCTGTACCCGATGGTCGGGATTGTCGCGGTGTTCATGGTCGGTCAGGCACTGGAAGGCATGGTATTGACGCCGCTGCTGGTCGGGGATCGCATCGGCCTGCACCCGGTGGCGGTGATCTTCGCGATCCTTGCTGGCGGCGAGCTGTTCGGTTTCACCGGCGTTCTGCTGGCGTTGCCGGTGGCGGCGGTGATCATGGTGCTGGTGCGTCATGTCCACGACTTGTATAAGGATTCCGGGATCTACAGCGGCGTCGACGAACCCGAGCTGTGATGCGAGGGCCAGCCCGGCGCTTGGCCGGGCTGCCCCGTTTCGTTCGAGCGAGGGCGCCAGAGAATCTGTCATCAAACCGCTGCGTCAACGCAAACCTTTGATTTTGCTTGGGGTCTGTCGCATTGTGCGCTCAGCCTCACGGGTATAAACTTCGCCAACTTTACACAGAGGCCACTAACGGTTCCTTTGAGAACTGTTCAGTCAGCATGAAACCGATTCAGCTGCCCCTAGGTGTGCGTCTGCGTGACGACGCCACCTTCATCAACTACTACCCAGGCGCCAATGCCGCTGCACTCGGCTATGTCGAGCGTCTCTGCGAAGCCGACGCCGGGTGGACGGAGAGCTTGATCTACCTGTGGGGCAAGCACGGCGTCGGGCGCACGCATCTGTTGCAGGCCGCGTGCCTGCGCTTCGAGCAGATGGGCGAACCGGCGGTGTATCTGCCGCTGGCCGAGTTGATGGACCGCGGCGTGGAAATCCTCGACAACCTTGAACAGTACGAACTGGTCTGCCTGGATGACTTGCAGGTGATTGCTGGTAAGGCGGACTGGGAAGAGGCGATGTTTCATCTGTTCAATCGTCTGCGTGACAGCGGCCGGCGCCTGCTGATCGCCGCGTCCACTTCGCCGCGCGAATTGCCAGTGAAGCTGGCCGATCTGAAATCCCGCCTGACCCTGGCGCTGATCTTCCAGATGCGTCCACTTTCTGATGAAGACAAATTGCGTGCGCTGCAATTGCGCGCATCCCGTCGCGGTCTGCACCTGACCGATGAAGTCGGGCACTTCATTCTCACTCGCGGCACGCGGAGCATGAGCGCGCTGTTCGATCTCCTCGAGCAGCTTGATCAGGCTTCCTTGCAAGCGCAACGCAAGCTGACCATTCCCTTCCTCAAGGAAACTCTGGGCTGGTAGTAGTGGGCTTTTGCCAGCTTTCAGGCGCCAGAAAACCCGCGTCCTTGCGCCGATTCACCGGCCAGACGAGTTACGCGCTTAGATGTAAGCGCGAAACCGGGAAGTCACATAAAGTTCGATTGAATTTGCAAATGAGGACGATAGCGGGCATAGTCTCGGCTTCTTTACAACTATCAGCCACGGTCGTGCCCATGCTAAAGCGCTTCGCACCCCTCGTGCCTCTCGCACTCGTTACCCTGTTATTCGGTTGTGCTGCTCATTCTCCGGTTCAAGAGCCGCCGCAACAGGTCAAGAATTCTGCTACCGCCCAGTCTTCCGTTATTTACCAGGAAGAGCTGGACACTGAAAAAGAACTCAACCAGTTCAACGGCAGCAAGCCTTATCAGCTTCCTGTACTGGCTGACAGCATCCTCGAACGCGGCATGTCCCTGATCGGTACCCGTTACCGTTTCGGCGGTACCTCTGAAGCCGGCTTCGATTGCAGCGGTTTCATCGGTTACCTGTTCCGCGAAGAGGCGGGCATGAACCTGCCGCGCTCGACTCGCGAAATGATCAACGTTGATGCGCCGCTGGTTTCGCGCAGCAACCTTGAGCCGGGTGATCTGCTGTTCTTCGCCACCAATGGTCGTCGCGGTCGTGTCAGTCACGCCGGTATCTACCTGGGTGACAACCAGTTCATTCACTCCAGCAGTCGTCGCAGCGGCGGTGTTCGCATCGACAGCCTGGGTGACAGCTACTGGAGCAAGACTTTCATCGAAGCCAAGCGCGCACTCGCCATGGCGCCGACCGTGGTCACCGCTCGCAAGTAAACTGCATGTCGCTGCGTTCGCGGCGACAAAACGGCACGGCAATGGAGTAGACCTAAACTTTACAAGGTGAAGTTAAAGTCTTACTTGAAGTTTGCCGCGTAGCCGCTAGAATCCTGAATCTATATTGATGGCAAACCGCCTGCGTGATGACGCAGGCGGTTTTGTTTCTGTCCATTCGGCAGAGAAAGCCGCAGCCAGATCAGGATGTTCTGCTTATGACGATGTCGGCCCGCCTCACCTTGATCCTTTGCGCCGCGCTGCTCAGCGCCTGCGCCAGCCGCACACCGCCGCCAGCCCCCGTGGTTCGCGCGCCGATCGTGTTCGCTCCCTCCCAGGCTTTTTCCCCCGTTGCTGAAGACGTGCTGTTCCGCGCCCTCGGCCTGGTCGGCACGCCGTATCGCTGGGGCGGCAACACGCCAGATTCCGGTTTCGATTGCAGTGGTCTGATCGGTTTCGTCTACCGCGACGCGGCGGGAATTTCGCTGCCACGCTCGACCCGCGAAATGATCGTCATGCAGGCGCCGAATGTCGGCAAGGAAGGCTTGCAGACCGGCGACCTGATTTTCTTCGCCACCAATGGCGGCTCGCAGGTCAGTCATGCGGGGATTTACGTCGGCGAGGGTCGCTTCGTGCATGCACCGGCCACGGGCGGCACGGTCAAGCTCGATAGCCTGTCGAAGGCTTATTGGCAGAAGGCGTATCTGAGCGCCAAGCGAGTGTTGCAGCCGGGGCAGCTGGCGCATAACCCGTAGTAAAAATCGCATACATTCTAATGTGGGAGCGAGCCTGCTCGCGAAAGCGGTGTATCAGCCAATTCAATGGAGGTTGACACTACGCATTCGCGAGCAGGCTCGCTCCCACAGTTGTTTCAAGTCACATTCAACATCACTTCGTGGCCGACACACGCCACACTTTGTTCCCGACATCATCCGCCACCAGCAAGCCACCTTGCTGATCGATGACCACGCCCACTGGGCGGCCCAGCGCGTTCTCGTCCTTGTCGAGGAAACCGGTCAGCACATCTACCGGTTGCCCGGTCGGCTTGCCGCCAGTGAACGGCACGAAAATCACCTTGTAGCCACTGTGCGGTTTGCGGTTCCACGAGCCGTGCTGGCCAATGAATGCGCCTTCCTTGAATTGCGCCGGCAGGCTGTTGCCCTCGGCGAAAGTCAGACCCAAGGATGCGGTGTGTGGGCCGACAGCGTAATCCGGCGCGATGGCCTTGGCCACCAGATCAGGATTCTGCGGTTTGACCCGCACATCGACGTGCTGGCCGTAGTAGCTGAACGGCCAGCCATAGAAGCCGCCGTCCTTGACCGAGGTTATGTAGTCCGGCACCAGATCGCTGCCGATTTCGTCACGCTCGTTGACCGCTGTCCACAATGCGCCGCTGGTAGGTTCCCAGGCGAGGCCGTTGGGGTTGCGAATGCCCGAAGCAAAGATCCGATGATTGCCGGTCGCACGATCGACTTCCCAGATCGCCGCGCGGCCTTCTTCCTGATCCAGACCGTTTTCGCCAACGTTACTGTTCGAGCCGACGGTGACGTAGAGCTTGTTGCCGTCTTTGCTGGCGATGACGTTCTTGGTCCAGTGGTGATTCAGCGTGCCGCCGGGCAAGTCGACGACTTTGATCGGTTGGGTCTTGATCTCGGTGGCGCCCGGCTCGTAGTTGAAGCGCAGCAGGCGGTCGGTGTCGGCTACGTACAAATCGTTGCCGACGAGCGTCATGCCAAACGGCGAGTTGAGGTTCTGCAGGAACACCGTACGGGTTTCTGCGACGCCATCGTGGTCGGCATCACGCAACAGGGTGATGCGGTTCGGGCTGGGCACGCCGGCGCCGGCCTTGCCCATGACTTTCTTCATCACCCAGCCACGAATGCCTTTGCTGTCATCGGGCTTGGGCGGCGCGTTGGTTTCCGCCACCAACACATCGCCGTTGGGCAGTACATAGAGCCAGCGCGGGTGATCGAGGCCTTCGGCAAACGCCGCGACCTGGGTGCCGGCCGCTGCGGTCGGTTTCGCGCCGTCCGGCCAGCCCACCGCCGGGGCGATGTTCACTGTCGGGATCAGCGTCTTGTTCGGTTCGGGCAGTTTCGGTGACGGACCGGTGCCGTCGGAGACTTGCAGGCTGGAGGTTTCACCGCAGGCAGCGAGCCCGCCAGCGACGGCGATGATAAGAGCGAGTGGGGCCTTGCGCATTGCTGATCTTCCCTATGAATGCATTCCTAAACATAGAGGAGGGCGCAGGCCCGATGGTTCAACTGCTCAGCCGCGGGCTTCCTTGAACAGCACGGCGATGCCCGGATGATAGTTGCCCGCGTCGCTGTGCAATTTGCGATAGGCGTAGGGGAAATACCAGGCCACGGCGCAGGTGTGTTCCTTTTGCAGGTCGTCAACCATGTCCTGCAATTCTTCGGGGCTGGCGCTGTGCTGAGGTTTTTGCGGAGCAACAAAGAGGCAGCCGAGCTTGAGATCGCTGGCGTAGCTGATGCGCTTGGCATCGACGGTGATGTCGAGCAGGGCCTGGGTCAGGTTGAGGTTGTTGACCCGTGGCCAGCGTTGCGTGGCCTGAATGAATGCGCGGTCTTCGGCGCCGGCAATCAACAGATCGGCGCGGGCATTGCGTTCGCCTTCTTCGTTCTGTTTGCGCGTGGCGGTGTCGTTCAGCGTGACCATTTCAGCCATCCACGCCGCTGCCGCGAGCAGGCCGAGATTGGCTTTTTCGTCGTGCCAGTACGGCGTGTCGTTGTCGCCGCGAACGGTGTTGTAGCGATCGATACAGTCAAACCAGCGTTCCAGCACCGGGCGCAGGAATTCCAGGCGCGGGTTGCTGATGATCATGCCTTGCATCGTCGTCATCCTTATTGTTGTAGTGGGCTTTTTTGGAAAAAGCATGGCTCTTTGATATCACTTGTCACAGTCTGGCACAAGATTGCCGCTGCACATTTGATCAGCGGCAGTTATTCGCGCGCAAAGCGCCTCTTCAATTGACGCTCCACCCCCAACCCTCTAACCTTCGCCGCTTGTTTCAGGTGCTCTGTGGCCCCGCGTCGACAGAGTGAAACAGGGAAGCCGGTGAGGGTGGTCTTCAAGCGAAGCCACGACGATCCCGGCGCTGCCCCCGCAACGGTAAATGAGTGAAAACTGCGCCTTGAGCCACTGCCTCGAAAGAAGCGGGAAGGCGCGCAGTCCGGCGAAACGCCGCTCATGAGCCCGGAGACCGGCCTGATCATCTCAGCGGCATCACGGTGGGCGATGCCAGGCTTTTTGCCGTCTATTCTTGTGCCTGCCCGCCGTTATCCAGCCTCAACGGAGAGCTCCCCCCATGACTGATTCCCCCGAGCGTGACGAACGCCATCTGGCGCGCATGCAGCGCAAGAAAGCCGTGATCGACGAACGCATCGCCAACTCGCCCGACGAATGTGGCCTGGTGCTGGTGCTGACCGGCAACGGCAAAGGCAAGAGCAGCTCGGCATTCGGCATGCTCGCCCGCGCAATGGGCCACGGCATGCAGTGCGGCGTGGTGCAGTTCATCAAGGGCCGCAACAGCACTGGCGAAGAATTGTTTTTCCGCCGCTTTCCCGAGCAGGTGCGTTTCCACGTCATGGGCGAAGGCTTCACCTGGGAAACCCAGGATCGTCAGCGCGACATCGCCGCGGCGACCGCCGCTTGGGAAGTCTCCCGCGAATTGTTGCGCGACCCTTCGATCGGTCTGGTGGTGCTCGACGAATTGAACATCGCCCTCAAGCACGGCTACCTCGATCTCGATCAGGTGCTCAGCGATTTGCAGGCGCGTCCGCCGATGCAACACGTGGTGGTCACCGGTCGCGGCGCCAAGCCGGAAATGATCGAGATGGGCGACACGGTCACCGAGATGGGCATGCTCAAGCACGCCTTCCAGGCCGGGATCAAAGCGCAGAAAGGCGTCGAACTTTGAAGCAACCACGTCACTGCCCGGCGGTGTTGATCGCCGCGCCGGCCTCCGGTCAGGGCAAGACCACCGTCACCGCTGCACTCGCCCGTTTGCATCGCAACCAGGGGCGCAAGGTGCGCGTATTCAAATGCGGGCCGGACTTTCTCGACCCGATGATCCTCGAGCGCGCCAGCGGTGCGCCGGTGTATCAACTGGACATGTGGATGGTCGGCGAGCAGGAAAGTCGCCGCCTGTTGTGGGAAGCCGCCGCCGAGGCTGATCTGATTCTGATTGAAGGCGTGATGGGCCTGTTCGACGGCACGCCATCCAGCGCTGATCTGGCGCGCCACTTCGGTGTGCCGGTGCTCGGCGTGATCGACGGCACCGCCATGGCGCAGACCTTTGGCGCCTTGGCGCTGGGCCTGGCGAAGTATCAGCCGGACTTGCCGTTCGCTGGCGTGCTGGCCAACCGCGTCGGCACCTTGCGCCATGCGCAATTGCTCGAAGGCAGCCTCACCGAAGGTCTGCGCTGGTACGGTGCGCTGTCCCGCGAAACCGGTATCGAATTGCCGAGCCGCCACCTCGGCCTGGTTCAGGCCAGCGAATTGAATGATCTGGATCTGCGCCTCGACGCGGCCGCCGATGCGCTGGCCAGCAGTTGCGAGGTCGCGCTGCCACCCGCCGTTGAATTCGCCGCGCCTGACCTCATCGCCGCAGAGCCTCTATTAAAAGGTGTGCGCATCGCCGTTGCCCGCGATGAAGCCTTTGCCTTCACCTATGGCGCCAGTCTCGATCTGCTGCGGGCGATGGGCGCCGAACTGCAGTTTTTCTCGCCGATTCGCGACACCCGATTGCCCGAGGCGGACAGCCTGTATCTGCCGGGCGGTTATCCGGAACTGCATCACGTCGCGCTGGCGCAAAACGCCTCAATGCTGGCGGCGATCCGCGCGCACCATGCGGCGGGCAAGCCGTTGCTCGCCGAGTGTGGCGGAATGCTTTATCTACTGGATTCGCTGACCGACGTGGAAGGCACCCGTGCTGAGCTGGTCGGTTTGCTCAAGGGCGAGGCGGTGATGCAGAAGCGTCTCGCGGCGTTGGCGTTGCAGGCGGTTGAGCTGCCGGAAGGTTCCTTGCGGGGGCATACCTATCACCATTCGCTGACCACCACCGAGCTGACGCCGATTGCCCGTGGGCTGAGTCCCAATGGCGGGCGCGGCGCTGAGGCGGTTTATCGCGAGGGGCGGATGACGGCTTCCTATGTGCACTTTTATTTCCCGTCGAATCCTGTGGCTGTCGCTGCGCTGTTTGCGCCCGGCCTTGAGACCGCCATCGCTGGCAAGCCAGCTCCCACAGGGGATTGCGTTTCGTCAGGTATTGCACCGCCCACTGTGGGAGCTGGCTTGCCAGCGATGGGGCCATGACCGACAACACATTCTCCGAAGCCGAACGCGCAGCGGTCTACAAGGCCATCGCCGAACGCCGCGACATGCGCCACTTCACCGGCGGCAGCGTCGAGCCGCAGCTGCTGCGCCGTCTGCTCGAGGCCGCTCATCAAGCGCCGAGCGTCGGCCTGATGCAGCCGTGGCGCTTCATCCGCATCAGCGATCGCGCTCTGCGCGGGCAGATCCGCGATCTGGTGGAAGAAGAGCGCATCCGCACCGCCGAGGCCCTCGGCGAGCGCAGCGATGAGTTCATGCAGCTCAAGGTCGAAGGCATCAACGATTGCGCAGAAGTGCTGGTCGCGGCGCTGATGGATGATCGCGAAAAGCACATCTTCGGTCGGCGCACGTTGCCGGAAATGGACATGGCCTCGTTGTCCTGCGCGATCCAGAACCTGTGGCTGGCCTCCCGTGCCGAGGGCCTGGGCATGGGCTGGGTCTCGCTGTTCGAACCGCAAGCCTTGGCGGATTTGCTCAAGTTGCCGGCCGGTGCCAAGCCGCTGGCGGTGTTGTGTCTGGGCCCGGTCAGGGAATTCTATCCGGCGCCGATGCTGGTGCTTGAAGGCTGGGCGCAGGCGCGGCCGCTCAACGAGTTGCTGTACGAAAATTATTGGGGAGTGAGTCAATGAGTGTGGCGTTGCTGAGTGTCGCCGCGGTAGCGCTGGATGCGCTGCTCGGTGAACCGAAACGCTGGCATCCGCTGGTGGCGTTCGGCAATTTTGCCGGGCGCATCGAGCAACGCTTCAACGCCGGCGGTCGTGGCTGGCGCAGCCATGGCGTGACCGCGTGGGTTATCGCGGTACTGCCGCTGACCTTGCTCGCCACCGCATTTTCCTGGGCGCCCTATGTCGGCTGGCTTATCGAGATTCTCGCGCTGTATTGCGCCCTCGGCATGCGCAGCCTCGGCGAGCATGTCGCGCCGGTCGCGGCTGCGTTACGCGCCGATGATCTGGACGAGGCACGCAAGCGCGTCGGCTATCTGGTCAGCCGCCAGACCAATGAACTGGACAGCAACGCCGTGGCCCGCGCCGCCACCGAGTCGGTGCTGGAGAACGGCAGCGATGCAGTGTTCGCTGCGCTGTTCTGGTTTGTCGTCGCCGGCGCTCCGGGCGTGGTCCTGTATCGCTTGAGCAATACCCTTGATGCGATGTGGGGTTATCGCAACGAACGCTTCGAGCGTTTCGGTTGGGCGGCGGCGAAAATCGACGACGTGTTGAACTACATTCCTGCGCGTCTGGTGGCATTGACCTACGCGCTACTGGGCAAAACCCGCCTCGCGCTCAAATGCTGGCGCACCCAGGCGCCGCAGTGGGACAGCCCCAACGCCGGCCCGGTGATGGCGGCTGGTGCCGGTGCGCTGGGCGTCGAGTTGGGTGGCCCGGCGATCTATCACGGCGAACTGCATGAGCGCCCGCAACTGGGCGAAGGTGCGCCGGCCGATGCTGATTCCATCGACCGTGGCTGGCAATTGGTCCAGCGCGGCGTATGGTTGTGGCTGCTGATGCTTTGCCTGGGGGCGGAATTTTATGCTTGAGCACGGTGGCCGGTTGCGCAAGGCTGCACTCGATTACGGGATTGCCGAAGCCGACTGGCTCGACCTGTCCAGCGGCCTCGCGCCATGGCCGTTCCCGATCCCGGAAATCCCGCTACGCGCCTGGGCGCGCTTGCCGGAAACCGATGACGGTCTGGAACAGGCCGCCTGCGATTACTACGGTGCCGCGCAGGTGCTGCCGGTCGCCGGCTCGCAAATGGCCATCCAGTTGCTGCCGCGTCTGCGCCGGGCCGGCAAGGTCGGCGTGTTGTCGCCGTGCTATGCCGAGCATGCCGAAGCGTGGCGGCGCAGCGGTTACATTGTCCGTGAAGTGCTCGAGCAGGAAGTCGAATTCTTTCTCGACAGTCTTGATGTGCTGGTGGTGGTCAATCCGAACAACCCGACCGGCCTCAGCCTGACCCCGGCGCGCCTGCTCGACTGGCATGCGCGGCTGGCGCAACGCGGCGGCTGGCTGGTGGTCGATGAAGCGTTCATGGACAACACGCCGCAACTGAGCCTGGCGCCCTATGCGCATCAGGTCGGGCTGGTGGTGTTGCGTTCGTTCGGCAAGTTTTTCGGTCTGGCCGGGGTGCGCCTCGGTTTCGTTCTGGGCGAGCGCAAGTTGCTCAAACTGCTCGCCGAACAGGTCGGGCCGTGGGCGGTGAGCGGGCCGACGCGGGTGCTCGGTACGGCGTGCCTGCAAGACACCGAGGGCCATACCCGTCAGCGGATTCGCAGCGATGAAGCGAGCGAACGGCTGGCGGCGTTGCTGACACGTTGCGGTTTTGCACCGCAGGGCGGCTGCGCGCTGTTTCAGTGGCTGATCACCGAGCACGCCGAAGCGCTGCACGAATTCCTCGCCCGGCGCGGCATCCTCCTGCGCCTGTTCAGCCACAACAGCAGTGTGCGTTTCGGCCTGCCGGCCGATGCCGCGCAAGAGTTGCGCCTCGAACAGGCTTTGCAAGCTTTCACCAAGGACAATCCATGACCACGCTGATGGTGCAAGGCACCACGTCCGATGCTGGCAAAAGCACTCTGGTGACGGCGTTGTGCCGCTGGGCCACCCGCCAGGGTGTGGCGGTGGTGCCGTTCAAACCGCAGAACATGGCGCTCAACAGCGCAGTCACCGCTGACGGCGGCGAGATCGGCCGCGCGCAGGCAGTGCAGGCGCAAGCGGCCGGTCTCGAGCCGCACACCGACATGAACCCGGTGCTGCTCAAGCCCAACAGCGACACCGGCGCGCAAGTGATCATTCATGGCCGCGCGGTGACGACGATGAACGCCGTCGCCTATCACGATTACAAGGCCATCGCGATGCAAGCGGTGCTCGCCTCGCACGAGCGACTCAGCGCTGCGTATCCGCTGGTAATGGTCGAAGGCGCCGGTTCGCCGGCGGAGATCAATCTGCGCGCCGGCGACATTGCCAACATGGGCTTTGCCGAGGCGGTGGATTGCCCGGTGCTGCTGATCGCCGACATCAATCGCGGCGGCGTGTTTGCGCATTTGGTCGGCACCCTGGAATTGCTTTCACCGAGCGAACAGGCGCGGGTCAAAGGCTTCATCATCAACCGCTTTCGCGGCGATATCGCCTTGCTGCAACCGGGCCTCGACTGGCTGGAACAACGCACCGGCAAACCGGTGGTCGGCGTGTTGCCGTACGTGATGGACCTGCACCTTGAAGCCGAGGACGGCATCGACCAACGCCAGATCGACAAGGCCGAGCAGGTGTTGAAAGTGGTGGTGCCGGTGCTGCCGCGCATCAGCAATCACACCGACTTCGACCCGCTGCGTCTGCACCCGCAGGTGGATCTGCAATTCGTCGGCCCGGGCCAGGCGATTCCCGCCGCCGACCTGATCATCCTGCCGGGCTCGAAAAGCGTGCGCAGTGATCTGACTTATCTGCGCGCCAACGGCTGGGACGCGGCGATCAATCGGCATCTGCGCTACGGCGGCAAGGTGCTGGGGATTTGCGGCGGTCTGCAGATGCTCGGTGAGCAAGTACACGATCCGCTTGGGCTGGAAGGCGCTGCCGGCTCCAGCGCGGGGCTGGGTCTGCTGGCGTTCGAAACACAGCTCGAAGCCGACAAGCAATTGCGCAACGTGCGCGGGCGGCTGGCGTTGGAAAGCGCCGCAGTCAGCGGTTACGAAATTCATGCTGGCGTAACCAGCGGACCGGCACTGGAAAACCCGGCGGTGCATCTGGACGACGGTCGTTGCGATGGTGCGCAAAGTGCCGATGGTCAGGTGTTCGGCACCTATCTGCATGGCTTGTTCGAATCCCCCGAGGCGAGCGCGGCGTTGCTGCGCTGGGCCGGGTTGAGTGATGTGCAGGAAGTCGATTACCACGGCTTGCGCGAACGCGACATCGAGCGGCTGGCGGATCTGGTGGAGAAGCATCTGGATACCGGGCTGTTGCGGCAGCTCTGCGGGATTTGAGTTGTCTGGACTGGCCTCTTCGCGAGTAGGCTCGCTCCCACAGGGAGACGCGATCAACCGTGGGAGCGAGCTTGCTCGCGAAGGGGGCGGCTGCCTTACCACACATTTTTGGATGAACCCATGCTCCAACTGATCCTCGGCGGCGCCCGCTCCGGCAAGAGTCGTCTGGCGGAAAAACTCGCCAGCGACAGCCATCTGGCGGTCACCTACATCGCCACCAGTCAACCGCTGGACGGCGAAATGAATCAACGCGTCGCCCATCATCGCGCACGTCGCCCGGTCGAATGGGCGTTGATCGAAGAGCCGCTGGAACTGGCCCGCGTGCTGCGCGAATCCGCCGGCGCCGAGCGCTGCCTGCTGGTCGATTGCCTGACCCTGTGGCTGACCAATCTGCTCATGCTCGACGACACCGAACGTCTCGCCGCCGAGCGTGAAGCCTTGCTCGATTGCCTGGCGTCGTTGCCGGGTGAAATCATTTTTGTCAGCAACGAGACCGGAATGGGTGTCGTGCCGCTGGGCGAATTGACCCGCCGCTATGTCGATGAAGCCGGTTGGCTGCATCAAGCTCTGGCCGAGCGCTGTCAGCGAGTTGTCCTGACCGTCGCCGGCCTGCCCCTGACTTTGAAAGGACCTGCGTTATGAGCCCGACCTGGTGGCTGAACCCGTGCAAAACCGTGAACCCGGACATCATCGCGCAAGCGACCGAGCGCCAGCAGCAACTGACCAAACCGGCCGGTTCGCTGGGGCGCCTTGAATCGGTGGCCGTGCAACTGGCCGGTCTGCAAGGTCAGCTCAAGCCAACGCTGGATCAAGTCTGGATCGCGATTTTCGCTGGCGACCATGGCGTGGTAGCCGAAGGCGTATCGGCTTATCCGCAGGAAGTCACCGGGCAGATGCTGCTCAACTTTGTCAGCGGCGGCGCGGCGATCAGCGTGCTGGCGCGTCAGCTCGGTGCGCAACTGGAAGTGGTCGATCTGGGCACGGTGAATCCGGCGCTGAATCTGCCCGGCGTGCGCCATCTGAACATTGGCGCGGGAACGGAGAACTTCGCTCAGGGCGCAGCAATGACTCAGGCGCAGGGCGAATCGGCCTTGCAGGCCGGTCGCGACAGCGTCTTGCGCGCGAAAGCCGCCGGCACCCAGTTGTTCATCGGCGGCGAGATGGGCATCGGCAATACCACGGCGGCCAGTGCGCTGGCCTGTGCCTTGCTCGATTGCCCGGTGGCGCACCTCACCGGTCCCGGCACCGGGCTGAATGCCGCTGGCGTCAGCCACAAGGCGCAAGTGATCGAACGCGCGCTGGCGCTGCATGCCGCGCAGCGTGGCGACGCCTTGCAGACGCTATTCAATGTCGGCGGTTTCGAGATTGCCGCGTTGGTCGGCGCTTATCTGGCCTGCGCGCAGGAAGGCATTGCGGTGCTGGTCGACGGCTTCATCTGCACGGTCGCCGCGCTGGTCGCGGTGCGCTTGAGTCCGGCCTGTCGCCAGTGGCTGTTGTTCGGCCATCGCGGTGCCGAGCCAGGCCATCGTCATGTGCTGGAAACCTTGAGCGCCGAGCCGCTGCTCGAGCTCGGCCTGCGTCTGGGCGAGGGCAGTGGCGCGGCGTTGGCAGTGCCGTTGTTGCGTCTGGCCTGTGACCTGCACGGGCAAATGGCGACGTTCGCCGAAGCAGCCGTGGCGGATCGCCCGGCATGAGCCTGCGCCTGGATCTGCTGCGCCATGGCGAAACGGAACTCGGCGGCGGCTTGCGCGGCAGCCTCGACGATGCTCTGACCGCAAACGGCTGGACGCAGATGCGTGCGGCGGTGGTCGACGGCGGGCCGTGGGATCGTATCGTCAGTTCGCCATTGCAGCGCTGCGCGCGCTTCGCTGCTGAACTCGGCGAGCAACTGAACCTGTCCGTGCATCTGGACAAGGATCTGCAGGAACTGCATTTCGGCGCGTGGGAAGGGCAGAGCGCGGCGGCGTTGATGGAAACGGATGCCGAAGCGCTGGGGCTGTTCTGGGCTGATCCCTATGGCTTCACGCCACCGCAGGGGGAGCCGGTCAGCGCGTTTTCCGCACGGGTTTTGGCGGCAGTTGCGCGGTTGCATGCGGCTTACGCCGGTGAACGGATTCTGCTGGTCAGCCACGGCGGCGTGATGCGTTTGTTGTTGGCGCAGGCCCGAAGTTTGCCCCGCGATCAACTGCTCAATGTCGAGGTCGGCCACGGCGCGCTGTTTGCGCTAACGGTCGCTGCGGACGGCGCGCTCAAGGAAGGTCACTGAGATGTTGCCGCTGTGGATCGCCTTGCAGTTTCTCAGCAGCCTGCCGATTCGCCTCCCGGGCATGCCCGAGCCGCAACAGCTCGGCCGTTCGCTGCTGTTTTATCCGCTGGTGGGATTTCTGTTCGGGCTGATCCTCTTCGCGTTGAATCTGTTGTTGGCCAGCGCGCCGATGTTGCTGCATGCGGCGCTGTTGCTGACCGTGTGGGTATTGCTCAGCGGCGCGCTGCATCTCGATGGCCTGGCCGACAGCGCCGATGCCTGGCTCGGCGGTTTTGGTGATCGCGAGCGCACGCTGACGATCATGAAAGATCCGCGCAGCGGGCCGATTGCGGTGGTCACGCTGGTGCTGGTGTTGTTGCTCAAATTTGCCGCGCTGCTGGCACTGATCGAACAAGGGCATACCCTGGCGCTGATCATCGTGCCGTTGCTTGGGCGAGCGGCGCTGTTGGGGTTGTTTCTGACTACGCCGTATGTGCGTGCGGGTGGCTTGGGTCAGGCACTGGCCGACCATCTGCCGCGCAGAGCGGGGTGGTGGGTGCTGGGGGGGAGTGCGCTGGGCTGCGTGTTGATCGCGGGTATCGGCGCGGTGCTGATTTCGCTGGTTGGGTTTGTCTGGCTGCGGCGATTGATGATGCGGCGGTTGGGTGGGACTACCGGGGACACGGCGGGGGCGTTGCTGGAATTGCTGGAGATGGGGGTGTTGGTGGGGCTCGCTTTGGTCTGAAGGATTTGCGGAGATGATGCCGGCCCCTTCGCGGGCAGGCTCGCTCCCACCTTCGAAATGCAATCCCCTGTGGGAGCGAGCCTGCTCGCGAAGGCGGCCTCACCGGCAACGATGATGTGCAGAGTAAACTCATCTGTAACTTGATTTAACACACTCGCGGGTATATACACGCATCATGCTTCCTTCTCAGTGTTTGTGCACCAACCTGCGTCGCGCCGCGCGTGGCGTCAGCAGGCATTACGACTGCGCTCTCGATGGCTTCGGGATCAACGTTGCCCAGTATTCTCTGCTGTGCAATCTGCAGCGGCTGGAGCAACCGAGCATTTCCGAACTGGCAGAGGCCATGGGCCTGGATCGCAGCACCTTGGGGCGCAACCTGCGCGTGCTCGAGGGCGAAGGTCTGGTGACGCTGGCCGAAGGCGAGGACATGCGCAACCGTATCGTGCGCCTCACCGAAACCGGCGTGCAGCGCCTGGCAGCAGCATTGCCGGCGTGGGAAGCGGCGCAACAGCGGCTGATCGACCGTCTCGGTGCCGAGAAGCGCGAAACTTTGCTCAAACTGCTCGACGAACTGGCCTGACGACGGTTTTTTCGCGCTCAAGCGGGTATATACCCGCGACTGGAGAATAACAATGACATCGATGTGGCGTACGTGCGGTTGGGTGTTGCTGGGGAGTGCGCTGATCCTGGCGTTGTCATTGGGCGTGCGTCACGGGTTCGGCTTGTTCCTGTCGCCAATGAGCGCGCAGTTCGGCTGGGGTCGCGAAGTGTTTGCCTTCGCCATAGCCCTGCAAAACCTGATCTGGGGCCTGGCGCAGCCGTTCACCGGCGCGCTGGCTGACCGCTTCGGCGCGGCGAAAGTGGTACTGGTCGGTGGGATCCTCTACGCGGCGGGCCTGGTGTGCATGGGCCTGTCTGATTCGGCGGTGACTCTGTCACTCAGTGCCGGTCTGCTGATCGGTATCGGTCTTTCGGGCACTTCGTTTTCGGTCATTCTTGGTGTTGTGGGTCGCGCTGTGCCGCCAGAGAAACGCAGCATGGGCATGGGTATCGCCAGCGCCGCCGGTTCGTTCGGCCAGTTCGCCATGTTGCCGGGCACGCTCGGTTTGATCGGCTGGCTCGGCTGGTCGGCCGCATTGCTGGTGCTAGGCCTGTTGGTGGCGATGATCGTGCCGCTGGTGAGCATGCTTAAGGACAAGCCGCTGCCGGTGCTTGGCCATGAACAGACTCTTTCCGAAGCGCTGCGTGAGGCCTGCTCGCACTCCGGTTTCTGGCTGCTGGCGTTCGGCTTTTTTGTCTGCGGTTTTCAAGTGGTGTTCATCGGTGTGCACTTGCCAGCGTATCTGGTCGATCAGCATCTGCCCGCCAGTGTCGGCACCACGGTGCTGGCATTGATCGGGCTGTTTAATATCTTCGGCACTTACACCGCTGGTTGGCTCGGTGGCCGTATGTCCAAACCGCGGCTGTTGACTGCGCTGTATCTGTTGCGCGCAGTGGTGATCGTGCTGTTCCTGTGGTTGCCGGTGACGACCACGTCGGCATATCTGTTCGGCATGGCCATGGGCTTCCTGTGGCTGTCGACGGTGCCGTTGACCAACGGTACGGTGGCGACCTTGTTCGGCGTGCGCAATTTGTCCATGCTCGGTGGCATTGTCTTTCTGTTCCATCAGCTCGGCTCGTTCCTTGGTGGCTGGCTGGGCGGGGTGGTGTACGACCGTACCGGGAGTTATGACTTGATCTGGCAAGTGGCGGTTCTCTTGAGCCTGCTCGCGGCGGCGCTGAACTGGCCGGTGCGCGAGCGTCCGGTGGCGCGCCTGCAAGCTGCGGCGAGTGCAGCATGAGCCGGATCTGCGCGCGGGTCGTTGTTGCCGCACTGGCTGCGGCGCTGTTGGCGCTGGTGTGGTGGGGCTGGCAGCGCGGCGGTCTGGCGCTGATGCAGTTGGGCATGAGTATTTGCTAGATGGCAGCGTGGCGAGTAACGTCGAAGCCTGATGACTGCCCAAGGAAATTCGACATGTTGATGCGCTGGTGTGCTGTTCCCGCGTTGCTGATGGCGTTGACTGGCCTGGCCCAGGCCGCCGATTGTCCTGAGCTGCTGCAAGGCTCGCTGCCCAAGCTGCGCGCCAAGGAATCCATCGATCTGTGCAAGCAGTACGCCGACAAACCGCTGGTGGTGGTCAATACCGCCAGCTTCTGCGGTTTCGCCCCGCAGTTCGAAGGTCTTGAGGCGCTCAACAAGCGCTATAAGGATCAGGGGCTGGAAATGCTCGGCGTGCCGTCGAATGACTTCAAGCAGGAGTCCAAGGACAGCGCGGAAACCGCCAAGGTCTGTTACGCCAACTATGGCGTGACGTTCAACATGACCGAGCCGCAGAAGGTTCGCGGCGATGACGCCACGCACCTGTTTCAGGTATTGGCCGCGCAGAGCAATGCGCCGAAGTGGAATTTCTACAAGTACGTAGTCGACCGGCAGGGCAAGGTGGTGGCGAGTTTTTCCAGTTTGACCAAACCGGATGATCCCGAGTTTATTGCGGCGATCGAGAAGGCCATTGCCTCCAAACAGCTGACTCACTGACCCATGTTTTTCCCTGTGGGAGCGAGCCTGCTCGCGAAGCGGTGTGTCAGCCAGCAAATCTACATCTGACATACCGCCTTCGCGAGCAGGCTCGCTCCCACAAGGGTGATTTAGTCGTTCCAGTGAAAAGTTGCAGACATGAAAAAGCCCCGCCTCTGCGAAGAGAGCGGGGCTTTTTGGTGGGCGAGGGGTTAGCCTCGCCACGGTGCATCAGAAGCGGTATGTCGCGCCGACACCGAAGCCGTTTGCCGAGTTTTCATACTTGGCATCGTAAGTCTGGCCACGCGCGTTTTCGTTGCGGATGTTGACCGACTCTTCTTTCAGGTACGAGTACGCGACGTCGATGGTCAGGTCGTCGGTCGGGCTCCAGCCGGCACCGATACTGAAGATGGTGCGGTCGCCAGTCGGGATACGCGGCGAGCGGTCTTCGTTATTGGTTGGCGACTGGTCGAAGGTCAGACCGGTACGCAGGACCCATTCCTTGTTCAACTGGTACGAGGTACCCACGGCGTACGCCCAGGAGTCATGCCAGTTCTGGTCTTCGTTGATCGAACCGAACTGACCGGCCAGCAGAGGCTGTACGCCGGAGTTCTTCACGGTGATCTTGTCCAGCTGGCTCCAGCGGGTCCAGGTGGTACCGGCGTAGACATTCCAGCGATCGTTGATTGCCTGGGTGACCGACAGGTCCACGGATTCCGGCGTGGTGATCTTCAGCGAAGCGTCGTACTTCTGGTTGGCGCCAACGCCCACCAGCGCCAGAGCGTTGTAGTTGACCTTGGTGTCGCCTTCGAGCTTGTAGTCGACCTTGGAGTGGTAGGTCAGGCCGACACGGGTGGTGTCGGTGGCCTGGACCAGCAAGCCGACGTTGTAGCCCAGCGCGGTGTCGTCACCCTTGATCTTGACCTTGCCGTCCGGCAGTGCCTGGGTGATCGACAGGTTGGATTCCAGCGAGCCGTCGATGCGGTTGATGGTCGGGCCGAAACCGATCGACACCTTGTCGTTGAAGGCGTAGCTGACGGTTGGCTGGAAAGTGATGACTTGTACTTCGGACTTGCTGCCGAAGTAACGACCGGCGAAGCCGTTTTCGTAATCCGTGATCAGACCGAACGGTACGTACACACCGAGACCGAATGCCCAGTGGTCATCGATCGGTTTTACATAGAAGCCCATAGGTACAGCGGTGAAGGGCACCATGTCGCCTTTGTTGCTACCGCCGTTAGGGCTGGAGCTGGCGTTGCTGATATCGGTGTGTGCATCGACGACGGCGACACCGCCGGTGACTTGTTCGCGCTTGATGCGCGCCATGCCGGCCGGGTTGCCATAAACAGTGCTTGCGTCGTCGGCAGAAGAAGATCGCCCGGCAAAACCAGTCCCCATCCCACTGATGCTTTGTTCGTTGAGGGCAAAACCTGCCGCGAAGATTTGTGTGGAGGCAAGGGTAACGGCGAGGCTAAGGGTGGTTTTGAGCATGACTTTTTTCATTATTAGAACTCCTGGTGATCACCGGGGCGAAAATTACCAACATTTTCGTCCCAGCGCTATAGCCTGTATGCCTTGAGTTAGAGCGGTTTTGTAGGACAATCCGACCAAAATGGCGGCCTGATGCAAGAACTTGTGAAACCGCCCGGTCAGCAAGCGACCTGATTCAGCGGTGAAACACAGGTTTGCCAGGCATAGGTGAAGTCGCGCAAACGGCCTTGCGGTTGAAAGGTCTGGCGCCAGATACGCGCCATGCCGAGCAGGTCGGTCGGAGCGGGGAGGGTGGGGTGTTGTTCTTCTATCAGCAGCCAGGCGATGGCCGTGGCGTAACGCAGGTTGACGGTCAGTTCCAGATGCGGGCCGCTGAGGAACGCATGCTGACTGGCCAGGCCGCGCACCAGGCTGGCGCGCTCCGGATCGAGCGCCAGATAATCATCCCAGAGGGCCTGATGGCGATGTTCGGCAATCCGGTAGAGGCCGTGGCCACGGCGGTCATGCAGGGCAGACCCGAGGGCGGACTGGCTGGCGGCGATACCCAGCAGCAGGGATTCGGCAGTTGCGCAGTGGCGTCCCAGATAAATCAGTGTGGGACGGATCACATAGCGGCACAGTTCGCTGGCAGCGATACCCATAACACCCTCGGTTCTTGTCGTTGAGGGCGAGTCCTGAAGGGGCCTTGGCAGCAGTGGATCGACTCAGGCTCGCCGCAAGCGGGTCAAGCCGCTTGAGTTGAAGTGTAGTGTCATATTCAGCGTGTAAAGGCCTGTTTTTAAAATATTTCCGCCATCGCATCTCGGGCGTTAGATCGGAACATGCTTAGAAGCGTTGCGCTAAAAGTGAAATATCAGGCAATAAAAAGCCCCGCTTTTCAGCAGGGCTTTGCTTTTGCAGCCTGTCCGGCTTTCAGGCAACCAGTGCCTGACGGGTACGCTCGATCACGGCCTGCAGCGGTTCGGCGCTGGAGTATTGATCGGGGTACAAACGCTCGCTGTGACGAGCGATGCCGTGTTCATTGACCACGGTGAAGCTGAAGCAGCCTTTGCGAGCGGCCATGATCAGGCAGTTCATTGGAGCAAAAGCGTTGGTTAGGGTGCGAATGGCATCCTGAGTCTGGATTTGAGTAGACATAGTTATTAGGTGTTCCTACAAATGACACGGTTAAGAACCGTGCAACGTTAAAACGTTCCAGTAACGTTGATCACCATTGATCGAACGAAGAACCCGACTGGAACAAAGCAGCCAGTTTGAAGCGCTGATAAATGTGCGCGCTTGGGCTGGCAGGTAGGTACTTAGGAGGACAGGCATCACAGCGAGGGCAAAGGTTCTGGGCCCGGGGTGAAGATCCTGATCAATTTGCAGGTTGGTTCGGTCAGAGTAAGTGTTCTTCGCAACGCCCTTTGTTTTCGTTCAAAGGCAGCGTCGTCGCAAGATTTACCTGGAAACCATCGAGGGGTCGTTCCCGCTTTTTTCGGCAGTGTCTTCCTGTTGGAAGTTGACCGTGGGGAGATGTTCGACCGGAATTGACTTTCAGCTTGGTACTAACGCCGCGGATAGTAACGGATCCGTTCGGGCGAAGCAAACCCCATGACCCAAAAAAGGATCACAGGGTAAGGTCGTGTCGCACCGTCCGTCGGCGTGCATCCTTTTCGCAGAGCCTTTCGGTCGCTCGCAGCTGCGCAAAATGACCCGAAAAAGCGCACGCATATAACCGGCTCACAGGTACTTGTGCACATTAGTTGCGCAGAGCGTAACGCAACTGTCACATCGATCCTGACTCCAGTCGCTGCCTGTATCAAAAGTTTAAGTCAATGAAAAATATCGTCTTTTTTTGTTGGTGAAAAAATCGTCAGTTTGACTGCGAGCCCCATTCCATAAGGCTTTGCGGGGATCACAGAGCGGTTGTCCACTGACTTATCCACAGCTTCTGTGGATTGTCCCTAGCGCTTGCTCTAGCACGGGCGTGCCGGGTTTTTTTCGACTTTACCTGTAAGAAAAAGAGAGTAAAGTGGCGCGCCTTCCGATCTGTCCCGCAGTGCTTTATGAAGTTTCGCTCAGTATCAGACTCTGTTACCTCCAATCCGACCTCTGTTACCGCTCCCAAGCGTTTTTCCGTGCGTGTGGCCGAATGGCTGCTCGATGCGCCGCGCCTGAGCGACAGTCCCAGCGCCAAGCACCTGGCCGGCCGTCTGCTCAAGCAACCGGCCCGAGAAGGCGTGGTCGCCGCACAAAGCCGCCTCGGCCAATTGATTTGCCGGGAGTGCGGCAATGCCCGTGACCGGCGTATCGGTCAGGAGTTGCTGCGTCAGGCCGCCCGTGCCGGTGACCGTCGCGCGCAGCAGGAACTCGGTCTGATCGAAGACTGAGCTGTCCAAGCCCTGACACCTTGGTTAACCTTCAGGCTTTATCCGATTGGCAGGAGTCGCTATGGCTATGGACTTGACCAGCGTATTGCTCGGTCTTGCGGCGGCAGGGTTGCCGCTGTTGGCGCTGGCCTGGCAACTGCAACGCCGGGCCAGCAATGCCCAGGCCGATCTGGCCTTGCTCGAAGAGCGCCTGGCCATGGCGCAACTGGCCCAGGACGGCCTCACCGCGCAGCTTGAAGCGAGTCGCGATGAGATCGCCGACCTCGGCCAGGCCAACGCCGCCAAACAGGCAGACCTCGCCGCGCTGCGCCGCGAAGTTGAATTGCTCCAGATCGAGCGCGACGACGCCCGCGACGCCTCCCACGCCTGGAACCTCGAACGCGCCAACAAGGACGCTGAGTTACGCCGCCTCGACGCCCACGCTGCCTCTCTGAGTGCCGAACTGCGAGAGCAACAGGAGAGCCATCAACAACGTCTCAACGACCTGCACGGCTCACGCGATGAACTGCGCGCGCAATTCGCCGAGCTGGCCGGCAAGATCTTCGATGAGCGTGAGCAGCGCTTTGCCGAAACCAGCCAGCAGCGGCTCGGGCAGTTGCTTGATCCGTTGAAAGAGCGCATCCAGTCCTTTGAAAAACGCGTTGAAGAAAGCTATCAGGCCGAAGCCCGCGAGCGCTTCTCGCTGGCCAAGGAGCTGGAGCGTTTGCAGGCGTTGAACCTGCGTCTGAGCGACGAAGCGACCAATCTGACTCGCGCGCTCAAGGGCCAGAAAACCCAGGGCAATTGGGGCGAACTGATCCTCGAGCGCGTTCTTGAGCACGCGGGTCTGGAGAAGGGCCGCGAGTATCAGACTCAGGTCAATCTCAAAGGCCCGGACGGTGAGCGCTTCCAGCCCGATGTGATCATTTATCTGCCCGGCGACAAGCAGGTGGTGGTCGACTCGAAAGTCAGTCTCACGGCCTATCAACAATATGTTGCGGCTGATGACGACACGTTGGGGCAGATCGCGATCAAGCAGCACGTGTTGTCGCTGCGCAATCATGTGAAAGGTCTGGCCGGCAAGGATTACAAGCGTCTGGAAGGCCTGCACAGCCTCGATTTCGTCTTGCTGTTTGTGCCGATCGAAGCGGCATTTTCTGCTGCATTGCAGGCTGAGCCGTCGCTGTTTCAGGACGCCTTCGACCGCAATATCGTGATCGTCAGCCCGACTACGCTGCTGGCCACGTTGCGGGTGATCGACAGTCTGTGGAAGCAGGAGCGGCAGAGCCAGAACGCCCGGGAAATCGCCGAGCGCGCGGGCTGGCTATACGACAAGTTCGTGTTGTTTATTCAGGATCTGGACGAAGTGGGCAATCGTCTGCAGCAACTGGACAAGGCTTACAGCTCAGCGCGCAACAAGCTGACAGAGGGGCGCGGTAATCTGGTCAGCCGCAGTGAGCAGTTGAAGTTGCTCGGTGCGCGGGCGAGCAAGAGCTTGCCGGCGGATTTGCTGGAGCGGGCGATGACGGATGTTGATGGGTTGGTTGAGTTGCCTGAGTAAATTCAAAGGCTCGTTTTTTTCTGGCTGATTGGGGGCATATCCGTTGCTGCGGTCGTGGCGGCTGGCGGTTTCGCCTGACGGCGACTTACTTTTTTACAAGCGCCAAAAAAAAGTAAGCAAAAAACGCTAGCTCCTGCGTTCGGCCCTCGCAGGCTCGGGTCCCTTCGCTGCGGGACTGATCCGGGCGCAGCGGCTCCGGTTTGCTTCGCTGCACCTCCTTCCGCTGTGTCTGGCTGCGCCAGACGGTCGCTGCGCTCCCACGCCCGGATCAATCCCTCCGCTCAGCCTTCCGACGTCGCCGGTGAATCAAGATCAAAAGCACTCGAGCTTGCGCTCATTGTTGAGTGGGGCGGCTGCGCCGCAGGCAGCTTCGCTGCTTTGCTTTTCTGTGGGAGCGAGCCTGCTCGCGAAGGCGTCTGCAAGATCACTCTCTACAACGGCAAAAACCGACTCAAAAGCGCCCGCAACGCCGCCGGCTTCACCGGTTTGGCCAGGTAATCCAGGCCCGCCGCATGCACTTGCGCCACGGTCTCCGGGCGTCCATCCGCGCTGATGACCACGCCGGGCACGGGCTCGCCCAGGCGCGTGCGCAACCAGGCCATCAGCTCTGTGCCGGTGTCGCCGTGGTCGAGGTGATAGTCGACCAGCGCCAGTTGTGGCCGCACACCTTCATTCAATATCGCTGCGCATTCTTCGCGATTGCGCGCCGTCCACACTTGGCAGCCCCAGCGGCTCAACAGGCTGTTCATGCCGATCAGGATGCTGTCTTCGTTATCGATGCACAGTACCTGCGCGCCGCTGAGCAGTTTTCCGTTCAGTTCCACCGTGGCGCTGACTGGAGGCGTTTGCGTGCGGGCGATTGGCACTGTCACGCTGAACACACTGCCGCGCCCCGGCCAGGAGCGAACGCGCAGGGTGTGCCCGAGCACGCGGCACAAGCCATCGGCGATCGCCAGTCCCAGGCCCAGGCCTTTTTCGGCGCGGGTCTGGTGGCTGTCGAGGCGTTTGAACTCTTCGAAAATCACTTGCTGCTTGTCTTCCGGAATGCCCGGGCCGCGATCCCAGACTTCCAGACATAACTCACCACCGCGCCGACGCACGCCCAGCAGCACCGGGCCTTTGGCGTAGCGGAACGCGTTGGTGAGGAAGTTCTGCAGAATCCGCCGCAGCAGTTTGATGTCGCTGTCGATGCGCAACTGGCTGCCACGCACCCGGAACGTCAGTTTTTGCTCCTGGGCCAACGCTTTGAATTCTGCGCCTAGGGTGTCGAACAGTTCGTTGACGGCGAAGGCTTTGCGATCCGGGTTGATCTTGCCGTTTTCCAGGCGCGAGATGTCCAGCAGATCGCTGATCAGGTCTTCCGCCGAACGCAGCGAGGTGTCGAGGTGTTGCACCAGCTGCTGCGCCTCTGCGCTCAAGCCTTCGTTCTGGTGGGAGAGGGCGGCGGAGAACAGTCGCGCGGCGTTCAGCGGTTGCATCAAGTCGTGGCTGACGGCGGCGAGGAAGCGGGTTTTCGACTGGTTGGCCGCCTCGGCATTGCCCTTGGCTTCGGTGAGCGCGACGTTGAGTTGCGACAGTTCCTGGGTGCGCTCGCTGACCCGTTGTTCCAGCCCTTCGTTGGCCTCGGTCAGTGCCTGTTCGGCTTCGCGGAACGCGGTAATGTCGGTGAAACTCATGACGAAGCCGCCGCCGGGCATCGGGTTGCCGATCAGCTCGATCACCCGGCCATTGGGGAACAGCCGCTCGGAGGTATGCGCGCGGCCCTGACGCATCCAGTGCAAGCGTCGTGCAACGTGCACTTCCGCTTCGCCGGGGCCGCACAAACCGCGTTCGGCGTTGTAGCGAATGATGTCGGCGATCGGGCGGCCGACGCTGATCAGGCCGTCGGGGTAGTTGAACAGCTCCAGATAACGCCGGTTCCACGCCACCAGTTTCAGCGACTGGTCGACCACGCTGATGCCCTGGGTGATGTTCTCGATCGCGCCTTGCAGCAGCGCGCGGTTGAATTGCAGCACTTCCGAGGCTTCGTCAGCGATTCGGACTACGTCCTCCAACTGCATTTCCCGACCTTCGATGGCGGCCTTTACTACGGCGCGCGTCGAAGAAGCGCCGAGGACACCAGCCAGCAAGCGTTCGGTGTGGGCAATCCATTCGCTGTCGGCGTTCTGGTTGGGGTTGAAGCCCTTGCCCTGACGGTAGGCGAAGCGAATGAAGCTCTGCCGCGCGCGTTCTTCGCCGACAAAACGCGCCGCCAGTTGCAGCAGATCGTCGATCTGCACCGCCAGCATCGAGCGAGCATTAGGTCGCGCGCTGATTTCCTGGCCGATGAAACGCCCGGCCTGCCAGTGCTCGGAAACCCGCGTGCGCGAGAGCACCGAGACCCAAGCGAACAGGGTGAAATTACCCGCCAGCGACAGCACCACGCCTTGGGTCAGCGGCGTAATCGGCAGGTTCAGTGGATTGCTGTGCAGCCACGCCAACCCGGGGAAACTCGCCAGCGACCAGCTGAGACTGTGCGCGGCAATCGGCAACACCAGTGTGTAGAACCAGAGGAAGGTGCCGGTGGCGAGACCGGCGAACACGCCGCGACGGTTAGCCTGTTTCCAGTACAGTGCGCCGAGCATCGCCGGCGCCAGCTGCGTCACCGCGGCGAAGGCGATCTGGCCGATGGTCGCCAGGCTCGCGGTCGAGCCAAGCAAGCGATAACTGACGTAGGCCAGCAGCAGAATCACCACGATGCTGACGCGGCGCACCGACAGCATCCACTGGCGGAACACCTCGAACGGGCGCTCGGCGTTGTTGCGGCGCAACAGCCACGGCAGCAGCATGTCGTTGGAGACCATGGTCGACAGTGCGACGCTGGCGACAATCACCATGCCGGTCGCTGCCGATGCGCCGCCGATAAACGCCAGCATCGCCAGCGCCGGATGGGCCTGGGCCAGCGGCAGGCTGATCACGAACGAGTCGGGCAGTACATCGCTGGGCAGCATCATCTGACCGGCAAGGGCGATCGGGACTACAAACAATGCGGCCAACGCCAGATAGGCGGGGAAGACCCATTTCGCCAGACGCAGATCCTGCGGGTCGATGTTCTCCACCACGGTGACGTGAAATTGCCGGGGCAGGCAGATGATCGCCATCATCGCCACGCCGGTCTGCACCACCATCGATGGCCAGTTGATGGTTTCCTTCCAATACGCCTCAAGGCGCGGGGCGAGCATCGCCTGATTGAACAGGTCGTCGAAACCGTCATACAGGCCGTACGTGACGAAGGCGCCGACGGCGAGAAAGGCGAACAGCTTGACCAGCGATTCAAAGGCAATCGCCAGCACCATGCCACGGTGGTGTTCGGTGGCGTCGAGGTTGCGCGTACCGAAGACGATGGTGAACAACGCCAGCACCAGCGACACGATCAGCGCCGTGTCTTGAGCGCGGGTGCCCATGGCATCGGCGCCGGCGCCGATCAACAGGTTCACGCCGAGGACAATGCCTTTGAGTTGCAGGGCAATATAGGGCAGCACGCCGACCAGACAGATCAGCGCCACAACCACCGCCAGCGATTGCGATTTGCCGTAGCGCGCGGCGATGAAGTCGGCGATGGAGGTGATGTTCTCCTGTTTGCTGATCATCACCATTTTCTGCAGGACCCACGGCGCGCCGACCAGCAGCAGGATCGGCCCGAGGTAGATCGGCAGGAATGACCACAGTTGTTCCGCCGCCTGACCGACCGCGCCGAAGAACGTCCAACTGGTGCAGTAAACCGCCAGTGACAGGCTGTACACCCAGGCGCGCACCCGTGGCGGCAACGGCGTGCTGCGACGGTCGCCGTAGAAGGCGATTGCGAACATGATGGCCATGTAGGCCAGGGCAACGACGGCGATCAGCCCGGTGGACAACGACATGCAGCACTCCCGACAAATGACTCCCCGGCACTCCTGCCCGGGCGGACAGTCTCGCACGCGCGCGGCGGTTAGTCAGTGTCGACCAAGGTCGTGGCGTGGCGGGGTGTCGCAGGCGGGGTACCGGGTGGTTTTTGTGGTGACCGGGCGGGCCTCTTCGCGAGCAGGCTCGCGCCCCCACGTGGCCTCCCTCA
>NZ_JAPCIK010000016.1:0-203988 GCF_025910115.1 Pseudomonas sp. RG1
CGAAGGCGTCAGTCCTGCCGCAATGCAATATCGATCAACCGATGCAACTCATCCACCTCCAGCGCCGCCGCCGAAAACAGAATCCGGAACACCACCGGCGCCACCACCAGATTGATCAAGCGATCGACACTCGGCGTTTTCTCATGCGGATAGCGATCGACAATGGTCTGCAACTGCGCACCGATGATCGTCACGCAATAGCCAGGCGTCGCACTCGCCTGCACGTCACGCAGCATGTTGCGCCCGACCTCCGAGCTCATCTCGTCCAGATATTGCTCGGCCCACGCACGGATATCGCCGCGCAGGCTGCCCGTCTCTGCCGGTTCGCTGTCGGGACGCATGCGGGCGAGGGCGACGTCGGCGAGCAATGCCGCCAGATCGCCCCAGCGCCGATAGATCGTCGACGGCGTGACCCCCGCACGGGCGGCAATTTGCGGGACGGTCACGGTGGAACGTTCCTGCTCTTGCAGCAGCGCATTGACCGCCGAATGAATCGACTCTTGCACCCGGGCACTGCGGCCACCGGGGCGTAAACCTTCTCTAATAGCCATGCGGCAGACCTTAACACAAAGAATTTGCTTTAAGCGCGAGGCGGTAGCACACTCCGCAAAAGCAAAAAATTAGCTTTTGCGGAGTATGCCCATGACAAGCCCCTTGAATAGTGTCGCTTCCCACCGGTCCAGCTTGTGGTTTCTGGCGATCACCTTACTCAGTTTTCTCGCCGCTTCCACCGCGCCGACGCCGTTGTATCACTTGTATCAGGATCAACTGCATTTCTCGGCAGCGATATTGACGCTGATCTTCGCCGTTTATGCTTTCAGTCTGTTGGCAGCGTTGCTGACGGTCGGTTCGCTTTCTGACCATCTCGGACGCAAACCGGTGATCTTCGCCGCCGTGTTGCTCAATTCGCTGGCCATGTTGCTGTTCATCTATGCCGATAGCGTGGCTTGGTTGATCAGCGCACGGGTGTTGCAGGGTTTTGCCACCGGCATGGCCACTGCCGTATTGAGCGCAACGCTGCTCGACACCGACCGTCAGCAGGGGCCGCTGATCAACAGTGTTGCGCCGTTACTGGGGATGGCGCTGGGCGGTTTGGGTTGTGGCTTGCTGGCAGAATTCGCGCCGGCGCCGTTGCAGTTGACTTACTGGTTACTGTTGGCGCTGTTCGTGTTGCAAGGCGTGTATGTCTGGCGCCTGCCGGAAAGTGTTTCGCGGCAAGGCGGGGCATTGGCCTCGTTGCGGCCGACCCTGCACGTGCCGGTGCAAGCGCGTTCAACGTTGTGGCGCGTGCTGCCACTCAACACCGCAACCTGGGCGCTCGGTGGTTTTTATGCCTCGCTGGCACCGTCGTTGGTGCGCACCGCGACGGGCTCCACTTCTAATCTGATCGGTGGCGCTACGGTAGCGGCGCTCACCGTGACCGGCGCATTGATGATCTTCATGATGCGCAATCGCCCGGCCGCTCAGGCGCTGCGGCTGGGGGCAAGTCTGCTGCCGGTCGGGCTGATCCTGATTCTGCTCGGAGTACATGGCGCCAGTCTGCCGCTGTTTTTCTTCGGCACACTGGTCGCCGGTTGCGGCTTTGGTTCGGGTTTCCTCGGTGCGGTGCGCAGTCTGGTGCCGCTGGCTTTGCCGCATGAACGAGCCGGGTTAATGTCGGCTTATTACGTGCTCAGTTACTTGGCGTTCTGTTTGCCGGCGCTGCTGGCCGGTTATCTGGCGCGCAACTTTGGACTGCTGGCGACCACCGACGGTTACGGTACTGTCTTGATTGTGCTGGCCGTGGCTGCGCTGCTGCTCAGCCTGCGTCCGCAGGCGGGCAGAGTTTGCAGCGCTTCGTGAACGCGTGTAGGCGTTTATCTGTAAAACAGATAACAGTTAGAGATATTACCCGTTATATAGATATTCGATTCGGATCTACCATGGGCTCAACCTCACCAGAGGACAGGAGTTCATGATGATTTGCCCCAACAGCGTCACCCCCGGCTACAAACCTTTCAGCCAGCTTCAACATCCGCGTGAAGTGATCCGCCAGTTCACCCCGAACTGGTTCGCCGCGACCATGGGTACCGGTGTGCTGGCATTGGCACTTGCTCAGTTGCCGCTGGCCATTCCCGGATTGCGCGCCGTGGCCGAGGGGCTGTGGCTGTTCAACATTCTCTTGTTCAGCCTGTTTACCGCTGCCTACGCCGCGCGCTGGATTTTGTTCTTTGACGAGGCCCGGCGGATTTTCGGTCATTCCACCGTGTCGATGTTCTTCGGCACCATTCCCATGGGCCTGGCGACGATCATTAACGGCTTTCTGTTGTTCGGCCTGCCGCGCTGGGGCGACGGTGTTATTCAACTTGTTGAAGTGTTGTGGTGGATCGATGTGGCGATGTCGCTGGCCTGCGGTGTGCTGATTCCGTACATGATGTTTACCCGCCAGGAACACAGCATCGATCAGATGACCGCGGTCTGGTTGCTGCCGGTGGTGGCGGCGGAAGTGGCAGCGGCCAGCGGCGGCTTGCTCGCCCCGCATCTGACCGACGCCCATGGGCAACTGATCGTACTGACTACCAGCTATGTGCTTTGGGCATTCTCCCTGCCAGTGGCGTTCAGCATTCTCACCATTCTGTTGCTGCGCATGGCCTTGCACAAACTGCCCCACGAAAACATGGCCGCGTCGAGCTGGCTGGCGCTGGGTCCGATCGGCACCGGTGCGCTGGGCATGTTGCTGTTGGGCGGTGAGGCACCAGCGATTTTTGCCGCGAATGGTCTGCCCGGCGTCGGTGAAATTGCTTCAGGTCTGGGTCTGGTCGCTGGGATCACGCTGTGGGGTTTTGGTCTGTGGTGGATGTTGATGGCGCTGCTGATCACCGTGCGTTATCTGCGTGACGGCATTCCGTTCAACCTCGGCTGGTGGGGCTTCACCTTCCCATTGGGCGTGTATTCGCTGGCAACGCTGAAACTGGCAAGCGTCCTCAACCTGACATTTTTCAGTGTGTTCGGTACGGCGCTGGTGATTTTGTTGGCGGCAATGTGGCTGATCGTCGGCAAGCGCACCGTGCAGGGCGCGTGGCGAGGCGAGCTGTTTGTCTCGCCGTGTATTGCAGGTTTGAAGAAATAATCCGAAAAGTTTAGGTAAGGTGTGGCCTGGATCGTGGTGCGGGATTCCAATAACAAGCACCCAGGCCTCACTACCTAACATCAGGAAACACGGAAGATGAGTCACCCCTCACAGTTCAACCTGTTGCGCACCCGGCGCTTTTTGCCCTTCTTTATTACCCAGTCGCTCGGCGCGTTCAACGACAATGTGTTCAAGCAGTCATTGATCCTCGCCATCCTCTATCGGCTGACCATCGAGGGCGATCGCTCGATCTGGGTCAACCTCTGCGCGCTGCTGTTTATCCTGCCGTTTTTCCTGTTCTCGGCGCTGGCCGGGCAGTTCGGGGAAAAATTCGCCAAGGACGCGCTGATCCGTCTGATCAAGCTCGCGGAAATCGCCATCATGGCCGTAGGATCGATCGGCTTCCTCTTCGATCATCTGTCGCTGATGCTGGTGGCACTGTTCGCCATGGGCACTCACTCGGCGTTGTTCGGCCCGGTGAAGTATTCGATCCTGCCGCAGGCCTTGCGCGACGATGAACTGGTCGGCGGCAACGGTCTGGTGGAAATGGGCACGTTTCTGGCAATTCTCGCCGGCACCATCGGCGCCGGGATCATGATGTCGACCGAGCACTACGCGCCAGTGGTCTCTGCCGCCATCGTCGGCATCGCCGTGCTGGGTTATCTGGCCAGCCGCAGCATTCCGCGCGCGGCGGCCTCGTCGCCGGAAATGCACCTGAACTGGAATATCTTCAGCCAGTCCTGGGCGACGTTGAAACTCGGTCTGGGCCAGACGCCTGCGGTGTCGCGCTCGATTGTCGGCAACTCGTGGTTCTGGTTCGTCGGGGCGATCTACCTGACGCAGATCCCGGCCTACGCCAAGGAATGGATGCACGGTGACGAAACCGTGGTCACGCTGATCCTGACCGTGTTCTCGGTGGGCATCGCGCTGGGTTCGATGCTCTGCGAGAAACTCTCAGGGCGCAAAGTCGAGATCGGACTGGTGCCGTTTGGCTCGTTTGGCCTGACCGTGTTCGGCCTGTTGCTGTGGTGGCATTCCGGTGGGATCCCGGACAGCGTCACCGGCCATAGCTGGATTGCGGTGCTGGGCTTCGTGCACACCTGGGCGGTGTTGATCGACATCCTTGGCCTGGGCATTTTCGGTGGTTTCTATATTGTGCCGCTTTACGCGCTGATCCAGTCGCGCACGGCTGAAAACGAACGGGCACGGGTGATTGCCGCCAACAACATTCTCAACGCGCTGTTTATGGTGGTGTCGGCGATTGTTTCGATCGTCTTGTTGAGCGTTGCCAAGCTGTCGATCCCGCAACTGTTCCTGGTGGTGTCGCTGCTGAACATCGGCGTCAACGCCTACATCTTCAAGATCGTTCCGGAATTCAGCATGCGTTTCATGATCTGGCTGCTCAGCCATTCCATGTACCGCGTCGAACATCGCAACCTTGAAGCGATCCCGGACGAGGGCGCGGCGCTGTTGGTGTGCAACCACGTGTCGTTCGTTGACGCCTTGCTCATCGGCGGTGCCGTGCGTAGGCCGATTCGCTTTGTCATGTACTACAAGATCTACAACCTGCCGGTGCTGAACTTCATCTTTCGCACGGCGGGCGCGATTCCGATTGCCGGACGCCAGGAGGATATCCAGATCTACGAAAAAGCCTTCACGCGCATTGCCCAATATCTGAAGGACGGTGAGCTGGTGTGCATTTTCCCGGAAGGTAAATTGACCGCCGATGGCGAGATCAACGAGTTTCGCGGCGGCGTGACGCGGATTCTGGAGGAGACGCCGGTACCGGTGATTCCGCTGGCGTTGCAAGGATTGTGGGGGAGTTTCTTTAGTCGCGATCCGAACAAGGGCTTGTTCCATCGCTTGTGGTCGCGGGTGACGCTGGTGGCGGGGCCGGCGATTACCGAAGGGACGGAGCCGGCGAAGTTGCAGGTGTTGGTGGGGGAGTTGCGCGGATCCGTTAGATAGTCGGTGTATTAAAAGGCCCCTTTGCAAGCAGGCTCGCTCCCACAGTTGGCCGTATTCCAATGACGGAACGCGGTTGAATGTGGGAGCGAGCCTGCTCGCGAAGACGCTAGTGGCTTAAGCGCTGACTTTAAGGCCTATCAAACCCGTGACGATCAACGCCACACTGACCAGCCGAATCAATGCCATCGACTCACCGAACAGAATGATCCCGGCGATCACCGTGCCCACCGCACCTACGCCGGTCCAGATCGCATAGGCTGTACCCAGCGGCAATTCCTTCATCGCCAGACCGAGCAAACCAAGGCTGATGGCCATGGCGGCAACGGTGAGGGCGGTGGGGAGCGGGCGGGTGAAGCCGTCGGTGTATTTCAGGCCGACGGCCCAGCCGACTTCGAACAGGCCGGCGCAAAACAGAATGATCCAGGACATGCAGGACCTCCATCGATTGACGGGGTCGTCCCCAGATGAATGACTCGATCGAGCCGCAGGGTCGTCCCCGCGTTGCGCAATATAGTGACGAGCATTAACCCGGGGATCAAGTTTTCAGCCTCAATCGGCAGCCCGTTGCGCGAGGTTGTCGCGGTCTTCCTTCTCGCTCATGCGCCGGAAGTACGTCGACAGCAGTGCTCCGGAAATATTGTGCCAAACGCTGAACAGCGCGCTCGGCACCGCCGCCAGTGGCGAGAAGTGCGCACTGGCCAATGCCGCGCCCAGTCCCGAATTCTGCATGCCGACTTCCAGTGCCAGCGACTTGCGCTGAGCCAGCGGCAGGCCGAACAGGCGCCCGGTGAAGTAGCCGAGCAGATAACCGAAGCTGTTGTGCAGCATGACCACGGCCATGATCAGCAGGCCGGACTCGGCGATTTTCGCCTGACTCGCCGCGACCACGGCGGTGACAATAATCACGATGCTGACCACCGACACCAGCGGCAACACATCCACCGCATGCCGCACCTTGTCGCCGAGCAGCCGCTGCGCGACCACGCCGAGGACGATCGGCAACAGCACCACTTGCAGGATCGACCAGAACAGCTCCATGAACGATACCGGCAACCATGCCGAGGCCAGCAGCCAGATCAGCGCCGGAGTCAGCAATGGGGCGAGGAGGGTAGTGACCGCAGCAATCGCCACGGAAAGCGCCAGATCACCGCGCGCCAGCCAGGTCATCACGTTTGAGGAGGTACCGCTCGGGCAGCAGCCGACCAGAATCACCCCGACGGCGATTTCCGGCGGCAGATGAAACACCTGGCAAAGCAACCACGCTACACCGGGCATGATCACGAAGTGCGCAACCACGCCCAGCGCCACCCGCCACGGATGGCGAGCGACGGCAGCGAAATCGTCGAGTTTGAGGGTCAGGCCCATGCCGAACATCACCAGACCCAGCAGCGGTACGATCGCGCTTTTCAGGCCGATGAACCACGCCGGTTGCAGAAAGGCCACGACGGCGAATATCAGAACCCAGTAAGCGAAGGTATTGCCGACAAAGCGGCTGAGTGCAGCCAGTGCGCGCATGGCTTGATCCTTATTTTTGGTTACACCACAAAACATTGTGGGAGCGAGCCTGCTCGCGAATGCGGTGAGCCAGACACATTAATGTTGTTGGCACACCGCATTCGCGAGCAGGCTCGCTCCCACAGGTTAAATACTCGTCAGTGTCAGATCCCCTGCGGCATCTCTTCCCCACCCAACGCTTCAACCAGTGCCGGCAGGAAGTCGCCGAAGGTCAGCATCATCAGGGTGAAGCTGGCATCCAGTTGGCCCAGGGCTTCGTCGCCACCGTCCTGTTCCGCCTGATCCTGCAACAGATCCTCGAATTTCAGGCGTTTGACGGTCATCTTGTCGTCGAGCATGAACGACAGTTTGTCCTGCCAGGCCAGCGACAGCTGAGTGACGACTTTGCCGGTGCTCAGGTGCAGCTGGATTTCTTCGCTGGTCAGGTCTTGGCGTTTGCAACGGACGATGCCGCCGTCTTCGTGGGTGTCGCGCAGTTCGCACTCGTCCAGCACATAGAAATCGTCGGCGGCTTTCTGCGTGGTGACCCACTCGGTCATCACCGCAGTCGGTGCCATTTTCACGGTGAGCGGACGCACGGGCAGGGTGCCGATCACTTCGCGCAGGGTCGAAAGCAGGTCTTCGGCGCGTTTCGGGCTGGCCGAGTTGACCAGGATCAGGCCCTGTTTCGGCGCGATCGCGGCAAAGGTCGACGAACGACGAATGAACGCGCGCGGCAGAAAGGCCTGGATGATTTCATCCTTGATCTGATCGCGTTCCTTCTTATAGACCTTGCGCATCTGCTCGGCCTCGATCTCTTCGACCTTTTCCTTGACCGCGTCACGCACGACGCTGCCCGGCAGAATGCGTTCTTCCTTGCGCGCAGAGATCAGCAGGAAATCGCCGCTGACATGCACCAGCGGCGCATCTTCGCCCTTGCCGAATGGTGCGACGAAACCGTAAGTGGTCAGCTCCTGGCTTGCACACGGCCGCGCCAGTTTGGTCGCCAGTGCAGTTTCCAGCGCCTCGGCATCGACAGGCAGGTCTTGGGTCAGGCGATAGATCAGCAGGTTCTTGAACCACATGGGGCGAGTCACTCCTTTATACAAAGGGGGGCATTATTGTCTTCGCCGGGGCATAGGCCAACCCTTCTCTAAGCCTTTGGAAGGCCTCGGAAAATTATTTAAAAAAGTGCTTGCCAGAGGTTGGGGTGCTCCGTAGAATGCGCGCCACACCGAAGCGAAGGGTGATTAGCTCAGCTGGGAGAGCGTCTGCCTTACAAGCAGAATGTCGGCGGTTCGATCCCGTCATCACCCACCATTCGTTTCAAGTGTTTAGCGCAGCGGTAGTTCAGTCGGTTAGAATACCGGCCTGTCACGCCGGGGGTCGCGGGTTCGAGTCCCGTCCGCTGCGCCATATTCGGTAACCTGGACCACTGAACGCCAGGTCGCCACGGAAAAACCCGCTGAAGCGGGTTTTTTTCTGTCTCAAGGTTGTACCCGCGGGATGTATCGTTTCACCGGTTTTCAGATTTTTTTGAAAAATATTCAATTAAATCAACACTTTACGAAAACCTGTGGCATAATGCGCCCCGTAACGAAGCGAAGGGTGATTAGCTCAGCTGGGAGAGCGTCTGCCTTACAAGCAGAATGTCGGCGGTTCGATCCCGTCATCACCCACCATTCGTTTCAAGCGTTTCGCGCAGCGGTAGTTCAGTCGGTTAGAATACCGGCCTGTCACGCCGGGGGTCGCGGGTTCGAGTCCCGTCCGCTGCGCCATATTCGGTATCTGGAACTGAACGCCAGACACCACAAAAAGCCCGCCTTGTGCGGGCTTTTTGCTGTCTGCGATTTATAAAATCGCCGCGCTACTGCACCGCATTGCGGGCATGCCGATAATCGCTCACCGCCTCGTACACTGCCTTGCGCAAGCGATTGATCCCGCCAATCGGCCGATGCGCCTCGATGCCGAACCACGGATTGAACGACAGGTTGTCGCATTGCAGATTCAGCGCCGGCGTGTCGAAGTCCTGCGCGGGCAGGGTGATCCGCGCCACCGTTGCAAAAGGCGCATCCTGCTCACGCCACTCAATGCTCGTGTCCTCGATCGGCATGTACTTATTCGCGTCCTGGCGCTGGATCTGCAAGGCGAAGCACGCCGGCACCCGATCCGTCGACAACTGCTGATTCAGTGCACTGCGCAGGAAATTCGGCTGGTCGTGATTCTGTTTGGGCAACGTATACGCCGGGCAACTGTCCGGATCCGGCACGACGCGGAATTTCGCATTGGCCTCACCGAACTTGTAGGGCGATACCGAGAAATATGTGGTCTCGGTCGGACTGTCCGGCGGCGGTGACAGAGTGGCCAAGGCGATAAACAGATGGCGGACCTGCCAAGTGCGCGGATCCCATGTCGGAAAAAACGCCATGACCTTCTTGCCGTCAGCCTGCGCCGCCACATTCTGACGGTACTCGGCGACATTGCTGACAAAGAAATTCGGATGGCTGAACATCACGAAATCCTGTTCATGCTGCTCCTGGCGATTGCCGAGCAGTTGCGTGCCAGGAACCTCGAACAGCTTGATTGCCATCCCGCGCGCGTCGCGAATGCTGTCGAATTGCGGATAGGCATTGCCGTTGGACAACCGGATCAGCGCCTGCCAGGTCTTGCCCGGCTCGCTGAACACACCCTGTCGCAGCGATTGCGCCAGTTCCGGTAACACCTGCACTTGCGCCTTCACGCAGCCATGCGCCTTGGCGTGGGCATCGCGCAGATAACGCGTGGGTTCGCGGTGCTGGTCGACGATGCGCACTGCGGTTTGGATGACGTCCTGGGTCATCGCCGCTTCGCCTGCTGGAATCTGTTCCTGCGCGGACACCGGCCCGCGATGCTGCCAGGCAAACCATGCGGTGGCGATGGCCCAGCCGAGCAGGGCGATGACCAGCAGGATCAGCAGCGTCTTGCCAAGCAAACGCCCCAACCACAGCCAGAAACGCGCGAGTGGCGGCAGTTCTTTTTTGAATGTCGGCATGATCATGGCAACTGCGCCTCCAGTGGTCCGCCCAGGACTTTCAGGTATTCGAGCAGCGCCCAGCGCTCCTCGGGTTGCAGGAGTCGGCCGATCACTCCGTTGCCGCGAGCGCCGGCGCGGAATTCGTGGCCGCTGTTGTGGTTGCCGCTGATGCGCGTGTCGAACAGAAAACCGTTGGTGAAAGGCTCGGTGCGATAGCCGAGGTGGCGCGGGTCGTATTCGAGCGTGCCTTTATAGAAGGTGGTGGAGCGCTCATCCTGCGGTGACAGCAACTGATAGATGCTCGGCACCGAACCGTTGTGCAGAAACGGCGCAGTCGCCCAAACGCCTGCCAGCGGTCGAGCCTTGTAAGCGACTTTCTCGCGCACGCCGATCGGCAGGCCGAAACCATCCATGCGCGGTTCTTCTTCCGGCGTGATCTGCGCGTCGCGATAGGCACGGTTTTCCACGAATGCGGTGACGTAAGCCAGGCCCTTGGCCACCGACAATTGGCTCAGATCAAGCGGCTCCTTGGGTTCGGGGTGCAGTTTGACGTCCATCTTTTTCAGCTCATTGACATCCCATTGCAGTGCGCTCAGGTCGAAACGGTGACTGGCAATGTTGTTGGCCGCATTCGGATCGGTGCCGATCACCTCCACGGGAATCATGTGCAAGTGCTGCACCCAGCGTTCGCCTTCCTGCGATTGGCGCGGGACATGGCAGCCGGCGCAGTTTTCCGCGAACAGCGCGCGGCCTCTGGCGGCCAGCGGCTTGTCGATCGCACCGAACAGATCTTCCGGCCAGGTTGGCGGCTTCAGCTGCTGCAAGGTTTCTTCGATGGCGTGCAGATCGCGCACGCGCACGCTGGAGGGATAGCGCGCAGCGCCTTGCAGCGGCTGACCGTTGGCGTCGAAGAAATTCAGCGTGGCACCGACGCCGAGCGCTTCGCCGATATTGCGCGCCATCGGCTGCTGGGCCGAGCCGTTCCACTGCACCCAGTCGAACGTCCACATGTCCCACAGCTGCGGGTAATCCACCGGGGCATCGGCCACGCGGTAGTTGGCAGGGGAAATCGCATCGCCAAACGTAGCGTTGGCAATTCGTCCAAACGCGTCGGTACGCCCCGGGCCTTCCTCGGTCGGGTACAGGCCGCGATGAGTGTCGTTCCAGGCCACTTTGACGAAGGTGTTCAGCGAGGTCTTGAACTCGCTGCGCAATTGTTCGCGGCGCGCTTCGTAATCATCTCCGAGCACCTGGCGGGCGAAGCGCTCAAACTTCCATGGGTTGTAGTAAGTCAAGGCGAGACTGGCGACCAGGGCCTGTCCGAAACTGCCACCGCGCAAAGTAGGAACGCTGGAAGGCAGCACGTGTTGCGCGGTGCCGCCATCGATGCGCACGGCCTGGCCTTTGAAGCGCAACTCGCCGGTGTGGCAAGCGGCGCAGGTGATGTCCAGATAGTGCTCGGAGGCGTTGCCAGGATTCTGGTGCCGGGCAAAACCGACGGGGAGGTTGCCGGGGTTGTTCGCGCTCGCTTTCTGCTGCGGGTCGACCAGGAAGCCGAAACGGGCGAGATATTCAGGGGAGGCGAAGCGCTGCTCGGAGAAGGGCAATTCCAATGCCTGGAACCACTCGTAACGCAGGCCTTTGACTTGCGTACCTTGGGGCGTGAAGTAGTAGGTCTGCCGTTGCTCTTCGCTCCATTGATCCAGGTAACGTACCTGTTGCGGCGGGGTGTAGAAGGGCAATTTCGGGTTGGCGACGTAATAGGTAATCACCGCCACGGCGATTAACGCCAGCACGATCACCAGACTGATAACGCGGAATAAGAGGCGCAAGTTGAACATCCTTGTCGAATTGTTGCGCTGTTATGCCTGAGCGGCGCTGGCTGGGCAAGTGGCCATTACGCCAGATGCTGAGTCGTGAGCCGACGAGCCTTGTCGTCCACGGATGACAGAAGCTTCATCCAGCCATCGTCCAAATGCGTTTTAATCCCTGAACTTATCGGAAGATTCCTGCTCTCATGCCGGTAGCCATTGGTCGTGGCGGCCTGATAAGCTCGCGGCTTTACTCGATTGCCCATTCGGCGCATGAACAAGGAAATAGCATGAAACAGCATCGGTTGGCGGCGGCGGTAGCCCTGGTTAGCCTGGTACTCGCGGGTTGTGACTCGCAGACCAGCGTAGAGCTGAAAACCCCGGCGCAAAAAGCTTCCTACGGCATCGGCCTGAACATGGGCAAAAGCCTTGCCCAGGAAGGCATGGATGATCTGGACTCCAAAGCGGTAGCCCAGGGCATCGAAGATGCCGTTGGCAAGAAAGAACAGAAGCTGAAAGATGAAGAACTGGTCGAAGCCTTCGCCTCGCTGCAAAAGCGTGCTGAAGAGCGTATGGCCAAGATGAGTGAAGAGTCGGCAGCCGCCGGCAAGAAATTCCTCGAAGAAAACGGCAAGAAGGCCGGTGTCACCACCACCGCTTCGGGCCTGCAGTACGAAGTAGTGAAGAAAGCCGATGGCCCACAGCCTAAGCCGACCGACGTCGTCACTGTTCACTACACCGGCAAGCTGACCAACGGCACCGTGTTCGACAGCTCCGTCGAGCGCGGCAGCCCGATCGATCTGCCAGTCAGTGGCGTGATCCCGGGTTGGGTTGAAGGTCTGCAACTGATGCACGTTGGCGAGAAGTACAAACTGTACATCCCTAGCGATCTGGCTTACGGCGCTCAGTCGCCAAGCCCGGCAATCCCGGCCAACTCGGTTCTGGTTTTCGATCTGGAACTGCTGGCCATCAAGGATCCAGCCAAAGAAGACGCCGCTGCCAAGTAACACGCAACGGCATCGCCAACAACGCCTCGCTTATGCGGGGCGTTGTTGCATCTGCAGGTCAGGAAAGGTAAACAGAGCGAACTGACGCCGTTCAACACAGTCATAGCTTTGAGGCTGCCCGCGCTAGACGCCCTGAGCTGCCAAGTCAATGAAATATTGGGCTTTTTTATGTGAGTAAAAAACGCCCGATCTGAGCGCAGCCCTTATGAAACGGGGCTCTCAGCGCTGAAATGCAGCTCTGTTCACAAGGTTATCCACAATTTGTGTGGATAACATTTCAACGGGAAGAATAGATGAAAGCTCCGTGGAATTTCGCTCGATTCCTGCCGTTGGCCGGTCGCCTGCTGGCCCGTGGACGCCTGCCGACCCTATTGTTTGCGGTGGCCAGCAAAGGCGCCGCGCAAGGCAATCGCTTGGGCAAACTCAAGGATGATCTGCGCTTGCTGCAGTCGTTATGCCTGGCCTACTGGCGTGGCGAGTATCGCGCGATCAGTGCCAAGTCGCTGATTTCGGTGGTGGCGGGTCTGATGTATTTCCTCAGCCCGGTCGATGCCATTCCGGATTTCATTCCCATGTTCGGCATGCTCGATGACATCGCTGTCCTCGCCTGGTTGATGAAAACCCTCGATGACGAACTCAACGCCTTCCGCCTGTGGCGCAAACGCCAGCAACCCGAAAAGCTGGCCGTGGTTGAACGCCTCCCTGATACCCCTGAACAATTGCAGTTGCAAGGCCCGAAAAAGCCCTGACTGACCAAGTCTGCCTACAGATAGATACCACTCGCGACCTTAGCCGCTGTTAGGATTACACTTCTAGGGAAAAGTGCCGACTCGCTAAGTGGTGTTGTCCTACGGGGTAGTCATGGATATTCAGATAATTGCACGCGATGGCGAACCCGAATACGCGGTTCTGCCGTGGGCTCAATATCAGGCTTTACTGAAAGCAGCAGGGATCAACGCAACACCGGCGCAGCAGCCAGCAGCGCCGCTCGCCACCTCGCCGGAGCCGATTCTTCCGGGTCTGGATCAATTACGCAGTTTGCGCGAAGGGAAGGGCATCGCCATCGAGGCGCTGGCCCGCACGGTAGGCATCAGCCCGTCTTACCTGGCCATGATCGAAAGTGGTGAGCGTCAGCCCGACGCCGCGATTCGCCGCAGCCTGGCCTGGGAACTGACGGTGCCGGGTTGGAGGGACGAATCGTGAGCGTACGCATCAGCCGTCAACATTGGGACGGATTGCTGGGGGAACTGGACCAGGCGCGCCGTCAGCGCCATCTTCTGACTTATCGAGCCTTGCTTGAGCGTTTGCAGCTGCCGACGCCGGCGATGCAGACGCTGACGGCTGCGCTGGAGCATCTGGCCGCACTGGATGCCAAAGCCGAGCAGCCGTTGCGCAGTTCGCTGGTCATCAGTCAGGGCGCGAGTCGTTTGCCGCGTACCGGGTTCTTTGAATGTGTCGAGCGTCTGGGGCGCTTTTCCGGGCCGTCAGATGGCGTTGCAGCGGCGTCCTGGCATGCGTCGGAAGTGGTGCGGGTCTTCGAATACGAATACCCGGAATCGGCGGAGGCCTGAGTGTTTCTGCGGCTCAAGGCGCGGGCCGGTTATTGGCTGGCCCGCCGGCTGTTTCATTGGTCGTGGTTCGTTCGCCAGCCGCGTGGCTGGCGCTGGCTCGAAGGCCAGTTTGCGCGCATGGCCAACCTCGGCAATGTCGATGCTCAAAGCTTTTATGGGTACATTCTGACTTTTCGCGGCGTCGGGCTAGGCGCGCGTGAAGAAGGCGTGCGTCTGCTGCGTCTGGCGGCGTTGGCCGGCGACGGTAAAGCCGCTTATCAAGTCGGCGTGATCAGCCTCGCCGGTACGCCGAGCAAGGCGCCGGATCCCGTTGAGGCCGCTCGTTGGTGGAGCATGGCCGCCAAGGCCGGCCACCCGTTGGCCGAGCTGAAGCTGCAACAGCTGAAGGCTGGTGATTCAACGCAGTAATTCCATGTATGTCTTCTAAGTAAACGCGTCGTGAGGTTTTCCTCACGCCGCGTTTACGTTTCTGCCTGCACGTTTTTCGCTTGATGCTGGATTGCAGATTAGTCCTACATCCTTTGCCTACTCGCCTGACTTCTTTCCTCTTTGATCCCCCGCACAGTTCCCGCGACTAATTTCTTGCGCGAGGGACCGCTCATGCTTCAGCCCGTTTTTCAGTCCACCTTGTTTGCTCGCGTGTGTTGATGGAAGCCATCGCGCGCATCGAGCAGGAACTCGACAGCTTTCCGCAAACGCTCAGCCTCTACCGCAAACAGCTTGATCACTGGCTCAGTCGCAGGGCAGACCAGATCAGCGAGGCAGCAGACCTGCCATCGCTGGTGGGTATGGAGCGGATCATCCGCTTCGGCGATAGCAGTACGGCGGTCAGCAGCAGCGACGACGAATTTTCCTCCAGCGTCGTCCAGTGCCCGCACGGCGGGCTGATGCAAATCGAGAGCAAGTTCGAATCGGTCTACGACATCCCGCTGGGCAACATTTCCGTCGATGTGGTCGACGTGGATAGCGGCAAAACCGCGCCGGTCACCCTTGATCAGCAGGGCAAGGGCGAGTTCAGAGGCGACGAGGGCAAGTTCTACCGCGTTCTGGTCCACAGCGCTGTCACCTCCAGTCAAGTCGACGAGCTGTTCAAATCCTACGACGGTTTGACCGGCGAACTTGAGCGCTGGCTGCGTAGCGAGTGGCAAGGTTTCAAGCCGCAGTGGTCATACTCGGTGGCGACCGCAGCCAGCAACGGCATGCTCGCCGGCAGTTGGGCGGCCATCGAGGGGGTATGGGACAGCCTCGGTCTGCTCTCGGAAATCCTCCAGGACCCCGGCAAGTTTGCCGAGCGTCTAGGCAGCGGCGCGGCTGATCTGATCGAGCTGGCACAGACCGCTCCGGATCTCATGGAAAAGCTGCAGTTGCTGGTCAGTGACGAAGCGGCGATGTGCTTGCTGCTACGGTCGGCGAGTCTGTGGCTGGACATGCTGCCGCCCAGCGAGGTTGCCGGCAAGTCTGCTGAAGTGGCGTCGATGATGATCGTGCAACTGATCATCGATGTCTTGATCAGCGTGGTGCTGACGTTTGTCGGAGCGGGGGCGGGGATCGCTTATCTGACGCTGCGTCTGGCTGACCGCGCAACGCAGCTGTTCAACGTCGCCAAGCGTCTGGTCAAGGCGCTGTTCAGCATCGTCAACGCCTTTATTGAATACGTCGACCGCTACAAAGCCGTTGCCGCGCGGGGCATCGCCGCCGGGGTGAAAAAGGGCCGGATGCAATTGCGCTGGGATGCCAAGCGCAACGCCATGTTGAAGAAGGACGAGCCACACGACGACGCGCCCGACCAGGCGAAAAACCCCAACGGCGATGCCGCCGACTGCGTCCCCAATACCTGCAAAAACGGCTGCCCGGTGTCGATGGTCACCGGCGAAGAACTGCTGACCCTGACCGACGCGGTGCTCGATGGCGTGCTGCCCTTCGAGTTCACCCGCTTGTACCGCAGCAGCGCGGTCGAGATCGACATCGGCCTGGGTTTCGGCTGGAGCCATACGCTCGCGCATCGGCTGGCCTTCGACGGCGATGGCGTGATCTGGATCGACCACGAAAACCGCCGCACTCGTTTTCCCCTGCCCAACGTCGCGCGCCCGGCGATCCACAACAGCCTGTCGCGGGCGGCGATCTTTCTCGGCGAGGAACCCGAAGAACTGATTCTGGCTCTGGCCGGCGACAGCGCGCGGTTCTATCACTTTCGCGCCGGACGACTGACCGCAATCAGCGATGTCTACGGCAATCGTCTCACCCTGCAACGCGATCGCTCCGATCGCATACAGCGTCTGGACAACGGCGCCGGCCGCTCATTGCTGTTGCGTTATGACCGCGCGCAACTGGTGGCGGTCGAGTATCAGGTGTTCGTTCAGGGCGAGTGGATCACCGAGCAAAACCTCGCCACCTACAGCTTCGATGCCCGGCAACGCCTGCTGGTTGCGACCAACGCGGTCGGCGACAGCGAGCGCTACGACTACGACGACCACCACGTCATCCTCCAGCGCCAGTTGACCGGCGGCGCGAGCTTCTTCTGGGAGTGGCAGCGCGAGGGCAAAGCGGCGCGCTGCGTGCGCCACTGGGCGTCGTTCTCGCAGATGAACACCCGTTACGTCTGGAACGATGACGACGCCAGCGTGACCGTGCATTACGTCGACGGTACCGAAGAAGTCTACGTCCACGACGAGCGCGCGCGGCTGGTGCGCCAGGTTGCGGCCGATGGCGGCGAGCAGCTCAAGGCCTATGACCAGCAGGGGCGCTTGATCGCCGAGCAGGATGCGTTGGGCGCGGTTACCGAATACCGCTACGACGAAGTCGGACGGCTGATCGCGCTGATTCCGCCGGACGATGCACCAACGTCCTACGAGTACCGCAACGGTTTTCTCTACAAGCGTTGCCGTGGTGATGCGGTGTGGATTTACCGGCGCAACGCCGAAGGCGCCGTCACCGAAGCGGTCGATCCCGACGGCCAGGTCACCCATTACTACTACAACTTGCGCGGGCAATTGCTGTCGCTGCGTTATCCGGACAGCAGCCGCCATCGCTGGGTGTGGAACGAGCTGGGTCAGCTCATCGAAGAAACCCTGCCCGATGGCGGCGTGCGCCGCTTTTCCTACGATGCGCTGGGCCGGCGGATTACCACCCAGGACGAATTTGGTGTCGTCAGCCGTCAGGAGTGGGACGCCGCCGGCCGACTGATCCTGACGACTTCTCCTACGGGCAGCACGCACGCCTACAGCTACGGCGCCTACGGCCAGATCACCGCAGAACGTGACGAGCTCGGTCGTATCACCCGCTATGAATATGACGATGACCTGCACCTGGTCTCGCGGCGGATCAACCCCGACGGCACCCGCGTGCAGTATCGCTATGACCATGCGCGGCTGTTGCTGACCGAGATTGAAAACGAATCGGGCGAAAAGTACCGACTGGATTACACGCCGACCGGATTGATCCGACAGGAAATCGGGTTTGATGGGCGCCGGACTGCCTATGCCTACGACCTCAATGGTCATTTGCTGGAAAAGACCGAGTTTGGTGATTTCGGCCCCAGTCTGGTCACCCGCTACGAGCGCGATAAGGCCGGGCGTTTGCTGGCCAAAACCCTGCCCGATGGGATCAAAGTTCGCTACGACTACGACCGCCTCGGTCGGTTGATCGGTGTCGATGACGGTCAGAACCATCCGCTGGCCTTCGAGTATGACCGTCAGGACCGGCTGATCAACGAGCATCAGGGCTGGGGCACCTTGCGCTACGCCTATGACGCCTGCAGCCAGCTCAAGCGCCTGCGCCTGCCGGACAACAGCAAGCTCGATTATCACTACGCCAAGGGCGGTGCGCTGTCGGCCATCGACCTCAACGGCACGCCGCTCACGCGCCACGTCTACCACTGCGGTCGTGAACAGCAACGCCAGCAAGGTTTGCTGCTCAGTGAATATTCCTACGACGATCAGGGCCGCTTGCTCGCCCACGCCGTAGGCCATCGCCACGCCTCGCTGTACCGCCGCGATTATGCCTACAGCGCCAACGGCAATCTCGAGCACATCGCCGACAGCCGCCACGGCCAGCGTACTTATGGCTACGACGCCCTCGACCGGTTGATCCGCGTACGTCACTCACGCGACGAACTGCCCGAATCCTTCGCCCACGACCCGGCCGGCAACCTGCTGATGCAGGACCGCCCCGGTCCCGCGCAGATCAAAGGCAATCGCCTGCTGATGCAGGGCGACCGCCATTACGACTACGACGCCTTCGGCAACCTGATCCGCGAACGCCGAGGCCACGGCCAGACCCTGGTCACTGAATACCGCTACGACTGCCAGCACCGCCTGATCGGCCTGACCCGCCCGGACGGCCAGACCGCCACTTATCACTACGACGCCTTCGGCCGGCGCATCCGCAAAACCGTCGACGGCGCCGTCACCGAATTCTTCTGGCAAGGCGAACACCTCGTCGCCGAAAGCAGCGCCACGCAATACCGCAGCTTCCTTTACGAACCCGGCACCTTCCGCCCACTCGCGATGCTCGACGGCAAAGGCCCGAAAAAGGCCTGCCCCTTCTACTACCAACTCGACCACCTCGGCACCCCGCAGGAACTCACCGACTACAGCGGCGAAATCGTCTGGTCCGCGCAATACGACGCCTACGGCAAAGTCGCCGCTGTGACCTTGGCCGGCGAAGATTATCTGGATCAACCGCTGCGTTTTCAGGGGCAGTATTTCGATGTTGAAAGTGGGCTGCATTACAACCGGCATCGGTATTACGACCCGAGGCTAGGGCGGTATCTGACCCCGGACCCGGTGAAGCTCGCGGGCGGGTTGAATCAGTACCAGTACGTGCCGAATCCGACGGGGTGGGTGGATCCGTTGGGGTTGACGTCCAACTGTCCGCCGCCGAAAACTAATAGGCCCGAGAGGTGCCAAGCACCGACTCTAGCTAACAGGCCGAATGTAAATCAAGGGTTACCGACCGTTCCGGATGTTGGCAAAGATGGACCGCAAAATGAAGCTGAAGCTAAGCGCCGGGTATTAGCTTGGAACAGACAATACAGAATGCACTCAGTAGAAAAACATGGCCCAGAGATCGATGATTCAGCTTTAAAGCAAAGATCAATAGACGGCTCACATCCAACAAAAAAAGGCGTTAGAGGCCCAGTGGGCCCGAGTTCGCAATTCAGTAGTTGGATGATGCAATTTAGAGCGTTGCATTTCGCTTTATCCAGAATGCATAAAAAAATACCTGAGCCGACAGGATATGATGCAGACGGAAACCCTATTGTTAGGATGAAACTGCCAAGAGCGGGTCGTGGGTACAAGCCCAATGAAAGAAATCCAAGTAATCCTCGTTACGTAGAAAGCTTGGATGGGGCGGAAGTAAAATTTGATAAACGAGATGTTAAGCGGCCGTTTACTGGCTTTCCGAGATAGGTGGAATTATGTTGATGCAGCCATTCACAAACTTTCCATATGAGCCAAAACTCTCTCATGTTTTGGGTGGAATATCGATCTACGATCGAGAAGAAACGCTTGGTGAGGCGTTGTGGATTTACAATCCTAATAGTTATGAAGACCAAAAAAAAATAATTAATGACTTCATTATTCCCGATTTTGATTATTTAACCTATCGCCATAGGTTTGTGATTTTTAAACTTCTTGAAAGCCATTTGCATGATGCTGATTTTGATTTTTCTAAAGAATTTGAGAGCGACTATGAAGATCCCAGAACACTGGCATGGGATGAGACGGAAATAATGGATGCTCGTGGTTTTTTTGAACATGTATTCGAGATCGCGAGTGAGTCGTGGAAGGATGATCTGGTTCGGGCGAGCCTTGAGGATCAGAGTCAATGGTGACGTTGAGTTGTCTCGTCGTTTCGTAAATTTGAACAGATTAACATTGCTCCACTAACTGCAGTTCTTGATCGCCCAAGGCGAAACTATCAATCAGGTGCACACTAAACCCCACAACCCCCTTCGCATGATGCTTAGCCTGCGAAGCCATCTCCGCAAGCTGGCTGGCATCAAGCGCTGCACAAGCCTCAGGCCGCAGATGCACCACCCCAATCGATAACGACAACAATGCAAATTCCTGCCGCACACCCTGACGATTTGGCGCAATAAAACATCCTGCCTCAAGGTGCTCGGGCCGATAGAACCGGCGGCATTGGCTTTGGAAGTCGTCGAGCAGTTGGTTGAGGCGTTTGCGCCAGTCTTCGGGGCCGAGGACGAGGAGGAAGTCGTCGCCGCCGATGTGACCGACGAAGTCGCGGGTGGGGTCGATGCGTTCGTTGAGGCATTGTGCGAGACAGAGCAGGACTTCGTCGCCACGGCCGTAGCCGTAGATGTCGTTGAAGGGTTTGAAGCTGTCGATGTCGACGTAGCAGATGATCGACTCGCGGGCCTGTTGCAGCAGGCGCGTGAGGCATTGCTGGATCGGTACGTTGCCGGGTAGCAGGGTGAGGGGATTGGCGTAGCGCGCCTGCTGGATTTTCAGTTCGGTGATCAGTTTGAGCACGTCGATCACCCGGCCGAGGCCGAGGTAACTGCCGTTGAGGGTGATGATGAAGTCTTCTTCGATGCGCTGGCGGGCGCGGCTGGTGATCAGTCGGCTGACTTGCTGCAGCGACTGGCTGATTTCCACGGCGAGGAAGTCATCGTTCATCAGGCGGCTGATCGGTTTGCGCGCGAACAGATCGGTGGCAAACGGTTTGAGCAGTGCGTCCGACAGCGAGTGGCGATGGACGATGCCGCAGGGCTGGCCTTGTTCGTCGAGCACAGCGAGTGAATTGAGATTGGCCTGGCGGCGGAAGGCTTCCAGTACCGTCGCGGTGGGCGTATCGCGTTGCACGGCGGGCTGGTCGTTGAGCAGGGCGCTGAGGTCGCTGCCTTCGTCATTCAGCGCGACGGCGCTGCTGTCGTGTTTGGGCATCATCGCGCGAGCGTCCCGGGATGGATGTTCCTGAGGGCGGCCGAGCAGGTAGCCCTGCACCAGGTCGACTCCCATTTCAGTCAGCACCGCGAGTTCTTCCGGCAACTCGATGCCCTCGGCAATCACCTGCGCGCGGGACGCTTTGGCGATTTGCAGAATCGAACCGACAAACTCTCTTTTCAATGCATCCTGATGAATACCGTCGATGAAGTGCCGGTCGATCTTCACGTAATCCGGACGCAATTCCGACCACAGGCGCAGGCTCGAATAGCCTGCGCCCAAGTCGTCCAGCGCAATGGAAAAACCCATCGCCCGATAATGATGCAGAGCGGTTTGCAGCAACTGAAAGTCATCGATTGGCGTCTGCTCGGTGAGCTCGATGACCACTTGGCTCGGCGCAATGCCCAAGTCCTGCAGCAGTTGCAACGTACGCCCGGGTTGGTGCGCGGCTTCGAGCAAGGATTCTGGAGACACGTTAAGGAACAGCTTGCCCGGCAGTTGCTGCTCATTGAACCGGCGACAGGCGCTTTGCCGGCAGGCGATCTCCAGTTCGCTCAATCGGCCAGCCTGTCGCGCCACGGCGAACAGGGCAATCGGCGAGTGAAGAGGGCTGTTGGACGGGCCACGGGTGAGGGCTTCGTAACCGAGAATGCGGCGTTCGGAAAGACAGATGATCGGCTGGAACAGGCTGTGTAAACCGCTTTGAGTCAGGATCGAGCTCAACGCGCTCAGCTGTTCGGTCGTGGTCATGGCAGTCTCTGGCGATAAAAAAAGGACCGGGAGCGCTTGCTCCCGGTCCTTTATTGCACGACAGAATGATGACTGTTTGATGACGATCCGGGGATCGTCAGCACTAAATTGCCATCACTTACTTCTTGGCCACCTGATTGCTCAGTTTCAGGTAATCCAGCAGCACGCGCCCGGTTTCGCTCAGGTAGGCATCGTCTTCCGGTTTGACCTTGTCCGGCTCGGCAGCGGCCAGTGCATCTTCGTCTTCTTTCTTCAGCTCTTTGAGCGGTTCTTCGCCTTTGGCCTTGCGACGGATGTTCTCCATCGCCAGCTGCTTGGCGTCGATGTCGGCGTGCTGGGCGCGACGATCGGCTTCGTTGAGGCTGACGGTTTTTTCTTCCATCAGTTTCTGCGCCAGGGCCAGCTTGTCGCGGATGAACACGAACTCGGCATCCTTGTTGGTGCGCGCGTCATGTTCGGACTTCAGCTGGGCGAGGAACGGCTTGAACGGATCGGCCGCTGGTTTGATCGCCGCGCGGATGGTGTCCCACGGCATGGCTTCCGGCAGGGCGCTTTCGCCGATTTCCTTGGTGTCGATCAGCGACGGGTAGTCGATGTCCGGCAGCACGCCCTGATGCTGGGTGCTCTGCCCGGAGACACGGTAGAACTTGGCCAGGGTCAGTTTCAGTTCGCCATGGTTCAGCGGCTGAATGGTCTGCACGGTGCCTTTGCCGAAGGTCTGACCACCGATGATAAGCGCGCGGTGGTAGTCCTGCATGGCGCCGGCGAAGATCTCCGAAGCCGAGGCGGACAGGCGGTTCACCAGCAGCGCCATCGGGCCTTTGTAGAACGCGCCCGGGTTTTCGTCCTCGAGGACGTCGACACGGCCATCGGCATTACGCACCAGCACGGTCGGACCTTTGTCGATAAACAGGCTGGTCAGTTCGGTGGCTTCCTGAAGGGAGCCGCCGCCGTTGTTGCGCAGGTCGATGACCACGCCGTCGACTTTTTCCTTTTGCAGCTCGGTCAGCAGCTTCTTGACGTCGCGAGTGGTGCTCTTGTAGTCCGGATCGCCGGCACGGAACGCCTTGAAGTCGAGGTAGAAGGCCGGGATCTCGATCACGCCAAGTTTGTAGTCCTTGCCGTCCTGTTTCAGGCTGAGAATCGACTTCTTCACGGCCTGGTCTTCGAGCTTCACCGCTTCACGGGTGATCGGCACGATCTTGGTGGTCTGGTCGTTCGGCGCATTGCTCGCCGGGATCACTTCCAGGCGCACCACGGTGCCTTTCGGACCGCGAATCAGTTTGACCACTTCGTCCAGACGCCAGCCGACCACGTCGACCATTTCCTTGTTGCCCTGGGCAACGCCGATGATCTTGTCGGCGGGAGCGACCTGCTTGGTCTTGTCCGCCGGGCCTGCCGGCACCAGACGCACGACCTTCACTTGATCGTTGTCGCTCTGCAACACGGCACCGATGCCCTCGAGGGACAGGCTCATGTTGATGTCGAAGTTTTCCGCGTTATCCGGCGACAGATAGTTGGTATGGGGGTCGTAGGACATGGCGAAGGTGTTGATGTACGCCTGGAAGATGTCCTCGGCACGGGTCTGATCGAGACGCGCCAGTTGATTCTTGTAGCGCTTGGTCAGGGTTTCCTGGATCTGCTTCGGGTCTTTGCCGGCGATCTTCTGGCGCAGCACTTCGTCCTTGACGCGTTTGCGCCACAGGTCGTCGAGTTCTGCGGTGGACTTGAGCCAAGGCGCGTCCTTGCGATCGATCAGCAAGGTCTCCTTGGTGTTGAAGTCCATCTTGTCGACGCCTTTGTTCAGCTCGGCAAGGGCGAAGTCCAGACGCGCCTTGACGCGGTCCAGATAGCGCTTGTAGATGGTGAACCCGGCGTTGAGGTCGCCGCTTTTGAGGAAGTCGTCGAACTGCGTCTTCCACTTGTCGAATTCGGCGATATCGCTGGCCATGAAATAGCTGCGCGACGGGTCGAGCAGCTTGATGTAACTGTCGTAGATGATCACCGAGCGCGCATCGTCGAGCGGCGGCTTGCTGTAGTGGTGACGCTTGAGCAACTCGACGACGTTCAGACTGGCGATGACTTCATCGCGATCAGGCTGCAACTTGTCCCAGCTGTTGGCTGCGAATGTGGTGCCCGACACCGGCAACAGGCCGATACCGATGAAAAGAGCGAGGGCGGTGCTGGGGAGCAGATGCTTCATGCTGATTCGACGCGGGGACAATTGATAACGCATATTAGGCCGTCTTTGAAGTCGCCGGTTCTTTGAGAGCCGGTCGCATAATGCAAAAAGCCCGGCGCTACAGCTTCGGGCTCAGTCCAGACTCACTATGGAGGCAGTGTGAAGGCATTGCAAGGCGTTGAAGGTCAAGTGGCATGGGTTGAAGAGCCGAGTCCTACCTGCGATGTAGGACAAGTCCGCATCCGGGTGGCGGCAGCCGGCCTCAATCGCGCCGATTTATTACAGAAAGCAGGCCTTTATCCGCCCCCGCCGGGAGCCAGCCACGTGCTCGGTCTTGAGTGCTCCGGGGTGATCAGCGAAGTCGGTGCGGGCTCGTCCTGGCAGGTCGGCGATCGGGTTTGCGCCTTGCTGGCCGGGGGCGGCATGGCCGAAGAGGTGGTCGTCGACGGACGGCACGTGCTGCCGGTGCCCGAAGGTGTTTCGCTGATCGAGGCGGCGGTATTGCCCGAGGTGTACGCCACCGTCTGGCTGAATGTGTTTCAACTTGCAGCGTTGAAGCCCGGTGAGAAAATTCTCCTGCACGCCGGCGCAAGTGGAATCGGTTCAGCCGCCATTCAGCTGTGCAAAGCCTTCGGCAACCCGTGCTGGGTCAGCGTCGGTTCCGCCGAGCGCCTGGCTTACTGTGAAGCGCTGGGTGCGCAGGGCGGCGTGGTGCGCACCGATGATCTGGAGAGCCTGCGCGACTTCGGGCCGTTCGACGTGATTCTCGATCCGGTGGGCGGCAATTATTCAGCATTGAACCTCAAGCTGATGGCGCTGGACGGGCGTTGGGTGCTGATCGGTTTGATGGGCGGGCGCGAGGCGAAACTGGATCTGGCGCAGGTGTTGGCCAAGCGTGTGCAACTGCTCGGTTCAACGTTGCGCAGTCGTGGCGATCAGTTCAAGGCCGATCTGATCAGTGACCTGGGCCAGCATGTCTGGCCGCTGTTTGCCGAGGGCCGCTTGCGTCCGCAATTGGCCAAAGCGTTTGCGGTGAAGGATGCCGAAGCAGCGTTTGCCGAACTGGCGAGCAATACGGTGGCGGGCAAGTTGGTGTTGGTAATCAATGAAGGTTTGAGCTGACAGCAAAACAAGGTCAAAAGATCGCAGCCTTCGGCAGCTCCTACAGAGGCACGCATTCCAAAAGTAGGAGCTGCCGAAGGCTGCGATCTTTTGCTTTTATTTCCAGAGATGGATCGGCCAGCCGGCCTTTTCGGCGTGCTCAAGCAGCACCGGATCCGGATTGACCACGTGCGGAAAATCCACTTTCAGCAGCAGCGGCAGATCATTGCGTGAGTCGGAATAGAAACTCGCGCCTTCGAGGTTTTCTTCTTCGGCGTCCAGCCATTCCAGCAAACGGGTGATTTTGCCTTCGCGGTAAGTCAGGGTGCCGACGGTTTTACCGCTGTATGCGCCGTGGGCTACTTCCAGTTCGATGGCGAGAACCTCATCAATACCTAATCGTTCGGCGATCGGCTTGACCAGATGGATACCCGACGCCGAGATCACCAGAATCCGGTCGCCGGCCTTGCGGTGGGCGGCGATGGTTTTGGTCGCGTCGCTGAAGATGATCGGTTCAATGAAATCTTCCACCCACGGGCCAACCAAGTGCTCGATTTCCTCAGGGGTACGGCCAATCAATGGTTCGAGACTGAAGGCCATATAGTCTTCCATCGCCAGATGTCCGCGGCCGTAGGCATCCATCAGTTCCTTGTCGCGCTGCATGAACGACTCGCCATCGACCCAGCCGAGGCGGACCATCTGCTCACTCCATAGCGAGGAGCAGTCGCCGTGGATCAACGTTTCGTCCAGATCAAAAATTGCCAAAGCCATCGGTTCTCTCCGAGAACAGCTGCAAGCTACGAGCTAATAGCTGCAAGAATTAAAATCAGGTGCACCGCAGTCTACAACTTGAAGCTGGTAGCTCGAAGCTTGCAGCTGCTTTTATGCTACTTCGCACAAGGCCGTTGGATCGATGGAAAGTGCCAGGCGCTGTCCGTCGGGATGCAGATCGGCGGCGGAGCGGTTGAGCACATCGACCACCAGTTCCACGCCGCGCGCTTCGACGCGATAGCGAATGACGTTGCCGAGCAGGCTGTGACTGCGGATCTGCGCGTCGAGTTCGCCGTCGAGGCTCAGTTCGATGGCTTCCGGGCGGATGGCGATGCGGTGGTTGACCGGCCGTTGCAACAGCTTCGAGGCGGCATCGGCATCGAGCAGGTTGTAGTTGCCGATGAAGCCGGCGGCGAATACATCGACCGGCGCGGTGTAGAGGGTTTCGGCGTCGCCGCTCTGGACGATCTTTCCCTGATTCATCAGGAAAATCCGGTCCGACATGGTCAGCGCTTCTTCCTGATCGTGGGTGACGAAGATCGTGGTCAGGCCGAGTTCGCGCTGGATCTGACGAATCTGTTCGCGCAGGTGTTTGCGAATCCGTGCGTCGAGCGCCGACAGCGGCTCATCCAGCAGCAACAAGCGCGGGCGGGTTACCAGTGAGCGGGCGAGGGCGACGCGCTGGCACTGACCACCGGACAGTTGATGCGGATAGCGGCTGGCGAAGTCGTGCAGTTCAACCAGTTTCAACACTTCTGCCACGCGCTTGTGGCTGTCATCGGCGTTGACCTTTTGCATGCGCAGGCCGAAGGCGACGTTCTGTTCGACGGTCATGTTGGGGAATAGCGCATAGCTTTGAAAGACCATACCGATGCCACGTTTCTGTGGGCTCAACGGCACGATGTCGACGCCATCGAGCAAAATCTTGCCGCCATCCACCGGGGTCAGCCCGGCGATGCAACGCAGCAAAGTCGACTTGCCGCACCCGGACGGGCCGAGCAGGGTGACGAACTCGCCTTTGTTGATTTCGCAATCGATGTCGCTGAACACCGTGGTGCCGGCGTAACTTTTCTGCAGGTGTTGGACGCTGACGTAGCTCATTCGCTTTTGTCCTTGTTCAAGATGTTGGCGATCCAGGTCAGGACCAGCACGAAAAAGAAATACGAAATGACCAGCGCACTGGTGAAGTGGCCGCTGCTGTTGCGCATGTTGTTCAGGTACACCTGCAGGGTTTCGTAGCGGGTGCCGACGAGGATGTTGGCGAACACGAATTCACCGAAGAGGAACGAGAACGACAGTAGCAGCGCCACCATCAGGCCTTTGCGCAGATTCGGCAGCACCACCAGAAACGCCGCTTGAAAAGTGCTGGCGCCAAGCAGTTGCGCGGCGTCCATCAGGTCGCGCAGGTTGATCGCTTGCAGGTTGTTGGTGATCGCGCGGTACATGAACGGCAGCGCCACGGTGAAGTAGCAGCCGATCAGAATCCACGGTGTGCCGACCATCGCCATCGGCCCGGAACCGTAGAGCTGCAACAGCCCCACCGAGGACACCACCGGCGGTACCGCGAAGGGCAGCAGGATGAGGATGTTCATCAGCGCATCGAGTTTCGGGAAGTAGTAATGCACGACGAACAGCAACGGCAGGATCAGCACCACCGACAGCACCAGCGCGCCGACACAGACAATCAGCGACTGACCGAATGCATGCAGAAAGCGCGGATCGCTCCACAGCTGGATGTACCACTTGAAGGTGAAACCGCTGGGCAGAATCGTTGCCGACCAACTGCTGGCGATCGAATAGACCAGCGTGCCCAGCAGCGGCAACAGCAGAATGGCGAACAGCAGATAGACCACGACGCGGTGGTAGAGGCCGGCCGGGCCGGATTCAGCGCGAGACATGGTAGCTCCTCTTCAACAGCAGTTGATGCACGACGGTGACGATGGTCATCAGCGCCACGAGCACCACGGCCAGGGCGCTGGCCAGGTTCGGATCAAGGGAAATGTCGCCGGAGACCATCGCCGCAATACGGATCGGCAGAACGTTGAAGTTGCCGGTGGTCAGCGCATAAACCGTGGCGTAGGCGCCGAGGGCGTTGGCCAGCAGGATCACGAACGTGCCAAGCAACGCCGGCGTCAACACCGGCAGGCCGATGTGCCGCCAGAACTGCCAGCCGTTGGCGCCGAGCAGTGCGGCGGACTCGCGCCAGTCTTCACGCAGGGCGTCGAAAGCCGGGTAGAGCAGCAACACGCCGAGCGGGATCTGGAAGTAGGTGTAGAGGATGATCAGGCCGGTTTTCGAATACAGGTTGAAGTCCTGAATGATCCCCGACTGCTTGAGCATGATGGTGATGCTGCCGTTGAAACCGAGGAGGATGATGAAGGCGAACGCCAGCGGCACGCCGGCAAAATTGCTGGTCATGTTGGCGAAGGCATTCACGAAGTTGCGCAGCTTCGAATCGACGCGGCGTAGTGAATACGCACCCAGCACGGCGATGATGATGCCGAATACGCTCGACCAGAAACTGATCTCCAGGCTGTACTGGATCGCCTGCCGATAGAACTTCGAACCGAAGATCTTGCTGAAGTTGGCCAGGCCCCAGCCGGACTCTTCCGATTGCAGGCTGTTGATCATCACCCAGACCAGCGGGGCGATTTCGAAGACGATAAAGAACAGCGCGAAGGGCACCAGACACAGCGCCGCGAGCCATTTGCCGCGATTCATGGCATTCACTTGAGCAGCTCCCGGCACACAGGTTTGTCGTGGGGTACGCTGAGCAGTTCGCAAATTGTGCCGCAGAGCTCGGTCTGCGTCGGCGTGGCGTCAGGGTTGAGGCTGAACGCATTGCCGAGAACGAACAGCGGCACCTGACGTTCTTCCGCCAGCAGGCCGTTGTGCGAACGATCGTTGTTCATGCCGTGGTCGGCGGTTACCAATACCTGATAACCAGCGTCGAGCCAGCTCTGCAGATAGTCGGCGAGGATGACGTCAGCCGAGCGCGCGCTGTTGCGGTATTGCGAGCTGTCGAGGCCGTGCTTGTGCCCGGCGTCGTCGATGTTCATCGGGTGGATCAGGAGGAAATCCGGCGCGTGACGCAGGCGCAGGTTCTCGGCATCGGCGAACAGGTGCGAATCCGGATAATGATCGTTCCAGTAGAAGTGACCGTACTGGATCGGCAGCGTCGGATCGTTGGTGTGGCGGTCGCGCGCGGCCACGAACGGCGAGCGGTTATACAACTCGCTGACCCAGTGATACGCCGCAGCGGCGGTTTTCAGCCCGGCATCGCGGGCGTAGTGATAGATGCTGCGCTGGTTGGACAAGCGCGAGACATTGTTGTGGACGATGCCGCTGTCGATCGGCGGCACGCCGGTGAGAATACATTCGTAAAGCGGTCGGGACAGGGCCGGCAGTTCGCACTCCAGTTGATAGAGCGCCGCGCGTCCTGCGCCAACATAAGCCTGCAGATGCCCCATGGCGTGACACGCAACCTCGTAGTTGAGGCCGTCGAGCACGACAAGGATGACGTTGTGCTTCATAGGGGCGAGAACTCCGCGAAATTCAGATATTCCGAAATCAACTCAATCCCTTGTGGGAGCGAGCTTGCTCGCGAAGGCGTCAGATCAGCCAACATCAATGTTGAATGAATAACCGCATTCGCGAGCAAGCTCGCTCCCACAGGGATCTTTGTCGGATCAAGCAATGGGTCAAGCCATCACTTCATTTCTACGATGACTTCTTCGTTCCACTGCTGTGGCAGGGCTTTGGAGGTCTTTTCCCACGCGTCGGCGTCCTTGACCGGCGTGACCTTCTTGTACTGCTCGTTTGGCAGCAGTTTGGCTTTCACGTCTTCCGGCAGTTGCAGGTGTTCGGCGCGGATCGGCCGGGCGTTGCCGCGGGCGAGGTTGGTCTGGCCGGCGTCGCTGAAGATGTATTCGCGGGTCAGCTTGGCGGCGTTGGGGTTTTTCGCGTACTTGTTGATGATCGTGGTGTAGCCGGAAATCACCGAGCCGTCGGATGGAATCAGCACTACGTAATCATCCGGGTTGGCCATCTTGGCCTTGTAGCTCAGACCATTGAAGTCCCATACCACGCCGACTTCGATCTCGCCTTTTTCCATGGTGGCGATGGTCGGGTTGGCCATCGACAGACGACCCTGTTTGGCAAGGTCGGCGAACAGCAGCAGGGCAGGCTTGATGTTTTTCTCGTCACCGCCATTGGCCAGTGCCGCAGCGAGGACACCGTTGGCGGCCTGGGCGGCGGTGCTTACATCGCCGATGGAGACTTTGTATTTACCGGTTTTCAGGTCAGCCCATTTGGTCGGTACGTCGGAGCCGTGCAGCAGCTTCTTGTTGACGATGAAGGCGATGGTGCCGGTGTATGCCAGTGCCCAGTTGCCGTCCTTGTCCTTGGCCCAGTCCGGAACTTGATCCCAGGTGCTTGGCTTGTAGGGTTGCACCACGCCTTGCTTGACCGCGATCGGGCCGAAGGCGGCACCGACGTCGCCGATATCAGCGGTGGCGTTGTCTTTTTCAGCAGCGAACTTGGCGATTTCCTGGGCCGAGCTCATGTCGGTGTCGATGTGTTTCAGGCCGTATTTCTTGGCCAGATCTTCCCAGGTGCCTTTCCAGTTGGCCCAGTCATCGGGCATGCCGACGCTGTTCACGGCGCCTTCCGCCTTCGCAGCGGCTTCGAGGGTTTTCAGATCGGTGTCGGCCGCCATGGCGGCGGTGCACATAGCGATGGTCGAGCCTAACAGTGTTGCCAGGAAAAGCTGTTTCATTCCGAAGCTCCTTGGTCGTGTTCAACGCTGCGATTGCGGTTGGTGTTGGTCTAGGTCAGCAATACCTGAGCCAATTTAGGCCGGCTGGATGACATTTTGATGTCGATGGCCTCGTGGCTGATCTTCCATCAGCCATTATCAGGAAGGTGCCAGATCAGCGTAGACCATGCTCAAAAGCCCGTGGAGCAGGGAACTTGGCCGATGTATTGCAAGCCGTGAAAGCGACCGTTCGGTAGTTTTGTCATCTGGCGGTCATCTGCACTGCCTAGGCTTGCAACATACGAAGGCGCTTTGATCGGCGTTCGGATCTGCCCCGAAACAGTGCTGGTCTAGTCCAGATAGGTAACGTTGATGCGCGATGAGGCAACGAAAGCGGTGACAGCGATTGGCCAGGTGCTGCAGGAGCAGATCGGTCACGGTTTGCTGGCGGCCGGGAGCAAGTTGCCCGCTGAACGCAAGCTGAGCGAGTTGTTCGGGACGACGCGGATCACTGTGCGTGAAGCGCTGTTGCAGCTTGAGGCGCAGGGGCAGATTTACCGTGAGGAGCGGCGCGGCTGGTTCGTGTCGCCGCCGCGTCTGGCGTACAACCTGATGCAGCGCAGTCACTTTCACGCCATGGTCAGTGCGCAGGGGCGCGAACCTTCGACCGAGGTGATTTCGGCGCGGTTGCAACCGGCTTCGGCGGCGGTGTGTGCGTGGTTGCAGTTGCCGGCGTTGTCGAGCGTGATTCAGATTTGCCGCTCGCGGCGCATTGATGGGCGACTGGTGTTGTATGTGGAGCACTATCTGAATCCGCAGTTTTTTCCGGGGATTCTTGATTTCGATTTGAATCAGTCGATCACCGAGTTGTATGCGCGGCATTTCGATTTGCACTATGGGCGGGTGCGGTTTGAGATCGTGCCTACGTCTTTATCTGTCGATGCGGCGGCGGCTCTACGGGTGTCGGTGGGTAGTCCGGGACTGAGGATTGCTCGGGTCAATTATGATCAGCATGGGCGGTTGATCGATTGTGATCTGGAGTTTTGGCGGCATGATGCGATTCACGTAGGGGTTGATGTGGTTTGATCTTCTGGTCGCTGCGCTCCCACAGTCACCCCCTCTCTACTTGCCCACCGCCGCATTCCCATACAAATAATCCGTCGCCAACGACGCCAATGTCCTCACTCCAACCACCAACGCCGATTCATCGACAAAGAACCCCGGATTGTGATTCGGCGCGGCCTTGCTCATGTCCTGATCCCGCGGCGTCACCCCAAGAAACACAAACAACCCCGGCGCTTCTTTGGCGAAGAACGAGAAATCCTCCGCGCCGCCCACCAGCGGTCCCTGCACCACGTCATCCTTGGCGGCCCACTTCAACGTCGGCAGCATTTTCTCGGTCAGTGCCGGGTTGTTGATGGTCGGGTCGTATTTTTCGATGATGGTGACGTCGGCTTTCGCGCCGCCGCTTTCGGCGATTTTCTCGACTGTCTGGCGCACGTCGCTGTGCAGTTTCTGGCGGATGCCGTAGTCGTAGGAGCGGATCGTGCCGGTCATGTCGAGCGATTCGGGGATGATGTTGTAGCGGGTGCCGCCGTTGATGGTGCCGATGCTGACCACTGACGGGTAAGAGGAAATGTCGGTGCGGCGGCTGACCACGGTTTGCAGGCCGACGATGGTTTGTGCGCCGACGGTGATCGGGTCGATGCCGTCCCAGGGGCGGCCGGCGTGGGTTTGTTTGCCGTGGATCTTGATGCGCAGGTCGTCGGAGCTGGCCAGGGTCGGGCCGGGGCGGTAGGCGACCTGGCCGGCGGGGACGCCGGCCCAGACGTGCAGGCCAAATACCGCGTCGGGTTTCGGCGATTTCATCACGCCTTCCTCGACCATCATCTTCGCGCCCCAGGTGTTTTTGCCGTCGGGAATAAAATCGCTCGGACCTTCCTCGGCGGGCTGGAAGTAGAACACTACGGTGCCGGGCAGGGTGTCGCGCATGCCCGTCAGAATTTTCGCTGCGCTGAGCAGGATTGCGGTGTGGGCGTCGTGGCCGCAGGCGTGCATGACGTCGACTTCCTTGTCGAGATACGTGCCTTTGGCTTTCGAAGCGAACGGCAAGTCGGAGACTTCCTTGACCGGCAGCGCGTCCATGTCGGCGCGCAGGGCCACGGTCGGGCCGGGCAGGGCGCCTTTGAGAATGGCGACAACGCCGGTGCGGGCGACGCCGGTTTTCACTTCCAGGCCCATGGCTTGCAGCTGTTTGGCGACCAGTTCAGCGGTGCGTTTTTCAGTGTTGCCAAGTTCTGGATGAGCGTGAAGATCGCGGCGGGTGTCCAGCAGCTCCGGTTCGAGCTTCTGCGCCTGCTCGGCGATGCGCGTGCGGGCGCTGTCCATCGTCGCGGCGCTGGCGTGGCTGGCGACCACGGTGAGCAAAAGGGTCTGGGCAATGCGCGTCAGTTGCATGGGCTTCTCCTTGATTATTGTTGTGGGCTTCCTTGCCTGTGACAAAGGCTTTGCACGCAAGTGCGATCGAGTCAGGAAAGCGCTATGCGCTCCGACAGATTTACGTTTGAGCATAAGTTATCAGCGAAAACTCCTACCGCTTTATCAGTTCCGTCCGGCGTGACAGATAAAACGCGGGCGATAACCATGTACCGCACCGCACAACATCTATTTCCATAAATTTCTCCAGGTACCGGTCACGTTATTGGCTGTTTGAGGGTAACGGGTCAGTGCGACAAAACTATTGTCCACGGAGGACTTATAAATGCAGCGTAATGGAATAACGCTTCCGCCGATTGTTGTGCGTCCGGATAAACAAGATGAATATTTACATTATTTAGGTGCAGGGGACGGCTCGGGACCAGGCATTAACTTTGCGCCGTTGGGTGAAATACTCGATATGGAAAGTATCTACAAAGATACTTCCAGAAATATTGCTCAAGTCATCGAACATGAACTGGCAGAAGTGCGGGCAGCAGGCGATCAAAGTGTATTGCCGCCTTTGGATGCGCTGGCGCGGGAGATGCGATTCAGGGATTCCCTGATCGCCAGGAAGTTTGGTGCGCTTTTGGTGGCCAAGGACGTGGCCATCGAACGTTTCGGCCACGCCCAGGTTGAAACTTTTTTCAACGGAGGTCGTTTACCGCAAGTCAATCGGCGAAGCGCCAGCGTCAGCGTACGGCAGGCCTATAGCGCCTTGTTCAACGCCAAGTTACTGGTTGAAGGCATTGGCGTGTTGAACAGCCAGTCGGACACGGTCAAGGGCATGATTGCCGTGGTGCAAGCGCAGGAAGCCGAGCGGATCGCTCAGGAGCAGGCGCGGTTGGCGGCGGAACACGCCCGGCAGATTGCACAGGAACAGGCCCGCGTTGCTCAAGAGCAGGCGCGACGGCTGGCGGAAGAACTGGCGCGGCAGGCCGCCGCCAATGAACTCAGGCGGATCGAAGAAGAACAGGCCCGTTTGGCGGCTGAGGCACTGGAGCGCAAGCGTGCCGAGGAACAGGCGGCGCTTGAGGCTGAAGCCGAAGCACGCAGGGTGGCTGACGAAAAGCGCCGGCAGGACACCCCCGGTGGGCACAGTAGCCTTTTGCGCTTTCAGGGCAATACCAGCCACGCCCAACTGGTATTTGCGACGTCCGCTGGTGCGGTCGCAATTGCCGACAGCCTGATGGCGGGTCTTGCCGGTTCGATTCGCTCGGCGGTGGCAGGTTTATCGGGGCTGGCTGCTGGCACGGCGTCGGGTCTGATGGTCGGGGTAAGTGCGTTTGTCTACTCCCCGGTGTTGGGCAATGGGGAATTGCCTGAACGCTTTCTGCTCAGCCTCCCACTGGCAGATCTGCTGCCCGGTCAACTGCCTGATCTGGACAGGCTGGCAAGCGAAAGGGCACGACTGAATCTGCCGGTGCGTTTGAGCGCCCGGCCGCTGACGGGCTCTCTCGCCGAACTGCTTGTCGTTCCGGTAGCGGGGACAAAACGGCCTTCCGGCGTTCGCGTGGTTGCAGCTGGTTTCAACGCAGGGAACAACACTTACAGCGCGACCCTCACTGACATCCCGCCGACAACCGCGGTCTGGACTCCCGCAGTAACGCCGGCAGACAGTTCAACGCTATTCCCCATCGAGAATCCGTCCCCACCGCGATATATCGGCGGCAACCTCGTGCCGATTGACGGACGGATCGACGCTCACCCAGGGCGGGGCAACATTCGTTTCGACGACTTCATTCTGGTCTTCCCGTCGGAGTCGGGTGTGCCACCGCAGTACGTCATGTTCCGGGATCCGCGCAATGATCCAGGGGTGGCGAGTGGTCATGGAGCGCCGGTTGCGGGTGGATGGCTGGGGGCTGCTGCGCAGGGTGATGGGGCGCCAATCCCATCGCACATTGCTGATCAGTTACGGGGTCGTCAGTTCAACAGTTTCAGAGCATTCAGAGAAACATTCTGGAAAGCTGTTTTCAACGACGAAAAACTGGCTGACTTATTTAATGAAACAAGTTTGAACGAAATGAAAAAGGGCAAAGCCCCAATAGTTAGAATGAACGATTCAGCAGGAGCAAGAGTGAAATACGAACTGCATCATAAGGTCGGCTTGGCCGAGGGAGGGGATTTATATAATGCTGACAACATAAATATCGTTACCCCGAAGGCGCATGTTGAAATTCATAAAGGACTTTGATATGAGATCGATACAGGATATGAGAGAGGAAGATTTTCTCGAGTTTGTCAGGAAAATACATGATTCCGGGTTTACTACAGAAAAGCAGCAAATTGCTGCCATTCTTGAGTTCTCCCGGCTAGTTGAACATCCATCTGGTTACGATTTGATTTACTACCCAGAGGAAGGTAAGGATGGGCCTGAAAATGTTGTCTTGGAGGTAAAAAACTGGCGTTCCGCTAATGGCAAACCTGGTTTCAAAGCCAGATAAAGCTAGCCCCCTATTGGTATTACCTGCCAATAGGGGGCCATCTCTGTTCAGCTTTCCTTTTTGATTTCCCCCCCAGGCGTAATCACCTGCACACTCATCCGCGGTGTCGCCAGATCCAGCCCCGCCTCATCCAGTTGCCTTTTCAGCGAAAGGTTGAACGCCCGGGAAACTTCCCACTGCTTGATCGGCGCAGTCTTGAACCGTGCGCGCAAAATCGCGCTGCCGGACTCGAAACTTTCCACGCCCTGAATCTCCAGCGGCGACCAGATGTTGCGGCGTTGCAGCGGATCGCTGCGCATCTTCTGGCCGACGTCGCGCATCAGTTTGATCGCGTCGTCGATTTCCATGTTGTACGGCACGGCGACGCGGAAGATGGCGTAGCCGAATTCCCGCGAGTAGTTCTTGATGCTTTTGATTTCGCTGAACGGGATGGTGTGGACGATGCCGTCGATGTCGCGCAGGCGCACGGTGCGGATGGTCAGGCCTTCGACGGTGCCGAGGTGGCCGCCGACGTCGACGTAATCATCGATGGCCAGGGAGTCTTCGATGATGATGAACAGGCCGGTGATCAGGTCAGCGACCAGCGACTGCGCGCCGAAACCGATGGCCAGACCGATCACGCCAGCACCGGCCAGCAGCGGCGTGACGTTCATGCCCATGTTCGCCAGGGCGACGATCAGCGCGATGATGAAAATCGCCACGAACAGCACGTTGCGGATCAGCGGCATCATCGTCTGCGCCCGTGCATTCGCCAGGCCTTTGCGCGAGCGGGTGAGGGCGTGGTGCACGGCGGTGTCGGCGAGGATCCAGATCAGCCAGGAGAAAATCAGCGTGCCGATCAGGCTGAACAGTTTGACGCTGATGTCATGGCCATCGCCTTCGGCGAACGCGATCAGCGAATGACCCCAGACGCGCAGGCCCAGTTCGATGAAGATCAGCCACACCAGCAAATGCGTCAGGGTGTAGAAGAAGTTTTTCAGGCGCTCCGAGTACAGCGCATGGCGTTTCGGCCCGCGTTGCGGTTTCAGCGAATGGCGGCGCACCAGGCCGTTGATGACCATGCACAACACCAGCAGCACTGTGCAGATCAGCGACTGCCGCAGGGCGGTGCTGGTGTCGCCGGCGGAGACGAAGGTGGCGAACAGCGAGATGCCGACCAGCACCAGTGCCGGCACGTACCAGAAGGTGCCGAGAATTTCGATGGTGTCGCTGAGGGCGCGGCGTGTCAGGCGCCGCGACAGTGGTTGGTTGCGGATCAGGTGCGCGATCGGTCGGCGGAATCGCAGAATGAACAGGCCGGTCGACAGCGCCGCCAGCACATTGGCCGTGGTCGCGGCGGTGTGCGCCAGATGCACGCCAAGACTTTCGACCAAGCGCGGATCGCTCAACGCTTCACCGAACGCGGCGAAGCTGCCGATCAGCCACAGCGGCCGAAACGCTTGATGACGCAGGATGTACAGCGCGCGATGACGGTGCGGGCCGTCGAGCAGGGAGAAGGCGATCACACAGATCGCCGAGAAACAGGTGCCGACCACCAAGGCATACGCCAGCACCATCGCCAGGCTTTTGCCCAGCGAAGACGGCAGCACGTAGCTCATGTACACCGTGATCACCAACGCGATCAGCCACGGCCCGAGCTTGCGCAGGGCAAAACGCAGCATGTCGAGGGCCTTGGGGTGTTGCGGCAGTTCTTCGGTGAGGCCGAAGCGCAGACGCACGCGGTGGCCAAGCCAGATCAGCGCGGCGGCGAGCAGGCTCCAGACCATCAGGATCACCGCGAAACCGAAGATGATCGGCAGCCATTCATTGGCCGGCAGCAGCTTGCTGGTCAGTTCGTCCTTGGCCAGATCGAATTCGTTGGACCAGCGGGTAATCGGGCTGTCGGCGCCGGAAAACTGTTTTTCGAAGTTGGCGAGGGTGCCGCCGATCAGGCCCAGCACGCCTTCTTCGGGGGTGGTCTGAGCTTTCTTCGTGGCGTCGCGCAGCTTCTTCAGATCACTGAGCAGCTGCGCGCGTTGCTTGTCGTTTTCCAGCGCCTTGATCACTTCGTCCAGCGACTGGCCGAGGGGTTCCACGGCTTCAGGCTGCGGTTTGGAAGTGTTGAGCAGGCCGGGCAGACCGACTGCCTGGGCGGGCGCCAGCGGCAGCAGCGTCATCAGGCAGACAAGCAGCAGACCGGGCAAAGCAAAAAGACGAGCAAACACCAGAAGACAACCTCGCGATAGGCGGATGCGCTGGAGTGTACGAGGCCCCTTGGCGCAATGCGAGCCGGGCGCGGTCATTCGTTGAGTTTGGCGAGGATCTTGTAGACCACCGTGGCGAGGATCATCAGCATGCCGATCCACATGGCGAAAACCCCGGCGTTCTTGTCGCGGAAGTTGAAGCCGATGGCCAGCAGGATCATTCCGCTGAGGATGGGAATGAGCATGGCGTGGAAGGAGGACATCGAGATCATGGAGACTGCCTTGTCTGTAGAGGATTCTTGCAGTCTAGGCGGGTTTTCGAGGCAGGGTGTGATGTGGCTCAGGAATGCATCAGGCCGAGAGGATTCTGCTGTCTGCACAGGCGCTTTCGCGAGCAGGCTCGCTCCCACAGGTTGATTGGCATTCCAAGGGGAGATGACTGGCTCCCACAATGAAATGCAGTTCAATTGTGGGAGCGAGCCTGCTTGCGAAGCTTGTCAGCCGTTACGGCAATTCACGGCTGGCATAAAACGCGCTGAGCACTTTGACCAGATGCGCCAGGTCATGGCTGCCGCACAGTTCGCGAATCGAGTGCATGGCAAAGGTCGGCAGGCCAATGTCGACGGTGCGCACACCCAGATGGCTGGCGGTGATCGGGCCAATGGTCGAACCGCAGCCCATGTCGCTGCGCACCACGAAGCTTTGCACCGGGACTTCTTCGGCCATGCACAGATGGCGGAAGAAGCCGGCGGTTTCGCTATTGGTGGCGTAGCGCTGGTTGCTGTTGACCTTGATTACCGGGCCAGCGTTGAGTTTTGGACCGTGGTTGGCATCGTGCTTGTCCGCGTAGTTGGGATGCACGCCGTGGGCGTTGTCGGCCGACACCAGCAGGGATTTCTGAATGGTGCGGACGAACTCGTCACCTTCCGGCAACAGGCGGCGCAGGGTCTGTTCGAGCATCGGGCCGTCGGCGCCGCACGCCGAGCACGAGCCGACTTCTTCGTGGTCATTACAGACCAGCACGCAGGTTTCGTCGGTCTCGGCGGTGAGCAACGCTTGCAGGCCGGCGTAGCACGACAGCAGGTTGTCCAGACGCGCACCGGCAATGAAATCGCCGTTCAGGCCGATCACCGCCGCGCTTTGCGTGTCGTAGAAACTCAGCTCGTAATCCAGCACCACGTCGGCGTTCAGGCCGTGTTCGCGGGCCAATTGATCAGTGAGCACGGCGCGGAAATCGACGCGCTCGTCACCGGCGAATTGCGCCAGGATCGGCGGCAGTTCGGTCTGCGCGTTGATCGCCCAGCCCTGGTTGGCTTCACGGTTGAGGTGAATGGCCAGGTTGGGAATGATCGCGATCGGTGCCTTGAAGTCGATCAACTGGCTCTCGACCTTGCCGTCACGGCGGAAGGTCACGCGGCCGGCGAGCGACAGATCGCGGTCAAACCACGGCGCCAGCAGCGCACCGCCGTAGACTTCGACGCCCAGCTGCCAGAAACCCTGACGCTGCAGTTCCGGTTGCGGCTTGACCCGCAGGCACGGGCTGTCGGTATGGGCGCCGACCAGACGGATACCGTCGTGCAATGGCGAGTTGCGGCCCATTTTGATCGCGACGATCGAGGAGTCGTTACGGGTGACGTAATAGCGGCCGTTGGCCTCGGTGGACCATGGCTCGCGCTCGTCGAGGCGCACATAACCGGCGGCCTCCAGACGCTGAACGAGGCTGGCGGTGGCGTGGAACGGGGTAGGGGAGGCCTTGAGAAAGTCGATCAGGCCCTGGTTCAACTCTGCGCGCATAAGAAACTCCAGACAGCAATGGGCGGCAGTTTAACGCATCACTCGGCGCCATTGGGCAAGTGGTTTGCGCAAGCACGCTCAGGAGTGCTGATCGATGCGCTTGCGCAGGTAGGCGATGATGGCTTGTTGATCATCCTTTCTGGCGGGTTTCGGCAGGTGCTTCGGCCAGCCCTTGCCGCTGCCGAAGAAGGCCTTCTGCGCAACGCTGTCCCAACGCAGGATTTCCCGCGACGCCGACTCCCACCATTCGTGACGGCAGATCTCGTAATACGGGTGGGCAGGTGCAGCACTGCCGAACAGCAATGCCCGGCCGACTTTCTTCATGCCGCCGCGCTTTTTGCGAAGCTTCCACTTGATGCGCAGGCGCTCCCAGGTCGAGGGCACGGGCTTGCTGCGCGGAACCTCGGTGCACAGCGCTGGCAGTTCGGGGTGGAAGGCCTCGCCATGGCGGGCGAAAAAGTGTCTCTGCATGGCGTGGAAGAAGTTTTTGTCGGCGAAGTAGTGATAGACGAATTTCTTCGCTTCCTGGATCGGTTGGTCGCGCATGGCGAAGGACAGTGCAATCTGTTCGATCGTATGGATGTCGAACGGGTCCTGCGTCCACTCATCGATCAGCCGGATCGACTTGTCCAGCAGCGCTGCATCGCCATCGGTGACGCCGCACAAGCCACTGTTGTAGAGCTTGAAGCTGTTCGCCGACGAAATCCCGTGGACTTGCAGGCAGCGCGCGAGTTTTTCGTAGTCTGCCCGGTTACAGACGTAACTCCAGTCGTATTCGAAGCGGTCCATCACGTAACGCCCGGGCGTGATCATGCTGAACAGCCGGTGCGGCGAATCAAGAAACAGCGTGTCGGTATCGACGAACAGGGTTTTTTCGGCGAGTGTCAGGCCCAGCGCAATGGCGCACGCCTTGCGGCGGTGGTGGTAGCCGTTGTCGCCCTGCCACTGGATCAGGGTCTGCTCGCTCAAAGTGACGGTATCGACCGGCCAGCCGGCATAGTCCTGCGGACGATCGGTCAGCACTCGGATGCACAATGATTCACTTGGCTGCAGCTGTGCCAGGGCGGTGAGGATGCTGAATTTCGCCTCGCGCCGATAAACGTCTTTGTCACCATAGATCAGGTAGAGCAACTGGTGCGGTACTTTTTCCATGGGGGGGAAGGCTTCGCGCATAAGCGGCTCCATACGGCGGGGGGCGCGAGTTTACCGTATTGCTCCGCTGATTTGCAGGCCGGGCACTTGCTTCAAAGTGTTGCCGGGGTGGGCGTCAACCGGTGATCAGTCTGCCACTGAGGAAGACTTCTCGGCGCTGCTTGCGACCGACGTGTTCATGTTTGCTCAACTGATAGACCGCCTCGAACCTGTCTCTCGATAGACCGGACAGCGCGCTGAGATATTGATCGACCAGGCGATCGTAGGCGGCTTCGGTAATGAACTTGTAGATATCCCGACGATAGAAGAAGCCGAGTTGAAAACCGAGTGTTTCACTTGCGTGCGCGGTCGGGCCGGCGAAGCAGTTTTCAAAGTCGATGGCTTTGAGTGGCCTTTGCGTTTGCTCGGGCACCATGATGTTGCCCACCCAGAAATCCATGTGAGTGATGTTCTTGCTGGCGAGCGAGTTGAGCAGTTGAAACGCGTCGAGGATAAAGGCTTCGATGTTTTCGGGATTGCGTCTGATGCACTCGGCCCCATCAATATGGCCTTCAAGCAGATGAGTCAGCAGGAAGAACTCCTCGGTCAGGCCGAGTCTGCTGCGCGTATAGCCATAGCCCTTCAGTGGAGGCATCTCCACGCCCCGGCGCTGAGCTTCGAGGGAATTCATCAGCTCTTCGAGAGGCCAGTCGAAGCGCCCGTTGCGTTGCGGTTTGTTCAGGCTCACCCGCACCTTTGCCTTGAACGTGTCCAATGGCTGGACCTTGGCAAAAAGTGGTGTTTCACAGGACGACAACGGTGCGCTGGCCCGGGTCAGTTTGCGCGCGCGACGTTTTTTTATCAGCTGCTCCAGGGCTTGGCGTGCCTGGATGCTGGGTGCTTCGCTCAGGTGCAGGGTCGTGTTACCGAATGCGCACACGATGGGGTATTCGGATTGAAGTGTTTTGCTGCAGAACACGGAAGAGGCCTCCTGCCTGATATCGAAGTGCCATGATTTTATATTTGATTACAATTTTATGACAGTTCTTTACGTCAATCTATTGCCGGTGGAATTCTGGCAGGACAAAAAAAGCCCTTCGCAAGGAAGGGCTTTCAAAGTATTCACGCATTTCAGAATGGCGCCGGGCACTCGAAGCGCAGGCGTTCGCCGGTTTGCGGATGAGTGAAGCTGAGCATGCTCGCGTGCAGGCACAGACGTGGCCAGGCCGCCAGCGCTTGCTCGTGGGCGTAGAGTCCGTCACCGAGCAGCGGATGGCCGATTGACAACATGTGCACGCGCAATTGATGCGAGCGCCCGGTAATCGGTGTCAATTCGACCCGGCACCAATCGCCGCAACGCTCCAGCACCTTCCAGAACGTCAGCGCATGTTTGCCGAATTCGTGATCGACCACATGCCGTGGTTTGGTCGGTGGGTCGTAGCGCAGGGGCAGGTCGATGCTGCCGCTGTCCAGCTCCGGCTGACCCCAGGCCAAAGCGGTGTAGGCCTTTTCGGTTTCGCGATCATGAAACTGCCGCGACAGCTCGCGATGGGTGTCGGCATCCCGGGCCAGCAGGATGATACCGGAGGTTTCCCAGTCCAGACGATGGACGATGCGCGCTTCCGGGTAGCCGTTTTCCTGCAAGCGGGTAATCAGGCAGTCCTTGTTGTCGTCAGCGCGCCCGGGCACCGAGAGCAGCAGGGTCGGTTTGTCGACCACCAGTACGGCGGCGTCCTCATGGATGATGCGGATGTTGGACAGCGGCATTAAAACAGCCTCGTAACAAATGCCAACGGCGGTTCAGGACCATTCCACTGGGGAATGGCCCTGAACCGCCGTCATACCTGCCGGATCGACTCAGCGATCGGGCAGGGTGATGTTGAGTTCCAGAATCGAGCAACTGCCCTGGCTTTCCAGTGCAACATGTACGTCGTCGTTGCCGATGTTGACGTACTTGCGGATCACGTCGACCAGTTCCTTCTGCAAGGCTGGCAGGTAATCCGGCGTGCTGCGCTGGCCGCGCTCATGCGCCACGATGATCTGTAGACGCTCTTTCGCTACCGAGGCGGTACTTGGCTTTTTGTTGGCACGAAAGAAGTCAAAAAGGTTCATTACCTACCTCCAAACAGGCGCTCGAAGAATCCCTTCTTCTCGACATCGAGGAATCGGTGGGCTTTTTCTTTGCCCAGCAGGCGGTCGACGGTATCGCTGTAAGCCTGACCGGCATCGCTCTGGTCGTCGAGAATCACCGGCACGCCCTGGTTGGAAGCCTTGAGCACTGCCTGGGATTCCGGGATGACGCCGAGCAGGGTCACCGAGAGGATTTCCTTGACGTCTTCAACGCCGAGCATCTCGCCCTTCTCGACACGCTCCGGGTGATAGCGGGTGATCAGCAGGTGTTCCTTGATCGGGTCTTCGCCACGTTCGGCGCGGCGCGATTTGCTCGCCAGCAGGCCGAGCATGCGGTCCGAGTCACGTACCGAGGAGACTTCCGGGTTGGTCACGACGATCGCTTCATCGGCGAAATACATGGCCAGGTGCGCACCCTTCTCGATGCCCGCCGGGGAGTCGCAGACGACGAACTCGAATTGTTCCTTGAGCTCCATCAGGACTTTTTCCACGCCTTCGACGGTCAGCGCGTCTTTGTCGCGGGTCTGGCTGGCCGCCAGTACGTAGAGGTTTTCCAGGCGCTTGTCTTTGATCAGTGCCTGTTGCAGGTTGGCTTCGCCGTTTACCACGTTGACGAAGTCATACACCACGCGGCGCTCGCAACCCATGATCAGGTCGAGGTTACGCAAGCCCACGTCGAAGTCGACGATCACTGTTTTGTGGCCGCGCAGAGCGAGACCGGTACCGATAGCGGCGCTGGTGGTGGTCTTACCCACACCACCCTTGCCGGATGTAACCACGAGAATCTTGGCCAAGGTGTTTCACCCCTAAGGAAGAAGGACTGTTCAGCCCCTGAAAAACATCTCTTGAAAACTACTGCAGTCGGACAGCCTTGGCTGGAATTTGGCTTTAGGCCTTTTTCCTACTTCGTTTGAGCCGTTTTCGCTACGTTTTAGAGATGCTTGGAAAATGCGGCAGTATCCGTTAAAGCCGAATGATGTTCAACACGTCGCCTGACAGGCTGACCTGGACGCCCGAGCCCCACATCGGATCGCGACGCAAATCCTCGGAGACCTTGTAATGACCGGCGATGGAGATCAGTTCAGCGCTCAATTGCTGACAGAAAATCCGTGCCTTGGTGTCACCTTTGACGCCGGCCAGTGCTCGGCCGCGCATCGGGCCGTATACATGGATGTTGCCATCGGCGAGAAGTTCCGCCCCCGGACTGACCGATGAGACCACGACCAGATCGCCACCCTGGGCATATATCTGTTGGCCACCACGTACTGGCGTGGTGATTACGCGGGTCGGTTTGACCGTCGGCTCAGGTGGCTTTTCCGGCTTCTTTTTGACTTCGACTTCCGGCGTCTCCAGCGGACGCTCGCGGGCACCCGAGGGCGGTAGCACAGGGATGTCGATGGCGATGGCAGCGGCGATGTCTTCGATGCGGCTGGCGCGAATGGCCAGGGTACGCAGACCGTGCTGACGGCAGACGCGCATCAGCCCCGGCAGGTCAACCGCGCCCTGATTCGGCGGCAGTTTGTCCAGCGCCAGGACCAGCGGTGCATTGCTGAAAAAATTCGGCGCCTGGGCGACTTTGGCGGCCAATTGCCGATCGAGGCTTTCGAGGTCGTTACGGGCCAGTTCCAGCACAGTGATGGCCAGCATGCTGCCCTTGAGCTGGAATACGGGATCTTGGTCTAACGGGTCGGTTTGGCTCATGTCGGCATACAACGGCTTGTCACTAAAAGTGCCGAGACTTATAACGAGAACGCCCGCGAGCCGCAAGCCGGGTCGAACGATGTAGAATGCGCGGCCACTGTATTTACGGAAGCTTTAATGGATCGCCCGCGTTTTCGAAAAGCATATCTTGCTCCGCGCTTCTGGCCGCTCTGGTGCGGCCTGGGGCTTTTGTGGCTGATCGTGCAGCTGCCGTATCCGGCGCTGCTGACCATCGGTCGAGTTTTGGGCGCGTTGATGTATCGCGTCGCCAGCGACCGGCGAACCATCGCCCGGCGCAATCTGGAATTGTGCTTCCCGGAAAAATCCGCCGCCGAGCGCAAACGCCTGCTCAAGGAAAACTTCGCCTCCACCGGCATCGCCTTCTTCGAAATGGCGATGAGCTGGTGGTGGTCGCGCGAGCGTCTGGCGAAACTGGCCCACGTCGAAGGCCTTGAACATCTGCAGAAGGCCCAGCGCGAAGGCAAAGGCGTGATCCTCATGGCCGCGCATTTCACCACGCTGGAAATCGGCGCGGCGCTGCTCGGCCAGCAGCACACCATCGACGGCATGTACCGCGAACACAAAAACCCCTTGTTCGACTTCGTCCAGCGCCGTGGCCGCGAGCGGCACAATCTCGATTCGCTGGCGGTGGAGCGCGATGACGTGCGCGGCATGCTCAAACTGCTGCGCTCGGGACGGGCGATCTGGTATGCGCCGGATCAGGATTACGGCGCCAAGCAGAGCGTCTTCGTGCCGCTGTTCGGCATTCAGGCCGCCACCGTCACTGCGACGACCAAGTTTGCACGGCTGGGCAAAGCGCTGGTGGTGCCGTTCACGCAGGAACGTCTGGCCGACGGCAGTGGTTATCGCCTGGTGATCCATCCGCCGCTGGAAGACTTCCCCGGCGAAAGCGAGGAGGCCGATTGCATCCGCATCAATCAGTGGGTCGAGAGCGCTTTGCGTGCCTGCCCCGAGCAATACCTGTGGGCGCATCGGCGCTTCAAGAGTCGCCCGCCGGGTGAGCCGAAGCTTTATCCCAAGCGTCGTTGATTAGCCGATCTGACAAGCACCGTGGAGTGTTGCGATGAGTCCTGCTGAACCGGTTACAGGTTTGATTCTTTCCTGCGGCGGGGCTCGGGCGGCTTATCAGGTCGGGGTGCTGGCGGCGATTGCCGAGTTGCTGCCGGTCGGCGCGGACAATCCGTTTCCGGTTATCGTCGGCACCTCGGCCGGGGCGATCAATGCGGTCAGCCTGGCCAGTGGCGCCACGGACTTTCGCGCAGCCATCGAACGCCTGACCCAGTTCTGGCAGGGCTTTCGCAGCCACCGCGTGTTGCGCAGCGACTGGCCGGGCGTGATCCATCAAGCCAGCCGCTTCGTCAGCCACAGCCTGCTCGGTCTCGGTCGACAGATGCCGGTGGCGCTGCTCAACAGTTCGCCGCTGCGCGAACTGCTCGAGGAAAAACTGCACCTGCCCGGCATCGCCGAATCCATCGCGCGCAAGCAATTGCATGCGGTGGCGGTGACCGCGTTCGGCTACGAATCGGGGCAAGCGGTGACGTTCTATCAGGGCGGCGGCACCATCGACGCCTGGCTGCGGCACCGCCGCATTGGCGTGCCGACGCAGCTGTCGGTTGATCATCTGTTGGCCAGTTCAGCGATTCCGCTGTTGTTCGCGCCGGTGAAAATCGGCGAGGAGTATTTCGGTGACGGCGCGGTGCGCCAGTCGGCGCCGATCAGCCCCGCGCTGCATCTGGGCGCCAGTCGTGTGCTGGTGGTGGGCGTTAGCGGCAACCCGCGCGGCGTTGATCCGCAGCAGCCGCTGGAGCACGCCTACAGCGGCCAGCAACCGACGCTGGCGCAGATCGGCGGGCACATGCTCAACAGCACGTTTATTGACAGTCTGGAGAGCGATATCGAGTTGCTGCAGCGTCTGAATCAGTTCAGTCATTTGCTCCCGGCCGGCACACCCACTCGTGCGCTGGGTGTGGCGCCGGTGGAAGTGCTGGTGATTGCGCCGAGTCAGCCGATCGACGAAATCGCCGCGCGGCATCGCCAGGAACTGCCAGCAGCGTTGCGTCTGTTTCTGCGCGGTCCGGGGGCGACGAAGACGAGCGGGGCGGGGGTGCTCAGTTACCTGCTGTTCGAGGCGGGGTATTGCAGCGAGTTGATCGAGTTGGGGCGGCGGGATGCGCTGGCCAAGCGCGAGGAGCTTTGCCGGTTTTTGCGGATATCTGAAGCGGTGGCTCCTGCCTGAAATCTGCGGTGAGGCCTTCGCGAGCAGGCTCGCTCCCACATTCGATCCAGTTCCAATGTGGGAGCGAAGCTTTCAGGGTCAGAAGTGGAACTTGACCAGGAAGCTTGTGGTGCTCTGATCGGTCTTGAAGTACTGGCTGTCCTTGATCCCGTACTTGTCCGACCAGTAGTCGTACTCCACACCGACATACAACTGCTTCTCGCCGAAATTCAGCGCCTTGCCCAGGTCGTATTTCACCTGCGGGTTGAAGTGCAGGTTGGCGTGGTAGTCGCCCTTGGAATTGGAGTCGTTGTCGACCACCCAGTCCATGAAGCCGTCGATGAGGATGTTCGATTTGCCCACCGGGATGGTGTAGGACCAGACCGGGGTGATCTGCCAGACATTGTCACCGGCGCGTGCGCCCTCGGTGTGACGCTGGTAGAAGTTCAGCTGGAAGTAGTCGAAGCCTGGAATCGCCAGGTCGAAGCCCGGACCGATCAGGTACGACTCGGTATCGCCTTCACCGAACTCGTAGGTCATGGCCAGCAACACGTCAGTCACCGGGCCGAAGGCCAGTTTCTGATCGAAGATCTTGCCGAACGACAGGCGCGGGCTGAGCTCGCCGTAGTAGGTGTTGGAGCCGACGCCGCCATCATCCTTGCCGTTGTAGAAGATCTTGTCGATGAACAGGAAGTTGTCCCCATACTTCCAGGCATCGGCGTGCTCGAAGGTGACGGTCTGCTGGATGCGCGGGTTGACCTGGAAGTCCTTGCCATACAGATAGGTCAGGCTGTTGTTCTGCCATTGCAGCAGGCCCTCGGCCATGGCCTGGCCGCCGGCGAACATCGATCCGGCCAGCATCAGGCTGGTGCACATACGTTTCATTCGGTTGCTCCCAAAGTAGGTGTTCCACGTTATTTTTTTAAGTTCGGCGCTCTGATGTGGCGCCTTTTTTCGTACCGCAAATTTCATCCGATCGGTCAGCTTTGAATGCTGGTAGCAAAAGCTGCGCCAAGGCTTTTGAAAAACCAAAAAACGCCCGTTCGGCTGCTGAAAAACAGTCGACGAGCGTGTTTTCGGGATGCCTCAGGACTGACCGCAGCCGGGATAAGTTGGCTTTTCGGTCAGAAATTGAATTCAGGCTTTTTTTTAGAGCGAATTCGGAAGGCCGCGGAGAATACTGACTCCTCGGCCAGCGCTCAAGTGCCCCGCAACAGAGCACCGACGACAGGCATGGCGCACGGTTGCGGGCCATCTCAGAAGTGCACCTTCAGCAGCAGGCTGGCAGTGTTCTGGTTGGTATCGAACGAGTGGCTGTTTTCGATGCCGTATTTGTTCTTCCAGTAGCTGTACTCGGTGCCGACGTATACCTGTTTCTGGCTCCAGCCCATGGCTTTGCCGAGGTCATATTTGATCTGCGGATTGATGTGCAGGTTCGCGTGGTAGGTGCCGCGCGAGTTTTCGTCGTTGTCGACGACCCAGTCGAGGTAGCCGTCGATAAGCACATCGGAATTGCCCAACGGAAAGCTGTAGGACCACGCGGGGGTGATCTGCCAGACACCGTCGCCGGGCCGCGGGCCTTCGGTCTGGCGACGGAAAATGTTCAGGGTGACGTAGTTGAAGCCGGGCACTTTCAGATCGAAGCCGGGACCGATCAGGTAGGCCTCGCTTTCGCCTTCGCCGTACTCGTAGGTCATCGCCAGCAGCACATCCTTGATCGGACCGAACTCGATCTTGCGATCAAGGATCTTGCCGAAGGACAGGCGCGGGGTGAACTCGCCGTAGAAGGTGTGCGGACCTTTGTTCGGGTCTTCCTTGCCGTTGTAGAAGATCTTGTCGACGAACAGAAAGTTGTCGCCGTACTTCCACTTGTCGGCGTGCTCGAAGGTAACCGTCTGCTGATAGGACGGGTTGATCGCGAAGTTCTTGCCGTACAGATAGCTGAGGCTGTTGCTCTGCCACAGTAGCAGATCGCCGGCCATGGCCTGACTCGCGGCCAGCAGGCCGCCACTCAACAGAACGTTGCTTTGCGTGCGGATCATCTGTTGCTCCCTGTTGTTTTTATTGTTTGAGGCACAAGCAGTTGCGTAGTCCCTGTGGGAGCGAGCCTGCTCGCGAAGCGGTTGTGTCAGTCGCCATCAATGTTGAATGACACAGCGCTTTCGCGAACAGGCTCGCTCCCACAGGTGGTGTGGTGGTTTCAATCAGTGCGCATGGCAATCATTGATCGCCGCACGCTCCTTGCCGCCGAGGATGTTGAACAGCAGGTTCAGGGTCAGCGCGCTGAGGGTGGCCATGGCGATGCCGCTGTGGGTGATCGGGCTCATCCACAGCGGCAGGTGGGCGAAGAATTCCGGACGTACCACCGGGATCAGGCCCATGCCGATGCTCACCGCGACCAGCAGCTGATTGCGGCGGTCACCGATGTCCGCCTCTTGGAGGATTTTGATACCAGTCGCGGCGACCATGCCGAACATCGCAATCGCCGCGCCGCCCAACACCGCCGGTGGAATCGATGCCACCAGAAACGCCGCTTTCGGCAACAGGCTGAGGACGATCAGCAGGCCGCCGGCAACGATGGTCACCGAACGGCAGCGCACGCCGGTCATCTGCACCAGGCCGATGTTCTGCGCGAACGAGGAGTGGGTGAAGGTGTTGAAGAAACCGGCGAAGAACGACGCGCCGGCATCGCACAACAAGCCACGACGGAGCATGCGCGGGCAGACTTCCTGGCCGGTGATCTTGCCCAGCGCGAGAAACATCCCGGTGGACTCGACGAAGATGATCACTACCACCAGACACATCGACAGAATCGGTGCCAGCTCGAATTTCGGCATGCCGAAATGCAGCGGGGTGACGAACTGAATCCACGGTGCGCTGGCCATGCCGCTGAGGTCGACCATGCCGATCACGCCGCACAATACATAGCCCAGGCACATGCCGATCAGCACCGAAATGTTGACCCAGAATCCGCGCATGAAGCGGTGAACCAACAGGATGGTGGCCAGCACCAGCGCGGCGATGGCCAGATAAATCGGCGATCCGAATTGCGCGGCATCGACCCCGCCACCGGCCCAGTTCACGGCCACGGGGAACAACGATAAACCGATCGAGGTGATGACCGTGCCGGTCACCAGCGGCGGGAAGAAACGCACGACCTTGGACATGAACGGCGCGATCAGCATGCCGAAGAAACCGGCGGCGATCGTCGCACCAAAGATCCCTTGCAGACCGATGCCGGGCATGCCGGCCATGGCCACCATGCTGCCGACCGCAGCGAAACTGGCGCCCATCATCACCGGCATGCGAATGCCCATCGGACCGATGCCGAGCGACTGCACGATGGTGGCGATGCCGGCGACCAGCAGGTCGGCGTTGATCAGGAAGGCGATTTCTTCACGACTCAGGCCAGCGGCCTGTCCGATGATCAGCGGCACCGCGATGGCACCGCCGTACATCAGCAGAACATGTTGCAGACCGACCAGGATCAGTTGCAAAAGGGGCAAACGCTGAATGGCGGGTGCGTCGGGGATGCGCGCTTTGGACAGCTCGGACATGCAACACCTCGGATCTTTTTTATTCTTGTGATTAACAGCTGCCGGGTTGCTTGCAGCTGTTTCTTTGCATCAGGGGGACCGCGTTGCGGCGGCTATTCGCGAGCAGGCTCGCTCCCACAGGATCTCTGTAGGCGTGAGCCTGCTCGCGATGCTTTCAACGATTAATTGGTCTGCGCTCCCTGGGCAATCCAGGCACCGATCAGGTCACGTTCCTGCTGGGTCATCTGGGTGATGTTGCCCAGTGGCATGATCTGCGTAGTGATGGCTTGCGCCTGAATGCGCGCGGCGTTCTGGCGGATCTGCTCGGGAGTGTCGAACATCACACCGGCCGGGGCTGCGCTGAACAACGGGCTGGTCGGCTTGGACGAGTGGCACACCGTGCAACGCTCTTGAATCACGTTGTGTACTTTGTCGAAACCGGGGCCGGCATTCGAGGCTTGCGCGGGTGCCGCCGCAGGGGCTGCGGGTGCCGCAGGTTGCGCCGCTTCGGCCGGTTTCGCGCCACCGCCCAGTGCCGTCTCCGGCAGCGGTTGGTACTCGATTTTCGCCGGTGCCTCGGCCACTTCAGGTGCAGTCGACATCGGCGTCGGGCCGGTGACGTAGGCCAGGCAGATCATGCCCACCGCTGCCACCGGCAGGGTCCAGGCAAACTTGTGGCTGTCGTGACGGGTGTTGAAGTAGTGACGCACCAATACCGCCAACACCGCGATCCCGGCCAGGATCAACCAGTTGTACTGGCTGCCGTAAGTGCTCGGGAAGTGGTTGCTGATCATGATGAACAGCACTGGCAGGGTGAAGTAGTTGTTGTGTCGCGAACGCAGCAGACCCTTGGCCGGCAGGGCCGGATCCGGCGTACGGTTCTCGGCGATCGCCGCGACCAGTGCGCGTTGCGCCGGCATGATGATGCGGAACACGTTGCCGACCATGATGGTGCCGATGATCGCGCCGACGTGCAGGTAGGCACCACGCCCGCTGAACACTTTGCTGAAGCCATAGGCCGCGGCAATGATCAGCACGAACAGGATGAAGCCGAGCAGGGCGGGTTTCTTGCCCAGGGCCGAATCGCAGAGGAAGTCGTAGACGAACCAGCCGACGATCAGCGAGCCGATACCGATGGCCACGCCTTCAGGACCGCTGAGGCCGCTGCCGGGTGCCACGAGGTAGAGCACCGGATTGGAGTAGAACACCACGCACAGCAGCGCGATCCCCGACATCCAGGTGAAGTAGGCTTCCCACTTGAACCAGTGCAGGTTGTCCGGCATGGACGGTGGGGCCAGTTTGTATTTTTCCAGGTGGTAGATGCCGCCGCCGTGGATCGCCCACAGATCACCGGCCAGACCGGTTTTCGGGTTGACGCGGTTGAGGTTGTTCTCCAGCCAGACGAAGTAGAACGACGCGCCGATCCAGGCCACGCCAGTGATCATGTGAACCCAGCGCACGCTCAGGTTCAGCCATTCCAACAGATGTGCTTCCACAGTCTTTACCTCTCGCCTGTCACTCTTATTGTCGAGTGATCAGACCTTCTCTTATTGGTGGGGGGCGAGGATCAACCGCTCATCCTCTTTGAAAAAATGCTCATCGCAGTTATTGCCTGTGCCACTGCGATCAACCACCAGGAAGTCATCCCGCTTTTCGATCGTCAGCACCGGGTGGTGCCAGACGCCGCGATGGTAATTGATGCCCTGCCTGCCGTTGGTGACGAAGGCGCGGACCAAGCCTGATACAGGTTCATCGCCAACTGGCGCGACCACGATCAGAAAGGGGTTGCCGAGCAGCGGAATGAAAGCCTGGCTGCCCAGCGGATGGCGTTCCAGCATGCAAACGGTCAGCGGCATGTCCTGCGCGTCGGCGCGGAAAATGCTGATGATTGCGTTGTCCTCAGGCTGAGCGGTTTCGACCGTCGCCAGTTTGTGGAAGCGCATGGTCGAACCGTTGTTGATCATGAAGTGATCGCTGCCGTCGGTTTCGATCACGTCACCGAAAGGGGCGAAGGCTTCTTTGGTCAGCGGTTCAATCGTCAATGTGCGCATGCTGTTCTTCTTTTCGTTGAGTGATCGTTCCCACGCTCTGCGTGGGAATGCAGCCCGTGACGCTCCGCGTCACATCCAAAGCGGACGCAGAGCGTCCAGTGATGCATTCCCACGCAGAGCGTGGGAACGATCATTGCAGTGTTATTTAGCGACCTTGCCCAATACACGCAGACGACTCACACCACCATCCGGGAACACGTTCAGGCGGATGTGGGTGATCGGGCCGAGTGCCTTGATCTGCTCGACGAAGGTGTGTTCGGCGTGCATTTCCAGCTTCTGGCTTGGCAGCAGTTCGCGCCAGAACAGTGACTGGGTTTCGATCTGGCTGTCGGTGCCGCCTTTCACGAACGCGCCCTGGATCGAGCAAGTGTCCGGGTAGTTACCTTTGAAGTGCAGGGTGTCGACGACGATCTTCTCGATCTCGCCCGGATGACCCAGCGCGACGATTACCCAGTCATTGCCCGGCGTGCGACGACGCGCGGTTTCCCAGCCGTCGCCCATGTTGATGCCACGGCCCGGGTTGAGGATATTGCTCATGCGGCCGAAGTGTTCGTCGGAGCAGGCGAGGGCGCGGCCACCGTTGAGGGCTGCTGCCAGGTCCACTTGCTCGTTGTCGCCCACAGCGGACCAGTCGCGGAACGGAATGCCGTATACGCGCAGACGGGCAACACCACCGTCCGGGTAGATGTTGAAGCGCAGGTGGCTGAACGCTTTGTCGTTGCTGATTTCGTGGTAGTGGTGGCTGTTGCCCTGCAGCTCGACGGCCGACAGCACTTCGGTCCACTGGGTGTTTTCATCCGGCTCGCCCGAGGCCAGGAAGCACGCTTCCAGCGAGGCCGATGGCGGGTAGTTGCCGGTGAAGAATGAAGTGTCGATGTCCACGCCTTTGATCGAGCCCGGTACGCCCAGACGGATCACCGCGCTGTCGAAACCTTCGAAGCGCTTGCGGCGCGACTCCCAGCCGTCCATCCACTTGCCGTTGTCATCGAACACGCCCTCCTTCCATACGGCCGGGGTCGGTTGGAACAGACGATTGGCGTCTGCGAACCAGTCATCGGTGACCGAAATGATCTTGGTGCCCAGACGGGCGTCGGCCAGGTTGACGTATTTTTCGAAAGGTACGGCGTAAGCTTTCATTCTTCTTGTCTGCCTTTGATAAGTTGGCTGGGGATGCTCGCAGGGCCCTGGGCGTTTGCGCGTTCATTCACGCTCGGGCCAGGCTTGCTAAAGAGTCAGTAAACGGAACAGGGCAATCTTGTTGATCTCCGCCAGCGCGCATTTGAACTCGGCTTCCACCGAATTGTTGATGCGCGTTTCGAACGCCGCGAGGATCTGATGCCGGTTGCTGCCTTTTACCGCCATGATGAAGGGAAACTTGAACTTGGCTTTGTAGGCTTCGTTCAGCTCGGTGAAGCGCTGGAACTCTTCGGCCGTGCATTGGTGAATACCGGCGCCAGCCTGTTCATTGGTGCTGGCTTCGGTCAGTTGGCCCTGGACGGCAGCTTTGCCGGCCAGGTCCGGGTGAGCGTTGATCAGGGCCAGCTGGCTGGCATGATCGGCGCTCAACAGGATATCGCTCATGCGCTGGTGCAGGGTTTCGATCTCGTCGATCGAAGCGTCCGCACCGAGGTCGTAGGCCTTTTCGGCCACCCATGGCGAATGTTCGTAGATGTCGGCGAAGGCTTTGACGAAAGCGTCGCGGCTCAGGGTCGACGGTTGCAGGGTTTGAAAGCGGCTCATTTTGCAGTCCCTTGGTACGGGTGGGTTTCTTGCCAGTGGCGCGCGATGTCGACGCGACGGCTGAACCACACCTGTTCATGACTTTTGGCGTATTCGATAAAGCGCTTGAGCGAAGCGAGGCGACCAGGACGGCCGATCAGGCGACAGTGCAGACCGATCGAAAGCATTTTCGGCGCTTCGGCACCTTCGGCGTAAAGCACGTCGAAGGCGTCTTTGAGGTATTCGAAGAAATCGTCACCCTTGTTGAAACCCTGCACTTGCGTGAAGCGCATGTCGTTGGTGTCGAGGGTGTAGGGGATCACCAGATGCGGCTTGCCGGTCGGGTTGTTCGGCTCCCAGTAGGGCAGGTCGTCGTCGTAGGTGTCGCAGTCGTAGAGGAAACCGCCTTCTTCCATGACCAGGCGACGGGTGTTCGGCCCGGTGCGGCCGGTGTACCAGCCCAGCGGACGTTCGCCGGTCAGTTCGGTGAGGATGCGGATCGCTTCGAGCATGTGCTCGCGTTCCTGCGCTTCATCCATGTACTGGTAGTCGATCCAGCGGTAGCCGTGGCTGCAGATTTCGTGGCCGGCCTCGACCATCGCACGGATCACGTCCGGGTGACGCTGGGCGGCCATGGCCACGGCGAAGATGGTCAACGGAATGTCGAATTCCTTGAACAGCTTCAGAATCCGCCAGACGCCGGCGCGGCTGCCATACTCGTAAAGCGATTCCATGCTCATGTTGCGCGCGCCTTGCAGCGGCTGAGCGGCGACCATTTCGGAGAGGAAGGCTTCGGATTCCTTGTCGCCGTGCAGAATGTTGCGCTCGCCACCTTCTTCGTAATTGAGCACGAAGGACAGGGCGATCCGGGCATTGCCCGGCCAGTGTGGGTGAGGAGGGTTACTGCCGTAACCGATCAGGTCGCGTGGGTAGTCAGCGCTCACTGCAGTCTTCCTTCTTGTACGTTGACAGATTGGTGTGGCGGCCTGGCAGGCTGGCGTCACAGCGATGGGCTGATTGTATACAACTTTATTTACATTTTGTAAGCCTGAATTTTCGCATTTTTCACCGGCTGTCATCTTTTGCTGTTAATGGTTCCAGCCTGCAAGAAACCTGCCTGACCAGTCAGCTAATGAATAGAAGGTTCAATGATCAGGCGCTTTGCCTGCGAATTGGTGATAAAGACCCGTATGGCGGGGGTGCAGCGAAAAATGTCGTTTTTATTGTGTACAATTTTTTTGAAAAGTGTCTTAATTAGTCGCTCGCCGCAGCGTTTCGTGCTCTGAAACGGTGCGGTCTCCTTTTCAACTGACTTCGGGAGGCGCGAAGTCTGACCGCTTGTTGCGGCCAGGCGCGCAGAATCAATGGGACGTTTGACAACACACGTTTTGGACGCTGCACACGGTTGCCCGGGCAGCTCGATCAAGGTCGAGCTGTACCGCGTTGAAGGATCACAGCTGGAATTGGTCGCCAGTGCGACAACCAACAGTGATGGCCGGGTCGATGCGCCGTTGCTGCAAGGCGACGATTATCGCACCGGGGTTTATCAGGTGCAGTTCCATGCCGGCGATTACTACCGCGCCCGTGGCGTACAACTGCCCGAGCCGGCGTTTCTCGATGTCGTCGTACTGCGTTTCGGCATTTCCGCCGAGCAGGAGCACTACCACGTGCCCCTGCTGATTTCGCCTTACAGCTATTCCACGTATCGGGGCAGCTGACCCCCAAGCAGCTGCCCCCACCGGGAAGCGACTGCGCATATAGCTTCTTTGGTCTTTCGCCCGCTCACACTGCGGGCTTTTTATTATGCGTTTTTACGGCGCAACTGCCGGCGCAGTCGAGTCTCGGGTCAACGCTCGCGAATAATGAACACCGAGTCTGGCGTGGACGCGACCTTCAATACGCCTCCTATCAGCCATACCACCTTGTTCCGCGTCGCTGCATCGGTCAGTGCGGTGTAGGCGTCCTGACCGATTCTGGCGGGCAAGCTCGGTTCTGTCAGTTCGTTGCCAGGAATGTGAGTCAGGCCGGCTTGACTGATTGCCCCCAGTTTCAAAAAGAAGATTTGATCGTGACCGGCGCGTTTGAATACCAGCGTCGGCATTCTGTGTTCATAGGTCAGTGGAAACAGCTCGTAACCACAGCCGACCAGTAACGCGCCGAGCAATCGCCGCAGATTCAGATCTGATGGATAGGTCTTGTAATGATTCCAGGCGGAGGAGAAGTGCTGTGGATCAAAGGTCAGGCGTTGCAATTCGCTGTCGGTCTGGGAAGGCATCGGGATAAGCCGCTTGCCCCCCAGGTCGATGTCTGGCGCTATGGCGAGCATATTCAGCGGGTCGGCAAAGTCAGGTGCTGTGGAAAACGGCAGTTGCTTCCATTGATGCAAGACGGCCTGAACGTTGATCAGGCCGGTGCCGGTAATCGTCGGGGAATGATCGGCGAGTTCGAATAACCTGCGGGCAACGGCTGTCGTTGTCGCTTGCGAAAAATCAGGGAACGCGCGAGCGACGGACGTTGTTATCGGCTCTTCGAAAAAGCGTTTGCCCGGATGGACTTCACCTGGATCGCTGCCGATTCGAAACGTCGCCACCGGCTGTTGCTCGGGGGCGTTTTTCAGCATGTTCTCGAAAGCGTCGAAACCGCTCGGGAAAAACTCGGGATGACATACGAAATACACTGTGGGCGCCGTATTCGAGCCAACCGGAACGATTGGATAATGCAGCCAGCCAAGCTGTACCGATTCGGTGTGCGCAGGTTTGTTCAGATGCCCCCAGGGAAGCCAGAAATACGGCGTCTGGTCGTTGTCAGAGGACGGCTTGGCTGTCGACGCGGTTAGCGTCTCTGCGGCTTCGGCAAGTCGGGGACGCTTGCTCGGGCCAGGTGTTGCCTGGTCGGTCTGTTCGCCTGGCTGGCTGGATTGGGCTGGCGTTTGCGATGGCTTCGCCCCTGGCGGTTTTTGTCGCCAGAAAACAGTGCCGGGGATTTGCTCGAAGAAAACGTCGGGTGCATTGCTCGTCGAGGCAAACGCTTGTTGGTATTCGCCATCCTTGTTTTTGCGCACCATGACCGTGCCGTCCACCGTCGTTACGAAGGTCTGCCTGAGTCTGTTGTATCGAAGGCCCTCCGTTGCCAGCTCAGGCTTGCTCAGCGTCATGGCGTCGGCCGGCGAGATGTATGAGGGCAGGTTGGGGCTGGCGGATGCAGGCCGGTTGGATAGCCTCTCGGGCCGCCGGATCCGCCAAGTCGTCTGACCCTCGAGGCGCGTCAGGGGCAGGCCGGGCACACCGGGTGCGAAGGTCAGAGGCACATGATAATTGCCTTGCCCGTCCTGCTCGACGACGAACTGGCCTTCATTAGCGATCTGAGCGTACGTGCGCTGATCCGGTCCGGTGAACAAACCTTCGTTCTGCGCCACGGGTACCAGTTCGTGGAAACGCTCTTGCGGCCAAGCGATTGCGTTACGAGTGGCGCTGAAGTTCTCCGTTGCATCCGGCAAGGCGTGAACAGTAACCGTGGGCAGTGTGCTGGCTGCGGCAGATGTGCTTGCCGCTTGACTGACGGCCGGTGAATCGACGCCCTGAAGCAGGGCGTCAGGCATGTCCAGGCCCATACGGCTGACGAGAGGCGGTGAGCCGGAATGTCCAGCATCGGGGGCATTGGGTGGTTTTACTGCAGGGACTTTTTTGGGTGACTTGGCCATGGGGAATGCTCGGTAAAAGAGCGCGCAGACGCGTGCAAGTGCCGCGTAGACAGCAACGCTCGAAAAAAAAATGGGTTTATTGACGAACGACCGGCGAATTACGCGGGAGGCACTTTCATCACAGAAACGGGGCCGAAAATGTTGGTTTGGTGGTTGCAGCGATTCACGACCCTTAAAGCAGACTTTTCGATGCGGGATTTGTCGGCACGCAATACCCAGCCATGCGCGGCAAAGTTGTAGCCCACGCGCGCGGTCTGGTCGTTAAGGCAGATGATGTTCCAGGCTTTGACTTCGTCATTGGCCAATGCGGCAAGAGCTTGCGGGAGTGCTTTTGAGGCGTCGGGCTCTTCGAAAAAACGTGCATCGAGACCATCCAGATAGACACGGTCAAAGACCAGATCGACCGTATGTACAACTCCACCGGTGGTAATAACGCGGATCTGGTCTATCAAGTCCTCGCTTTCATAGACAGGCAGATAAAAAGTGGTAGTGCCGATGGAAAGCCGGTTTTCTTCGAGTTTTATATCGACCTCGCCGAGCTGCGTTGCATCAAGTTCCCAAGTGGATGAGTAGGGAAGCCGCTCTTTGGCATTGGCGAGCGCGCCAGGAGTCGAGAGTCTGATAGTCATGTCAGGCAGTACGTGAATGAGATAACTCGCACCCACTCCTTCATAGGCGTCCATGCTGGTTTGCACGGCCAGTGGTATCGGCATTGCGCAACTCCTTGTAGTGCCAAGCGAGTAACCCGCTTTCTCAGGCAGCGCATAAAAGCACTGTCGAGAACGACCCGTGAGTGGCACTTTCATCTGGGTTACCCAATGCCTCGAGACCGAGAAGTCAGTAAAGGCTGGCGGGATGTCGGTTTCCGCTGTAAGACCAGCGTTTGCAACGACACCGTCCTTGAAAATCAACACATAACGGCCGAACGGTCGAACGGCCATGGTTCGCAAAATCTTCGTGATATTGTCGTGATCGTCTTCGCTACGCGCCGCCGAGTAATAATTCAGCTTGATGGTCTTCGCGCCGAAGTGATAGACGAGATGGCAACCGACAGTCAGTCGGTATGACTTGGGTTTCTCGGAGAAAAAATGCGCCTCGGCTTTTGTCAGCTCATCACTGGTGAAGTCCAGATATATCCGGGTTATGACATCCGGGCGTAAAACCGCGTAGAAAGTGTTGGCCTTGCCGGTTCTCGGTACGTAATAGCTCGCTTCCTTGCGGTGTCGGATCCAGCATTCCGGCGCATAAATAATGATCGGTGTTACCGGTTTGCCACGTTTGACGAAAATTTCCGGTATATCAGCGGTGTGGGCATCCGGGATTGTTTCAGGCAGGTCAAGCCTGAAATGCCAATCATCACTGGTTATGAAAATCAGATTTTTGTTGCTCAGCTTTCTCGTGCCTTCGTATTTCTTGTAAACGTCATGAATGGTCAATACGTTTTTGGGATTGTCTTGAATTTCGAAGCCTGAGCGGATGACCAGGTCATTGCCCTCGATAGCCCAGGACTCAATCAGGTCCTTGCGCCAATTCATGACGGTATAACTGGTCTGTTCACCATCATCGATAATGGAAAAACGACCAGCCACATGCGCAATGTAATATTGATCCGCACCGGCGCCTCCCGACGCTTTTGCTTTTTCGTGGGAGAGGAATATCTGATCGTCTCCGGCGCCAGCTTCAATGATGTCGCTGCCCCGTGATTTGATGACGTTGTTTTGCGCAGTGCCGGTTACTACGCTTGCTGCGCGATGGACTGTTTCAATATTTTCGATACTGTCCAGCAAACTGTGCAGGATGGATATCTTGTTATTCTCGGTATCGACATCGCTGGTGATGATCTGCAATGTTCCGGCCAGCAAATCTATGTCATAGCCAGTTCTGTTCGTATCACGAGAGGAGTAATTGCCGCCAAGTACCAGTGTGTCATTTCCTGCGCCGCCGCTGAGCGTTGAATATTCTGCGACATGACTGTCCTTTTCGAGGAAAGCGGCTGCGTTCTCAAACAGGAACTGGTCATTGCCTTCACCGCCCGACAGTTGTTTTTTTCCTGACTTGTAATAGAACGTGTTGGGTTTTTTTTCTACACCTTTGATCGAGTCGTTACCCTCGCTGAGAAACCACAGAATGTTTTTGCCCTCTGCCGCAACTCCCAGTTCCGCGCCGGGTGTATCTTTTGTAACCCCTGCGCTTGCATCAATGATGTCATCGGTGCCTACCACTTCAGGGACATTGACCGACTCCCACGCATCCTGTTTGGTCCACCAGTTTCGTTTCCAGACCCGCGTCGGTTTCAGGCGTACATCAAACTTGCCATTGACGATGGCTTCGGTGCTCTCTTTCAAGGGGCCATCGAGTAGCGTTCTCGCGGTCTTTTTTAACTGCAATGAGTGTTGAAGTAGTGTTTTGGCCTTGATATAGCGGTTTTGAACGCTTTCGTCGACGTCCATCATGCAGAACGAAAACCATCCGCTACGCCACCGCTCGTCAACGGTTAATTCGATGTAGTCATCTATGTCGTCAACGATACGTACCGCACCGTAGACCTGCGAGCCAATGGCGAGAATCGCGCCGGCTGCAAGCCCGACGGGGCCGGCAAACGAGAAACCGGCCATCGCGGCAGTGCCGAGAATGACGGTCATGGCTGCACTGGTAATGCTCAGGCCAGCGCTGACGTAATGATCCATAGCCTCTTTGCCGGTGGCATTCTCAGCGGCGTTCATGGATCTCACGGCGGTAAAGATGTCGAAGGGCAGCGTCAGCATGCCGCCGACCAGTCCGCCTGATCGACCCAGTCTGAGTGCGAAACGTGTTCTGGCGAAGTCCCGGTAAGCATTCTGTCCGGCTGTGAGCATCTGCGTGGCTATTTTACTGACCGTGACATCGGCCGCGATGGAGGCCAGCTCCGATGCAATGCCCGCGCTGTTTATCGCTACTTCAGCACGGTTATCAGCTTTGATCGCATCGATTACGCCACGAATCCCCATGAAAATGCCGAAACCCTGGATGCCCAGGCTGGAGCCCAGCGTCGCGTAGCTTTTGGTCAATGCCGCCCAGCGGGGATGATGTCTGGGGACGTGCACATGTTGTAGATCGAGCGACTGTGCTGCGCTCAGAAGTTTTACCAGTTTGTCGCGGTAATTGCCGGCTACCTTTTCATTGGCATTGTTTTCCCTCAAGAGCTGAGGGGCGCCAAGCGGGCGCTGGCTGGCCATTTCAAACAGGAGCGTGGGTAACAAGTAGCTATCGCTGCCCGTTGAAGTTTTCAGAAAGTGTTCAACTTTATTGGCGTCGAACTGCAGGCTATTGATAAAAGAAAGTTTGGGGCGGCGAAAGAAGCTGTTCTGGCCATTCAATGGCTGACCGTCAATCGTTGCGCCTAGTCCGTCGAGTGCGGTACGGGTAATCGAAATATCGCCAATTTCCAAAGGGCCGAACACTTCGTCCACCATTTGCAATTGACTCGATTTTCCATTGGTTTGGCCATGGTCGATGGTTGAAGGCTTGTATTCGTTGGATTCATAGCCCAAATCCATAATTATGACGGTATCGGAAACAGGTTGCGTGTCCGCAAGTATTGCAGGGTCGGTTTGTGCTGTTGCTTCGCGTATAAGTGTGGCCATTAGAACTTCCTTGTTCCGGCAATTGTTGTTAAGGCCAAGGATATTACGTTGGCCTTTCGAGACCTGTATATCGATGGGTTGTTGCTATCTATTGCATATCAGGGATTGGATGTTGCACTTAATTGATTCATGAACAACATGATCCTGCCCGAGATCCATTCCGGCAGGATAATCAATAGTGGCGCTTTTCAGTCAGTGGCTGCCAAGCAACGACGCCGCGCCAGCACCACCAAACAGTCCGGCACTCACCCGATTGAACCAACTCTGGCCTTTGCCGCTGCGCAAATAACGTGCGGCACCATTGGCACCCAGACCGTAAGCCAGTTTGCAGCACAGATCGAGCACTACCCAGGTCGCAATCATGATCAGTAATTGCGGCAGAAACGGTTGGTCTGCGCGGAGGAACTGTGGCAGAAACGCGGCGAAAAACAGGATGTCCTTAGGGTTGCTCGCACCCAGGACAAAAGCGCGTCCGAACAATGTGCGAAAACGCGGCACCGGTGCGGCTTCGGGTACTTCGGCCCCCGTCGATGGCTGACGCGACTGCTGCCAGCTCTGCCAGGCGAGATAAAAAAGGTACAGCGCACCGATGATTTTCAGCGCGCTGAACAACTGTTCCGAGGCCAGCAACAGAGCGCCAAGCCCCAGTGCCGAAGCGCTGAGCAGGCAGATCGAGGCGATCACGCCACCCAGGAACGCGGGGTACGACCTGCGTAAACCGTAATTCAGACTGTTGCTGATCATCAGCAATGACAGTGGCCCCGGGATCAGGATCACCACCAGTGCAGCGCCACTGAACAGCAGCCAGGTTTCCAGACTCATCGTTTTGCTCCTTTGTTGTTATCGAGATGTGCAAAAGCCCCACCGGTGAGGGTGAGGCTGGTTTGAAGCCTGAACCGCGCAGCGCTTACAGGAAGATGAACTTGGCGATGAAGATCGCGCAGAGCACCCACAGGCTGACGGAAATTTCCTTGTACTTGCCGGTGCCGGCCTTCAACGCGACGTAGGTAATAAAGCCCAGCGCGATGCCGTCGGCGACGGAGAAGGTCAGCGGCATCATGATCGCCGTGACAATCGCCGGAATGGCGTCAGTCGCCTCGTCCCATTCGATGTGGGCCATGCCGCCCATCATCAGCATCGCCACGTAAATCAGGGCACCTGCCGTGGCATAAGCGGGAATCATGCCAGCCAGCGGTGCGAAAAACATGGCCGCTATAAATAGCACACCCACGGTGACGGCGGTAAGACCAGTCCGACCACCAGCGGCTACGCCGGCGGCACTTTCCACGTAACTTGTCACTGGGGGCACGCCAACCACGGCGCCGAATACGCTGGAGGCGCTGTCGGCCTTCATGGCTCGTGAAAGGTTCTCGATGCGACCGTCAGCGGCGACAAGGTTGGCGCGCTGGGCCACGCCCATCAGCGTGCCGGCGGTGTCGAACATGTGCACGAAGAGGAACGCCAGCACTACGCTGATCATGCTGACGTTGAACACGCCGGCGACGTTCATTGCCATCCAGGTCGGCGCCAGGCTCGGCGGCGCGGACATGATGCCCTCGTAATGGACCAAACCCAGGCCCCAACCGGCGAGGGTAACGGTGATGATGCTGATCAGAATCGCACCGAACACGCGGTGGTAACTGAGGATCGCGATCATCAGGAAGCAGATCGCGGCGAGCAATGGACCGGGTTCGCGCAGCGAGCCAAGTTTGATCAGCGTTGCCGGGCTGTCGACGACGATGCCGGCAGTCTTCAGCCCGATCAGGCCCAGAAACAGACCGACACCGGCGCCCATGGCAAACCGCAGGCTGACCGGAATGCTGTTGAGCAGCCACTCGCGAATCCGCGAAAAGGTCAGGAACATGAACAGCACGCCGGAGACGAACACAGCGCCGAGGGCGGTTTCCCAGTTGTAGCCCATGGTGCCGACCACGGTGTAAGTGAAGAAAGCATTGAGGCCCATGCCCGGCGCCAGGCCGACCGGCCAGTTGGCGTAGAGCCCCATCAACAGGCAGCCGAGCGCGGCGGCGATGCAGGTGGCGACGAAGGCTGCACCGTGATCGATGCCGGCATCGGCCATGATGTTCGGGTTGACGAAAATGATGTAAGCCATGGTGATGAAGGTTGTCAGACCGGCAATCAGCTCGGTCTTCACCGTGGTGCCATGCAAGCTGAGTTTGAACAGACGCTCCAGCAGGCCATTGCGTAATGGCGGCGTGAGCTCGAGCGGCGGTGCTTCGGATTTGCGGCTTTCCACAGCGAGTACTCCTCAAGAGTTTTATTGTTATTTCCAGGGCCGGACCCATGAGGGGTGGCAGCGGCCCTTTGAGGCATACGCGAATTTGTTGACCGTGTAGTCAGGAACTCGCACGCAGTGGATTATGCTTTTGTGTACAAATAAAGCAAATATTGTTTTGGTTTTTGTCGCCGATTTTTTTGCTGATAGGGATATATGGCCATCCAGGATGGCTTCGCGAGCAGGCTCGCTCCCACCTTTGTAAAGCGTTCCCATGTGGGAGCGAGCCTGCTCGCGAAGAGGGCGGTCCTGTCAATCGAGAGGCGTCTGACTGCCCCCAAGCGCCAGATTCACCGCCAACCACCCATTCACCGCCGCTTCCCCAGCCTCGGCAAACACCCGCTCAAGCAATTTCACCTGCTCACGGCGCAACGCCTGCTCGAACTTCGCGCCTTCCGCCGTCAGCTCAAGCAGGCGCTTACGCTTGTCCGTCTGTGAAGCGACGCTGTCGACCAGATGCATTTCCTGCAACTGACGCAGGGGCATGTTCAACGCCTGTTTGCTCACGCCCAGCAGGGCCAGCAACTCTTTCACACTCAGGTTCGGATAGCGCGCGATGAAAAACACGATGCGTTGATGTACCCGCGAGAGTCCGCGGCGCTCGAGCATTTCATCCGCCTTGGCCGTGAACGACTGATAGCCGAAGAAGAACGCTTCCATGGCCTGTTGCTGACTTGCGGGGTTTTTAAGGTCAAGCATGTTGACGTACTCGCTCAAGCTGTCGTAGTTTCAGTCAACCAGTTTGACTCATTTTTTACCTGCCTCGCTACGGTGACCACCATGGCTTTTTCCGAACGTGTCTCGCGCCTGAAAAGTTCTTTGATCCGAGAAATCCTCGCCGCCGCCCAGCGTCCAGAGGTGATGTCGTTTGCCGGCGGTTTGCCCGCTGAGACGATGTTGCCGAAGGTGGAGTGGGACGAGATGCCGCTGTCGCTGGGGCAGTACGGCATGAGCGAAGGCGAGCCGGCCTTGCGCGAGGCGCTGGCGGCAGAGGCGAGGGCGCTGGGCCTTGAATGCGAGGCGAGTCAGGTGCTGGTGGTCAGCGGCTCGCAGCAAACCCTGGATCTGGCGGCCAAGCTGTACATCGACAAGGGCACGGAAATTCTGTTGGAGGCGCCGACTTATCTGGCCGCGCTGCAAATCTTCCAGCTGTTCGGCGCAGATTGCCTGACTGTGGCGCAGGAAGCCGACGGCCCAAATTTGGCGCAATTGCGTAATCGTTTAGAGCAGCATCGCCCGGCGTTTATCTACCTGATCCCGACTTTCCAGAATCCTTCCGCCGTGCGCTACAGCGAGGCCAAGCGCGCCGCAGTCGCGGCATTGCTCGATGAATTTGGCGTCACGCTGATTGAAGATGAGCCATACCGCGAACTGACTTTCGATGGTGGCAGCGCGAAGCCGATTGCCGCGCGTCTGAGAAAAGCCAGCTGGATCTACACCGGCACCGTGTCGAAAACCTTGCTCCCGGGTTTGCGTGTCGGTTACTTGATCGCCAGTCCGGATCTGTTCCCGCACCTGCTCAGACTCAAGCAATCGGCGGACCTGCACACCAATCGCATCGGCCAGTGGCAGGCGCTGCAATGGATCGGCTCGCAGAAGTATCAACAGCATTTGAGCGAGTTGCGGGATTTCTATCGGCAGCGGCGCGACGCGTTTCAGTTGGCGCTGGAACTGCATTTTACCGATCTGGCTGAGTGGAACATGCCCCAGGGCGGGCTGTTTTTCTGGCTGACGTTGAAGCAACCGCTGGACACCCGGGCATTGCTCAATGAGGCGTTGGCCAATGATGTGGCATTCATGCCCGGTGAGCCGTTCTTTCCTGAGCCGGACAAGCATCATGGGCATTTGCGCTTGAACTTCAGCCACATTGATCCGGCGCGGCTGGATGAGGGGTTGAAGCGGTTGGCGGCGGTGGTGCGGCGGGCGCAGATGGAAAGGGCGGCCTAGCAAAAACGCCGGCTCAAGGGCCGGCGTTGTCAGTGTGGGCCTCATCGCGAGCAGGCTCGCTCCCACAGGGCGGGATGCGTTTCAAGGGTGGGAGCGAGCCTGCTCGCGAAGGCGGCTAACGCTCCAACCCATTAACATCAGACCGCCGCAAACCGCTTATCCAGATAATCGATAATCACCTTGGATTCATACATCCAGATGGTTTGCCCATTCTCGTCGATACGCAGGCAAGGCACTTTGATTCGGCCACCCTGTTCCAGCAGAGTCTGGCGATCCTGCTCGTTGTTCTTCGCGTCTTTCAGTGCCACCGGCACATTCAGACGATGCAGGGCGCGGCGGGTTTTCACGCAGAAGGGGCAGGCGTGAAACTGATACAGCGTCAGATCTTTCGCGGCAGCGTCGACTTGCGCCTGAGCAGCAGCGGGGCGTTTTTTCTTGCCCGGGCGGGTGATGAAATCGATGAAGATAACCAGTTGGCCGAGGCCGACACGAAGCGCTTTGACGAACACGTTGAAAGCCTCACGGTGCAAATGAAGAAAGGCGCGCAGCTTACCCGATTTTTCACAGGCGAAAAAAAACCGGCGATCAACGCCGGTTCTTTTCTGTTGCGAATTACTTGATGAGGCTGAGGAATTCGCTACGGGTTGCCGCGTTTTCACGGAATTCACCGAGCATCACCGAAGTGATCATCGACGAATTCTGCTTTTCGACGCCGCGCATCATCATGCACATGTGCTTGGCTTCGATCACCACGGCCACGCCCAGCGCGCCGGTCACTTGCATCACGGCATCGGCGATCTGGCGGCTGAGGTTTTCCTGAATCTGCAGGCGGCGCGCGTACATATCGACGATCCGCGCAACCTTCGACAGGCCCAGCACTTTGCCGCTCGGGATATAGGCGACATGCGCCTTGCCGATGAACGGCAGCAGGTGGTGTTCGCACAACGAATACAGCTCGATGTCCTTGACCAGCACCATTTCGCTGTTGTCGGAGCTGAACAGGGCACCATTGGTGACCTCTTCGAGCGTCTGTGCATAACCACGGCAGAGGTACTGCATGGCTTTGGCGGCACGCTTTGGCGTGTCGAGCAGGCCCTCGCGGGACACGTCCTCGCCCAATTGGCCGAGAATCGCGGTGTAATTCTGTTCCAGGGACATGAAACTACCTGTGGGGATTTTCGCAAAGGGCAAGGGTACGGTGGCGGACACAACCCTGCAAGTTCGGTGTGACGGCTTTATTCGTCGCGGCCTTCCATCATCGTCCGTTTCAGCATCACATAAACCGCGCCGGCGCCGCCGTGGCGGGCCTGGCAGGAGCAGAAACCGAGCACTTGCGCATGCTGGCGCAGCCAGGTGTTGACGTGGCTTTTGATCATCGGCCGCTTGCCATCCAGGCGCACAGCCTTGCCATGAGTCACGCGTACGCAGCGGATTTCGAATTTGGTTGCTTCGGCGAGAAAGGCCCAGAGTGTTTCCCGGGCCTTTTCCACGCTCATGCCGTGCAGGTCGAGACTGCCTTCGAACGGGATCTGCCCGACCTTGAGCTTGCGCATCTGGCTTTCCTGCACGCCGTCGCGGGACCACATCAGCTCGTCTTCCGGGCCGACGTCGATCACGAACTGGTCGGACAAGCCGTCAATGATGGTGGTGTCGCTGCGCACGGTGGCGGACTGACGCAGCTTGGCGATCTGCGCGCGGTCAGCCTTGGGTTTGCCGGTGTCGGCGCGGTCGTGCTTGATCGGTTTGACGCCCTGGATCGCACTTTTGAACAGAGAAAAATCGTCGTCTTGCATGTCAGCCTCCGCGAAGGGCGGCCAGTTTACCCAAGTCGACAGAAAACGGCCCGGCAAAAAGCCAGGCCGTTGGGTCAGTCGTGTTTTTTCATCAGATGCGGGGACATGTTCAGTTCCCGCGATTGCCGTGCGCGACGGCGGCAGCGGCGCCACAGAGCAACGCCGAAGTACAGAAACAGCAAGCCGACGGCAAGCATGATTGCCGAGCCCAGCGGTGATGCGTTCAGGTCACCCAGCGCCGGCGGGCGGCCGAGCAGGCTGGCGGCGCCGGCCATCGCCAGCAGCACGCCGAACGTCGCCAGAATGGCCGAGATCGCCGCGCCAAATCGAAAACGCCAGTTGCTTTGGCCTTTGGGCCGCAAACGGCGTGCGTCAAATCCATCGGATAACTTCATTCCGACCTTCCTCAATGGTATCGGCCCTTCGACCGGGAGTTGACCGGGTTGTTCCTGAGGCTATGGCATTTGCGGCAAATCAGCGGATATAGCGGATGAGCGGCGCCAATGCACCGCTCACAAGGGCAGGATCAGATCAGGTCCTGAGTCTTGGCCAGCGTGGCGAAGTTGTCAGCCATGATCGCCATTTCCGCTTCCTGCACGCGTTCGGCGCTGAGCACGCCGCCCTTGAACGGCAGATCGCGGGTCGCGCAGGCGTCTTCGACCAGGGTGCAGCGGAAACCGAGATTCTTTGCCGCGCGCACGGTGGTGCTGACGCTGGAGTGACTCATGAAACCGCAAACGATCAGGTCCAGCGAGCCGAGGTTCTGCAGGCGCTCGAGCAGTTCGGTGCCATGGAATGCGCTCGGCAGCAGTTTGCCGATAATGGTTTCATCGCCTTGCGGTTCGAGACCGGGGATGAATTCGCCACGTTCGCCCTGCGGGTCGAACAGGCCACCAACGGTGCCGAGATGACGCACGTGCACGATCGGCCGACCGGCGGCACGGGCTGCGGCAACCACTTGTTTGATGTTCGCGACGGCCGCGTCCATGCCGCTCAGGGCCAGCGGGCCACTGAGGTATTCCTTCTGGGCATCGATGATGACCACGGTGGCATGGCTCAGGGTGGCCGCTGCGTAACCGCGACCGCTGAGTTGAAACATCGTTTTTGGAACGGACATTCTGGGGCTCCTCGGGGTGGGGCTTTTGCGACATTGTCCTCTGGCTGAGCGGTTCTGTGAATCGCTACCATCGTAGGCGCCGTCGTTCTTGGCCTGCAGCCTTGTCAAGTTACACGTTCCGTTCAATGCCTGATGCAAAAAAAAGAAAACTCCTACCGGAACCGCGTGGTTTTTCCTGCGTCGTCGTCGCGCGTTTTGGCTGCTAGAATCGCCAGTCGTTTTTTCTGGAGTTCTACGCCGTGATCACTTCCCGACTTCGTACCCTGCGCGACCACATCCGTTGGGCCGTCAGCCGCTTCCATGGGGAGGATCTGTTTTTCGGTCATGGCACCGACAACGCCTGGGACGAGGCGCGCCAGTTGGTGCTGGGCGCTTTGCACCTGCCTTGGGAAATCGCCGACAGCTATCTTGATTGCGCGCTGGAAGATGACGAACTGGTCAATCTGCAGCGCTTGCTCAAGCGCCGCATCGAAGATCGCGTTCCCACCGCCTATCTGCTCGGCGAGGCGTGGTTCTGCGGCATGTCGTTCATCGTCGACCCGCGCGTGCTGATCCCGCGTTCGCCGATTGGTGAACTGATCGAAAACCGCTTTGCGCCGTGGATCGGCAACGAACCGGCGCGGATTCTCGACCTGTGCACGGGTTCCGGCTGCATCGGCATTGCCTGCGCTTACGAATTCCAGAATGCCGAAGTGGTGCTCGCGGACCTGTCGTTCGAAGCGCTGGAAGTGGCCAACCAGAACATCGAGCGCCATGGCGTCGATGAGCGCGTCTACACCGTGCAGGGTGATGGTTTCGATGGCTTGCCGGGTCAGCGTTTCGACCTGATCGTGTCGAACCCGCCCTACGTCGACGCCGAAGATTTCGCCGACATGCCGGACGAATATCAGCACGAGCCGGAACTGGGCCTGGCCTGCGGTGATGATGGTCTGAATCTGGTCCGGCGCATGCTCGCCGAAGCGGCGGATCACCTGACCGAGAAAGGTTTGTTGATTGTCGAGGTGGGCAACAGCCAGGTGCACGTCGAGGCGTTGTACCCGGAAGTCGATTTCGCCTGGCTGGAGTTCCAGCGCGGCGGGCATGGCGTGTTCATGCTGACCGCCGAGCAGTGCCGCGCGCATCAGGCCCTGTTCGCGTCCCGCGTCTAAGGTTGTGACAGATCGTTCCCACGCAGAGCATGGGAACGATCAGTACGCGCTCAAGCCCTCAGCGGTGTGTAGCAATCCAGATCAACAACCCCGCCTGAAACACCGCAAACGCCACCAGACACGTAATGGTGAAACGCAACCCGGCATCTTCGCGCTTGAACTTGCTGACTTTTTCTTCCTGCTTCTTCAGCTTCACTTCCTGCTCGGCGAGATTCTGTTCGGCCTGCTGCAGCATCTGCGCGGCTTCAAGAATTTCGACGATCTGCAGCTTTTCGCTGTTCCAGTCACCGAGCAGGTCACCGACCTGCACCGCCTTGATGCTGCCTTTCAAATGCTGGGCATCGGCGTAAGCCACATCGAAACCGTGCACGCGCAGGAAATGGTCGCGACGCAAGCGAGTGTCTTCGTTGAGCGCGTCCTTGTTGTTCAGGTCCATGCCGTCGACGGTGTAGCCGGGCCAGCGTTTTTTCGCCCAGTTGATGCCTTGCGCGGCCATGAACCGACCAATGCCGCGATTCAGCGGTTCGATCTGCAAGCCACTGTCGGGACCGAAACTCACTCGTTTGCTCGCGTGGTCGACCCACACATCAAGATGATTCTGCTCTTTGCGCACACGCTGGTTGGGCAGCTTGATCGCCATGCGCATCAGGCTGCGCTCTTTGCTGTTGCGCTCGGCGTAACCGAATTCGACAAAGCGCAACGGCCGGCCGCCGGTGTTGCGGTCGGTCTGCAGCGGCGCCAGGCGAAGCATCTTGTGGTGCTCGGCCTGAACGTCCGCCCACGGCAGTTCGACCGCTGGCGGTGCGTCTTTTTCAGCGCTGGTGTCGGGTGAAGTCTGGGTTTCAGTCATAACGGCGAGATCCTGTCCAAGCCCTGCTTGCCGCCAGACGTTGCGCTGGCGGCAAAGGCTTATCGGCCGTTTTCTGTGAGGCTGGAGGGTAAAACGCAGTTAACTTGCACGAATTCCGTCAATAAATTCGATGACGGCAGCGCCCAGTTCGGCGGCCAGGGGCAAATTCGGGTCCTTGTAGGAGGCCAATTGCCGCTTCATGTCGTTGTGGACGATGCGCAGCACATGGTTCATGCCTTCGATCACCGTCAGTTGCGCGTCCGGTTTCGCCGCCTTGAGCAGCTTCGCGTCTTCGGTGCCGACCTGAATGTCGTTGCTGCCCTGGACGATCAGTGCCGGCATTTTCAGCTGGGCAAAGGCTTGCGCCGGGTCCTGACGGAACAGCGAAATCAGGTACGGCTGCACGCTCGGGCGGAAGATCACCTGCAACGGTTGCGGCACGTTGTCATCGGTGTGGCCGGCCTTGAGGCTGTCGAGCAGTTCGTTGCTGCGCAGCATCAGTGGCGGCGGCAGGCTGCGCGCCAGTTGCTCGCGGATCACTTCATCGACCGGCCGCGCGCTGCCGGACAGCGAGATCACCGCCGCTGCGTCCAGCTTCGGCGCGGCGAGACTGGCAATCAGCGCGCCTTCGCTGTGGCCGAGCAGAATCAGTTTGCCGAAACGCGGATCGGCCTTGAGCTTCTGCCCCCACGCCACGGCATCCGCCGCATAGCCCTCGACTGACAGCTCACGTTCATCGGGAGCGGCCGCCAGACTCGCCGCGACGCCGCGCTTGTCGTAGCGCACGCTGGCGATGTTGTGTTTGGCCAGCACCCAGGCCAAGCGCTTGAGGCTGTCATTGCGCCCGCCGTCGGGGTTGTTTCCGTCGCGATCTGTAGGACCCGAGCCAGAAATCATCAGAACAATCGGCACCGGGCTGTCGGACTTGGGCAGCAACAGCGAACCGAAAAGTTCGCCGCTGCCGGTGTCCAGAGTGACCGGGCGCTGTAGGACTGTCGCTTGGGCAAAGCCGGTAAAGAGGGTAAGACTCAAGATCAGAACTCGCAGCATCATCACGCCATCATTGGTCAAGGTGCCGGTTGGACTCGCCAGCACCACTAAGGTTCGAGGATGAACTACTCGGTTAGCCTGCGTATACTGGCGCGCATCAAGAATTCGGGTTTGATTTCACGGAGCGTCCTGCATGTCCGGCAATACCTACGGCAAGTTGTTCACTGTCACCACCGCTGGCGAAAGCCATGGTCCGGCGTTGGTCGCCATTGTCGACGGCTGCCCGCCGGGCCTGGAGATTTCCCTGGAAGATCTGCAGCGCGACCTCGATCGCCGCAAGCCTGGCACCAGCCGCCACACCACCCAGCGCCAGGAAGCCGATGAAGTCGAAATCCTCTCCGGCGTGTTCGAGGGCCGCACCACCGGTTGCTCGATCGGCCTGCTGATTCGCAATACCGACCAGAAGTCCAAGGACTACTCGGCGATCAAGGACCTGTTCCGCCCGGCACACGCCGATTACACCTATCACCACAAATACGGCGAGCGCGATTATCGCGGCGGTGGCCGCAGTTCCGCGCGGGAAACCGCCATGCGCGTAGCGGCCGGTGCGATCGCCAAGAAGTATCTGGCCAGTCAGGGCATCGTCATTCGCGGTTACATGAGCCAGCTCGGCCCGATCGAAATTCCGTTCAAGACCTGGGATTCGGTCGAAGAAAACGCCTTTTTCAGCCCTGACCCGGACAAGGTCCCGGAGCTGGAAGCCTACATGGACCAGTTGCGCCGCGATCAGGACTCGGTCGGAGCGAAGATCACCGTGGTCGCCGAAGGGGTCATGCCGGGCCTTGGCGAGCCGATCTTCGATCGCCTCGACGCCGAACTGGCCCACGCGCTGATGAGCATCAACGCGGTCAAAGGTGTCGAGATCGGCGCCGGTTTCGCCTGCGTCGCCCAGCGCGGAACCGAACACCGCGATGAACTGACGCCGGAGGGTTTCCTCAGCAACAACGCCGGCGGCATCCTCGGTGGCATCTCGTCCGGCCAGCCAATCGTTGCGCATCTGGCGTTGAAACCGACCTCGAGCATCACCACCCCGGGCCGCTCGATCGACGTGAATGGCAACCCGGTCGATGTGATCACCAAGGGCCGTCACGACCCTTGCGTCGGTATCCGTGCAACGCCGATCGCCGAAGCGATGATGGCCATTGTGCTGATGGATCACCTGCTGCGCCACCGTGGGCAGAACGCCGATGTGCGCGTGAGCACGCCGGTGCTGGGCCAGCTCTGATGGCTGCGCTCAAAGCCGTCGCGGCATAACCGGCGTGGCGGCGCTTCCTTACTGGCGGCTGTCCAGTTTCTATCTGTTCTATTTCGCCTTGCTCGGTTCGACAGCGCCGTTTCTGGCGCTGTACTTTGATCACCTCGGCTTCAGCGCCGCGCGCATCGGCGAGCTGGTGGCGATTCCGATGCTGATGCGCTGTGTGGCGCCGAACATCTGGGGCTGGCTCGGCGATTACACCGGCAGGCGTCTGGCCATCGTGCGCTTTGGTGCGGTGTGCACGTTGCTGACCTTTTCGCTGATCTTCGTCAGTCAGACCTACGCCTGGCTGGCGATGGTCATGGCCCTGCATGCATTCTTCTGGCACGCGGTGCTGCCGCAGTTCGAAGTCATCACCCTCGCGCATCTGCAGGGGCAAACATCGCGCTACAGCCAGATTCGCCTGTGGGGCTCGATCGGTTTCATCATCACCGTGGTGGTGCTGGGGCGGCTGTTCGAATGGCTCAGTCTGGACATTTATCCGGCGGCGCTGGTGCTGATCATGGCCGGTATCGTCCTGAGTAGCCTGTGGGTGCCGAATGCACAGCCGGCGCAAGGCAATCGGCCGGCGGGCGAGGGCTTTCTCAAGCAATTGCGCCATCCCGGCGTACTGGCGTTTTATGCTTGCGTCGCGCTGATGCAGGTGAGCCACGGGCCGTATTACACCTTTCTGACTCTGCACCTTGAACGCCTCGGTTACAGCCGTGGCGTCATCGGCATGCTCTGGGCCGTGGGGGTGGTGGCGGAAGTGCTGATGTTCATGGCCATGAGTCGCATTCTGGCGCGCTTTTCCCTGCGTCGGGTGCTGCTGGCGAGTTTCCTGCTGGCGGCGTTGCGCTGGGTGCTGCTTGGGTCGTTCGCTGAATTTCTCTGGGTGCTGTTGTTCGCCCAAGTGCTGCACGCAGCGACTTTCGGCAGCTTTCATGCGGCTGCCATCGCTTTCGTGCAACGTAGTTTCGGCGCCCGCCAGCAGGGTCAGGGCCAGGCGCTGTATGCGGCACTGGCCGGCACCGGCGGGGCGCTCGGTGCGCTGTATTCCGGTTACAGCTGGAACGCCCTTGGCGCGACATTGACCTTTAGTATTGCCAGTCTCGCAGCGCTTGCCGCTGCCGTTATCATTGCCACATGTATGCAAGAGGACAGGCCATGAGCCTTAGCCGTGAACAGCTCGCCCAGCAGATCGTTGACGCCGGGCGTTTTCTATATGGCCGTGGCTGGTCGCCAGCCACCAGCAGCAATTATTCGACACGCCTGTCGCCGAGCGAAGCGCTGTTGACCGTATCGGGCAAGCACAAGGGCCAGTTGGGTGTGGATGACGTGCTCGCCACCGATCTGTCCGGCAGTAGCCTGGAACCAGGCAAGAAACCCTCCGCCGAAACCTTGCTGCACACCCAGCTCTACCGCTGGCGCGCGGAAATCGGCGCGGTGTTGCACACCCATTCGGTGAATGCCACGGTGCTGTCGCGTCTGACCCCGGAAGATTTCATCGAGTTCGAAGACTACGAATTGCAGAAAGCCTTCAGCGGCATTTCCACCCATGAATCACGGGTGCGTGTGCCGATTTTTGACAACGATCAGGACATTGCGCGACTCGCCGCCAAGGTGCAGCCTTGGCTCGACGCCCATCCTGATTGCGTCGGTTATCTGATTCGCGGCCATGGTCTCTACACCTGGGGCGCGCAGATGAGCGACGCGCTGCGGCAGATCGAGGCCTTTGAATTCCTGTTTGAATGCGAGTTGAAAACCCGCAGCGTCATGAACCGCCAAGGCTGAGTTCACCAGAAACAGCCCGTTTGCCTGATGCCACGCGGCGCCCGACCGGTCTGCAAGAGCCGGACGGCGCCGCCGCTACCGAGGAATTGCCCATGAGCAGCCTGTCCGTTTACCACGTTTCCAGCCCTGAGATTCCCAACAAGGTGCTGACCCATTTCGAAGACATCGCCTCGACGCTGGCCGAGCAGGGCGTGCGTTTCGACCGCTGGCAGGCCGCCGCGAAGATTCAGCCTGGCGCCAGTCAGGAAGAAGTCATCAGTGCTTATAAAGAGCAGATCGACAAACTGATGACCGAGCGCGGCTACATCACCGTCGATGTGATCAGCCTCAACAGCGATCACCCGCAAAAAGCCGAGCTGCGCGCCAAGTTCCTCGAAGAGCACCGCCATGGCGAAGACGAAGTGCGATTTTTCGTTGCCGGTCGTGGCTTGTTTACCCTGCACATCGACGATTACGTCTATGCCGTTCTCTGTGAGAAGAACGACCTGATCTCGGTTCCGGCCGGCACCAAGCACTGGTTCGACATGGGCGAACATCCGCACTTTGTGGCGATCCGTCTGTTCAACAACCCGGAAGGCTGGGTTGCCAATTTCACCGGCGAAGACATCGCCGGTCGCTTCCCGCGTCTGGAGGACTGAAACCGTGTCGATCAAAGCCATCCTCACCGACATTGAAGGCACCACCAGCGCGGTGAGTTTCGTCTTCGACGTGCTGTTTCCCTACGCCGCCGAACATTTGCCCGAATTTGTGCGCCAGAACGCTTCGCGTGCTGATGTCGCCGAACAGCTCGACGCCGTGCGTCGCGACAGCAACGAGCCGCAGGCCGATGTTGAACGGGTTGTTGAAATCCTCTTGAGCTGGATCGCCGAAGACCGCAAAGCCACGCCGCTCAAGGCATTGCAGGGTATGGTCTGGGCGCAGGGCTATCAGGCAGGGCAGCTGAAAGGGCATGTTTATCCGGATGCCGTTGAAGCGCTGCAACGTTGGCATGCGGCCGGTTATCAACTGTTTGTTTACTCGTCCGGCTCGATCCAGGCGCAGAAGCTGATCTTCGGTTGCTCGGAGGCGGGGGATCTGACGCCGCTGTTCAGCGGCTATTTTGATACCACATCGGGGCCGAAGCGTGAGGCGCAGTCCTACCGCAACATTCAGCAGGCGGTGGGTGTTGAAGCCGATGAAATCCTGTTCCTCTCGGACATCGTCGAAGAACTAGACGCTGCCCAGTCGGCCGGCATGAAAACCTGCGGTCTGGCGCGTGAAGGCGGGGAGTTGGCAGGGCACGTGACGGTGGACAGCTTTACCGGAATCGAACCGGAAGCGTTCTGACCCCACAGTAAATATGTGGCAGACATAAACAAACAGGCCGTGAAGCACATGCTCCACGACCTGTTTTTGTTTAAAGCAAATTACAGCGAGTGATACGTCGGCAGAGCAAAACGCTGCTGGCTCTGCAGCATTGCAATTTGCGGCAGCTCGCTGGCTTGTTCGGCCAGGTCGCGGCGGATCGCGCTGATCGCCCACGACAGTTGGTCACCGGCATGCAGTTGCTGATACGAGAGGGCGCGTTTGAAGACTTTGCCGTCGCTGCTACGCAGAGTGAGCAGGATGCCACCGTCAGGACGTGGGGCAGTGCTGACTTCGTAGTTGGAGAACAGCGATGTAAATTTTTCTTGAATCAGGCTCATGTCATCAGCTCCGTATGTACTTGAATGGCAAGCATGCGGAGGTAGTTGCAGCGTTTGTGCCAGTATTGATGCGAATAAAATCCCTTTAAAATCAATAAGTTGAAGGCATTGCATTTTGCAGGCGTCGTGCAATCTGCATGAATGGCCATCGTGCATCCTGCATTTTGCGTGATTTTTCTCCGTACAACGGAACCAAACGTCCGTACCAGAATCCGCTCTTCCCCGAAGGCGCGACGGGATACAAATCATTGCAAAAACCGCGTGTACAGCCCCGCGAGCACTGACGTACTTTCCTTCTCGACCCACGGCGTAAACGCGTCGGTCGCAGTCATTACCCGATAACAAGAACAGCGGTCTGCACGTCAAGATCGAACGGGGAGCTTTCATGCGTCACGCACCAAGCGACACGATTACCTGGGGCATGATGCTCCGCAAACTGCCGATGATCGCCAAGGCCATCCCCCGGGTGGTCAAAGGCATGAAGGTGGCCAACGTCACGGATCCGACCCAAACGTGCGGCCTGGGCTGGACGTTCGAGCAGGCGACGCTGCGCAATCCCGATGGTGTGGCGTTGTTGCAGGGCGACGTGGCGTTGACCTATACACAGGTCAATCAGTGGGCCAATCGCATTGCGCATTATCTGAGCGAGCAGGGCATCGGCAAGGGCGATGTGGTCGCGGTGTTCATCGAGAACCGTGTGGAATTGCTGGTGACGATTCTGGCGCTGGCCAAGCTCGGCGCGGTGAGTGCGCTGCTCAATACCTCGTTGATGCGCGACACGCTTGTTCACAGCATCAATCTGGTTGCGCCGGTGGCTATTGTGGTTGGCGAAGAACTGACCGCTGCCTATGCCGGCGTGCGTGATCAGGTTGCGATCGCAGCGCCGCGCACCTGGTTCGTCGCCGATCAGGACACCTACAGCCATCCGGGCATCGCGCCCGAGGGTTACGTCAATCTGATCAGCGCCAGTGCTGACGCCAGCAGCGATAACCCGCCGAGCAGCGCGCAGATTTTCTTCGACGATCCGTGTTTCTACATCTACACCTCCGGCACCACCGGCCTGCCCAAGGCCGGAGTGTTCAAGCATGGACGCTGGATGCGCAGTTCGGCGAGCTTCGGCATGATCGCCCTCGATATGCGCCCGGATGATGTCGTTTACTGCACCTTGCCGCTGTATCACGCCACGGGCCTGTGCGTGTGCTGGGGATCGGCGATCAACGGCGCATCGGGTTTCGCCATCCGCCGCAAGTTCAGCGCCAGTCAGTTCTGGAATGATGTGCGCCGCTATCGCGCAACCACCATCGGCTATGTCGGTGAGCTGTGTCGCTATCTGGTCGAGCAACCGGTCAGCGCCGATGACAGCCGCCACGACGTGCGCAAGATGATTGGCAATGGTTTGCGTCCTGGTGCCTGGGCCGAGTTCAAGACGCGTTTTGCCGTCGAGCACATTTGTGAGCTGTACGCGGCGAGCGACGGCAACATCGGTTTCACCAACATCCTCAATTTCGACAACACCGTCGGGTTTTCGCTGATGGCGTGGGAACTGGTCGCTTACGACCATGACAGTGGCGAGCCATTGCGCGGCGATGATGGTTTCATGCGCAAGGTCGGCAAGGGCGAGCAGGGCCTGCTGCTGGCGCGGATCGACGACAAGGCACCGCTGGACGGTTACACCGACCCGCAGAAAACCGCCCGCGTCGTCCTCCACGATGTGTTCAACAAGGGCGATCGCTTTTTCAACACCGGCGACCTGCTGCGCAATATCGGTTTCGGCCATGCGCAGTTCGTTGATCGCCTCGGCGATACCTATCGCTGGAAGGGTGAAAACGTGTCGACCACCGAAGTCGAGAATTTGTTGCTGCAACATCCGCTGATCGCTGAAGCCGTGGCCTACGGTGTGGAAATCCCCAACACCAACGGGCGTGCGGGGATGGCTGCAATTACTCCCGCCGAATCCTTGGCCACGCTGGATTTCGCTGAACTGCTGAGCTTCGTCCGGCAACGCATGCCGGCTTATGCCGTGCCGTTGTTCTTGCGGGTGAAAGTGAAAATGGAAACCACCGGGACCTTCAAATATCAGAAGACACGCTTGAAAACAGAAGGCTTTGACCCCGGGCTTACGGGCGATGACCCGATCTTCGCCTGGTTGCCCGGCAGCGAAACTTACGTGCATGTCAGTGAGCAAATCCTCGCTGAAATTCAACAGGGCAAACATCGATATTGAGTGTGGCTATCGGGACGCTCGGAAAAAACCGAGTGACAGCCACCGTCGCGCTCGGGAAACTGTCGGCTTTCCGATAGACCGAAATGGAGTGCCCCATGTCCGACCAAAGCCGCCAGATGACCCCTGAAGAAGCTGCCGAATTCACCGAGCAGGTTTTCAACAAGGCGCGCGACGGTGATGCCGAGATGCTTGATCGCCTGGTCACCGCCGGGCTGCCGGTGAACCTGAAAAACAGCAAGGGCGACACCTTGTTGATGCTCGCCAGCTACTACGGCCATGTCGATGCGGTGAAGGTCCTGCTTAAACACAAGGCCGATCCGGAAATGCGCAATGGCAACGGCCAGAGCCCGATTGCCGGCGCTGCGTTCAAGGGCGATCTGGCGGTGGTCAAGGCGCTGGTCGAGGCGGGCGCCGAGATTGAAGGTTCTTCCTTCGACGGCCGTACCGCGCTGATGATGGCGGCAATGTTCAACCGCGTTGAAATCGTCGACTACCTGATTGGCCAGGGCGCTGACCCGACAGCCAAGGACGCCAACGGCGTGACCGCGCTGGATGCGGCGCGGACCATGGGCGCAGTCGATACCACCGCGCAGCTGGAAAAGTTGCTGGCGTAAAGTCCACGGACTGTGGCGAAGGGCAGAATGCGCTATCCTTCGCGCCCTGAAAATTCACCTCCGCCACAGGATCCGCCCTCATGAAAGCCGCACTCGTCGAACTCATCAGCAAAATCAGCTCCGGCTGCATGGGCGAGGATGAGATTCTGAAAGTGGCCGACGAAGCCGCTCAGGCCTACGCCGATGCCGAGGCTTTTCTGGCCGCCAATCCGGACATCAACTACGACGACACTTTCCCGATCCCGCTGGGTGAGTGGGTAGTGGTCGGTAGCCTGCCGGAAACCGTGCTGTTCCAGGCCGATACCTACGTCGATCTGTTCGCACAAATCGTTGCCTCGTTTGGTCCGGGCGTGGATTTCAATCTCAAGCCCAAGCAACTGGCCAAAACCGAAGCGCTGACCGCCCTCAACCGCATCCAGGTGCAGATGAGCAGCCTGAACAAGGAGAACGGCGGTTACACGTTGATGAACTTCAGCCAGTTGCTCGACGATGAGTTGCAAATGGTCCTGGTCTACGGCAACGATGTGCCCCGCGTGCTGGAGTTGTGCGCCGAGGTTGGCATCGCCGCTGCGCCAGCGCTGGAAGCCTTGAAGGTCGCCGTTCACGTCTGAACGCAATAAAAGGGAACCCTGCGCGCGACCGTCTATCCTAAAAGTGCATGCCACTATTCTGGAGCGACACCATGGGTTCCACGTTCAACGGTCTGATTGGCCTGATCATCCTTGCCCTCGACATCTGGGCCATCATCAACGTACTGAAAAGCGGCGCCTCCACCGGAATGAAAATCGTCTGGGTGTTGCTGATCATCCTCCTGCCGGTGCTGGGCCTGATCATCTGGGCGATTGCCGGGCCACGGGGCAACGTCCGGATCTGATCTGATTTTCGATCACACGGTCATCCCTGTGGGAGCGAGCCTGCTCGCGAAGACGTTGGGTCAGTCGCCATCACCGGCAACTGATGCTGCGCTTTCGCGAGCAGGCTCGCTCCCACAGTGGTTTGCGCTGGTAAAAAACAACCGGAGGTTCGACCTGTCATCTTCGGCAACGTAGAATGCGCGCCTTTCCCGGGCAATCGTCCCCACGATGGCGCCCGCGCATTTATCGGAGCACTTGACCATGACCGTCACCAAGACCAGCGAGTACCTGGAAACCCTCTACGAAGGCTACGGCCAGCGTTTTCGCATGGAAAAACTGCTGCACGAAGTGCGCACCGAACACCAGCACCTGGTGATCTTCCAGAACCCGCGCATGGGCCGGGTCATGGCGCTGGACGGCGTGATCCAGACCACCGAAGCCGACGAATTCATCTACCACGAGATGCTCACTCACGTGCCAATCCTCGCCCATGGCACTGCCAAGCGCGTGCTGATCATCGGCGGTGGTGACGGCGGCATGCTGCGCGAAGTGACCAAGCACGCCGGCGTCGAGCACATCACCATGGTTGAAATCGACGGCACCGTGGTCGACATGTGCAAGGAATTCCTGCCGAACCATTCCGCCGGAGCCTACGATGATCCGCGCCTGAACCTGGTGATCGATGACGGCATGCGTTTCGTCGCCACCACCACTGAAAAATTCGACGTGATCATCTCCGACTCCACCGACCCGATCGGCCCGGGCGAAGTGCTGTTCTCCGAGAACTTCTACCAGGCATGCCACCGCTGCCTGAACGAAGGCGGCATTCTCGTCACTCAGAACGGCACGCCGTTCATGCAGATCGACGAAGTCAAAACCACCGCCGGTCGCCTGCGCAGCCTGTTCCCGGACTGGCATTTCTATCAGGCCGCCGTGCCGACCTACATCGGCGGTTCGATGACCTTCGCCTGGGGCTCGACCAACCCGGCCTACCGCAAGCTCAGCCGTGAAACCCTGCAACAGCGCTTCATCGGCAGCGGCATCGTCACCCGCTACTACAACCCGGAAATCCACATCGGCGCGTTCGCCTTGCCGCAATACGTGCTGCAAGCGGTCAACAAGCCGAGCAACGACTGATCACGCTGACGTCGCTCTACAAGGGAGCTTGTGTGGTGAGGGGATTTATCCCCGTTGGGATGCGCAGCATCCCTGAACCGGCCTGCGCGGTGTCTCCGTCAAACCGCAATGGACGGTCTTACGACTGCTGCGCAGCCGGACGGGGATAAATCCCCTCGCCACAGAGTCCGACCTATCTATCGGATGGTTATTTTCACCGTCGTCGGCAGTAATCCTTTTGAACCAACTATCGCGGAAAAAAGTCGAGATAGAGGTAAGCCCATTTACGGGTTGATCGAGGAGGCACTGATGCAAAAGTGGAAAGTCACTTTCGTGGATGATCACGGTGAAATTGTCGATGAAGTCTTCGAACGTGAGGAATGCCCGTCCGATGATGAAGCCGCACGGCTCGTCAAAGAGCGGCTTCTTCCGGTCGCCGCCAAGCTGGATCTCAACGATCTGGAAGGGCGCACCGCCGATGCCGGGGTGAAAAACCTCAAGACCCAGAACGGCATCGAAATCCGCAGCATCACCCCTGTCTGAACACTTCCTGTCATCTCGTAAACCAGGCCTTGGCAGCGGCGCTCTCTTGGGGCTACTCTGCAAGCGAGATCAGCGAATGGATCGCTAAGGTCTGGTCTTGTCAGCTACATGCTTGTTTCCCGCGCGCAACCACGTTGCCGTAGTACTTAGGCCAAAAGGCCCGGGGCGGGAATACGGAAAGTCTATCCATCAATCGAGGGGGACGATTCATGAGCACAGCCTATCAAGAAGACATCAGCAGCAACGTTCTGCGCCGCATGAAAGAAGGCGGTTTCGATTTTTCCCGGTTCCATCCCATCGAGTTCTACGCGATTTTCCCGGACGAGGAGCGGGCGCGCAGGGCAGCAGGCAAATTTCGTGGTGAATCCATCAATGCCCAGGTCAGTGCGCGCGACGACGGCGCCTGGTCGCTGGAATTGAGCAAAGTGATGTACGCAACCTATGACGACATCGGCGATTTCGAGCAAGGCTTTTCAGCCGTGGTCGAACCGCTGGGCGGCATTATCGAGGGTTGGGGCGTGAAGCAGGAGGTGCGCAATCGTTACCGGTTGAATTGATATTGCGCATTGTCTGTCGGGCAACGGCTGACCTTCGGGTCGGCCGTTGTCGTTTCTGGCTCTGCACATCGCAGTGGCAAAACCCTGAAACAAGAATCCAGGACAAAAAAAAGCCACCGGAGAGGGTGGCTAAAAGGGAAGACGGGTATGCAATAAAGTCCTGTCGGGACGGGGCTGCCAAGGCAGTTCAGATCAGTTGAGCTGTCTACTTCGCGGCGGCGTGCCGGGGAAGTTTTGCAGCGAATGCGCGGATTATCCGTAGTCGTGGCCGGGCAGTGAAATCAACTCTGACTATGCTGGTGATAGGCGATGCAGTGCGTCGCAATGAAGCGGGGGCAATCGGGCCGGGGCATTTGCCGCACAGGAATGGTGCGCAGCCTTCGGCGTGGATCTACAACCGATTGAAATCAAAGCGTTTATGCCGATGGCACGGGCCTTGCGAAGGCCTGTATGTCCGGAGTGACAAGGAGTACGGCATGATCCGCACCTATTTTGACGAGATGTACGATGCCGGCGGCCTGGTTCGCCCGCATTACCGGGAATTTGCCCGCTGGCTGGCCGAGACGCCCGACGAGCTGCTCGCGCAGCGCCGCCGCGAGGCCGATCTGCTGTTCCACCGTGCCGGGATCACCTTCACGCTCTATGGCGACGAGCAGGGCACCGAGCGCCTGATTCCGTTCGACACCATTCCCCGCAGCATTCCGGCCAGTGAATGGCGGATTGTCGAGCGCGGCTGCATCCAGCGGGTCAAAGCGTTGAACATGTTTCTCGCCGACCTCTACCACGAGCAGCGCATCATCAAGGCCGGGATCATTCCCGCCGAACAGGTGCTGGCCAACGAGCAATACCAATTGGCGATGCAAGGTCTGGATCTGCACCGCGATATCTATTCGCACATCTCCGGCGTCGATCTGGTGCGCGATGGCGATGGCACTTATTACGTTCTCGAAGACAACCTGCGCACACCCAGCGGCGTCAGCTACATGCTCGAGGACCGCAAGATGATGATGCGCCTGTTCCCCGAACTGTTCTCCGCCCAGCGCATCGCCCCGATCGATCACTATCCCAATCTGCTGCTCGACACCCTGAAAAGCTCAAGCCCGATCGACAACCCGAGCGTGGTGGTGTTGACGCCGGGACGCTTCAATAGCGCGTTCTTCGAACATGCGTTTCTGGCGCGGGAGATGGGCGTGGAACTGGTCGAAGGTGCGGATCTGTTCGTGCGTGACGACAAAGTCTTCATGCGCACCACTGACGGCCCGAAAGCGGTCGACGTGATCTACCGCCGGCTCGACGACGCCTTCCTCGACCCGCTGGCATTCAACCCGGACTCAATGCTCGGCGTGCCGGGGCTGCTGTCCTCCTACCGTTCCGGCAACGTGGTGCTGGCGAATGCCATCGGCACCGGAGTGGCGGACGATAAATCGGTGTATCCGTTTGTCACCGATATGATCCGCTTCTACCTTGACGAAGAACCGATTCTGAAAAACGTGCCGACCTGGCAGTGCCGCAACCCGTCCGAGCTGTCCCACGTGCTGGCCAATCTTCCGGAACTGGTGGTCAAGGAAACCCAAGGCTCCGGCGGTTACGGGATGCTGGTCGGGCCGGCCGCGACGACGGCGGAAATCGATGCCTTTCGTGAGCGCATCAAAGCCAAACCCCATGCCTACATCGCGCAGCCGACGCTATCGCTGTCGACCTGTCCGACCTTTGTCGAAAACGGCATTGCACCGCGCCATATCGATTTGCGTCCGTTTGTCTTGTCCGGTCGCGAAACCCGTGTGGTGCCTGGCGGTTTGACCCGTGTCGCGTTGCGTGAAGGCTCCCTGGTGGTGAATTCCTCCCAGGGCGGCGGCACCAAGGACACCTGGGTAGTCGAGGATTGAAGGAAGCTTGCCATGTTAAGTAGAACTGCCTCGGATCTGTACTGGATGTCGCGTTACCTGGAGCGTGCGGAGAATCTCGCGCGCATGCTCGACATCAGTTATTCGCTGTCGCTGATGCCGCAGGACGGGCGCGGCGACGGTCTGCACGAACTCGCCATGCCGTTGCTGATCACCGGCACCCTGGACGATTACCTTGAACGCCACGGCGACCTGCACGCAGAGCGCCTGCTGCATTTCTTCGCACTGGATGCGGCCAACCCGGCCAGTATCTACAGCTGCCTTGGTGCAGCGCGAGCCAGTGCTCATGCGGTACGCGGGCGAATCACTGCGGACATGTGGGAAAACATCAACGCGACCTGGCTGGAAATTCGCGGCATCGCCGAACAGGGACTGAGTCGTTATGGCATGAGCCGGTTTTGCGAATGGATCAAGGAACGTTCGCACCTGTTTCGTGGCGCCTCATACGGCACGATCATGCGCAACGACGCGTTTCGCTTTATTCGTCTGGGCACGTTTATCGAGCGCGCGGACAACACGCTGCGCCTGCTCGATGCCCGTTACGAAATGGCCGGCGATCAGGCCGAAGCAGTCAGCGACGGCACGGCGCACGCCTATTACCAATGGAGTGCGCTGCTGCGCGCCTTGTCCTCATTCGAGGCCTACACCGAAATCTACCGCGACGCGCCCGGCGCCCGGCATGTCGCCGAACTGCTGCTGTTGCGCGCCGACGTGCCGCGTTCGCTGCGTGCCTGTACCGAAGAAATCGACCAGATCCTCGCGCAACTGCCAGGCGCCAACGGCCGACCGGCACAACGCCTGGCGGCGGAAATGGACGCGCGCCTGCGCTACACCGGCATCAACGAAATCCTCGAAGAAGGCCTGCACGCCTGGCTGACCGAATTCATCCCGCTGGTGCGCCAGTTGGGCAACGCCATTCACAGTTCCTACCTGGAGGCTGCATGAGACTTTCCATAAGCCACGAGACCACCTATCACTACGAAGATCAGGTGCGCGCGAGCATCCAGTACCTGCGCCTTACGCCCCACGACAGCGAGCGCCAGCATGTCCTCAGTTGGCAACTCGACCTGCCGCGTCCGGTGCGTGCGCAGCTCGATCCGTTCGGCAACATCCTGCATGTGCTGACCATGGACGAGCCGCACGAAGCGATCATCATCGGCGCCCGTGGTCAGGTCGATATCGATGAATTGCGCGAGGCCGAACATGAGAGCCAGTCGGCGCTGCCGTTCCTGCGCTTCACGCGCCTGACCGAAGCCGATGAAGCCTTGCGCGAATTTGCCGCGAAGAACTGCAAGCAACGGCGTGATCGCACCGCGCTGATCGACTTGATGCATGGTTTGAATCAGCACATGACCTACACGCCGGGCTCAACCGAAGTCGACACCAGCGCCGCCGAAGCTTTCGCCGGTCGCGCCGGTGTTTGTCAGGATCATACCCATGCGTTTCTCGCCTGCGCCCGCAGCCTCGGCGTGCCGTCGCGTTACGTGTCGGGTTATCTGTACAGCGAAGATTGCGAGCATCTGGCCAGTCATGCCTGGGCAGAAGCGTGGCTGGACGACGCGTGGTACAGCTTCGACGTGACCAACCAACTGGCGCGCCCGGAGCGACACCTGAAGCTGGCGGTCGGCCTGGATTATCTCGATGCCTGCCCGGTCCGTGGCATGCGCCGGGGCGGCGGCTGTGAGCAGATGCATGCGAAGGTGTTCGTCTCGCCGACGCCGGTTATTTCCGTGCAGCAACAATAGATTCGGGATACCGCTATCGCTGGCAAGCCAGCTCCCACAGGATGACCGGTGATTCGAACTCTGCGCATACCCTGTGGGAGCTGGCTTGCCAGCGAAGAGGCCAGTAATAACACCCTAAGGCTTACGGCTTGGCTTTGCGGCCGGCCATGTGCTTGAGATAGCCCACCAGCATTTCCAGGTCTCCATCCGGCAACACCTGCGCGGAAAACCCCGGCATCTTCGCCTGCGGCCACTGACGCAAACTCTGCGGATCGCGGATGTAGCGCTTCAAGAAATCCGCCCCAAAATACTCGGTCGGGCTATACGGAATATTCAGATCCGGACCGAACTGCGCGTCTCCGGCACCATTCAACCGGTGACAGGCCAGACAGTTTTTCTGAAACAGGGCAAAACCCTTGTTCACCGGATCATCGGCCTTCAAGGCAGGATCGGGCAGCAGGGCAGGAAAGCGTTGGGCCACCGGAGCCATCAGCTTGATGCTGGCGACTTCGAACGGCCACTGTTCGGGGCTGATATTACCTGCCTGCGGATCGGTCCAGACCAGATAGAACGGCCCGGCGCTGTGCTTGCCGGCAGACAGCGGTGGCCACGGCCGCGCCGGGTCCTCGATTGCCAGCCATGCGCGTGCGCCGTCCTTGTTCAGCAAGGGCGCGGCGGCCAACTCTGCGGCAAAGCCATCCAGCGCCACCGCCTGCAAGTGATCCTCCGGCTTGACCCCCGTCAGCAATGCGGCCAGCGGCACCGCCTGATAGGTCATGTCCTTCTTGTAGGAAACATCATTGTTGATCGCGAGCGTTTGCAGCTGAGGATGCTTGAGCAGCTCTTCGGTCTGCCAGGTGCGGCTGTTTGCGCCCAACTGCAGATCCAGTTGTGCGGCAGACAAGGGCAAGCTCAGCAGCAAGGCACCGAGCGCAATGAGCGTTTTCAAATGATCGCCGTCCATGTCGTGGGAGTGCGCAAAGGTTGGCACAACCGCGCTGGCCCGGGTAGCGGGCCAGTCACATTTTCAGTGGCGATATACAGCACGCGACGTTTGAATCAGCCGATGACCTTGGTCAGATTCGGCAAGATCAACAACAGCGTCGTGGCGAAAAGAATGAGTCCTGCTTGACGTACTTTCGGTTGTTTGAACATGGCTTGACCGCCTTTATTGTTATTTCCTGATGCATGCCTGACTGCATATCCCTGACGGCACGCGTTGCACTTCCTGTTGGAGGACGCCCGTCTCGGCAAAACCCGACGACGATGGCGTACATCTTCACCTTAGAGCCCGCGTCTGCCTTCGCTTAGATCCATTTCATATGGAGTTCTTTGCAAAAGCTCTTAAAACGGCATGAGGCGTATTGCCAGCTTCTTTGCCGCCCGCTGGCTAGACAACTCGGTGACCTGAACCGGTTCACCTGATGTCGGATGACCGTCCGTCTGAGCGTGTGCGTCAAGCGCTTTGAGCAATGTGGTCATTGCTTGCCAGTCGGCGCAGGGCGAAAGTGAAGTGACAATAAATCAGGTTCGAGGACGTCATGACTGAAGCTTTGATTTTCGATGCGTTGCGCACCCCGCGTGGCAAAGGCAAGGCCGATGGCGCGCTGCACAGCGTGAAGCCGGTCAACCTGGTGGCCGGTTTGCTGAGCGCCTTGCAGGCGCGCACCGCGCTGGACACCAGTCAGGTCGATGATGTCGTCCTCGGCTGCGTCACGCCGATCGGCGATCAAGGCTCGGACATCGCCAAGACGGCGGTGCAAGTGGCCGACTGGGACGTCTGCGTCGCCGGTGTGCAGATCAACCGTTTCTGCGCTTCCGGTCTGGAAGCCGTCAATCTTGGCGCGATGAAAGTGCGCTCGGGCTTCGAGGATCTGGTGGTGGTTGGCGGCGTCGAGTCGATGTCGCGGGTGCCAATGGGCAGCGATGGCGGCGCCTGGGCGCTGGACCCGCAGACCAACCTGCACAGCCATTTCACCCCGCAAGGTGTTGGCGCCGATCTCATCGCTACCCTCGAAGGCTTCAGCCGGCAGGACGTCGATGCCTACGCGCTGCACTCGCAGCAAAAAGCCGCACGAGCGCGGGCCGACGGCTCCTTCAACAAGTCGCTGGTGCCAGTGCAGGATCAGAACGGCATCATCCTGCTTGATCACGATGAGTTCATCCGCGCCGAATCGACCCTCGAAGGCCTGGGCAAGCTCAAGCCAAGTTTCGAAATGATCGGGCAGATGGGCTTTGACGCCACGGCGCTGCGGGTCTACAGCCATGTCGAGCGGATCAACCATGTGCACACGCCGGGCAACAGTTCCGGCATTGTCGACGGTGCGGCGCTGATGCTCATCGGCTCCGAAGCCAAGGGCCGCGCGCTGGGGCTGCAGCCACGCGCGCGTATCGTCGCCACGGCCGTCACCAGCACAGATCCGACCATCATGCTCACCGGCCCGGCGCCGGCGACTCGCAAAGCGCTGGCCAAGGCCGGACTGCGCGTGCAGGACATCGATCTGTTCGAGGTCAACGAAGCGTTTGCTTCGGTGGTGTTGAAATTCATCAAGGACATGGCCGTCGATCCCGGCAAGGTCAACGTCAACGGCGGCTCGATCGCCATGGGCCACCCGCTGGGCGCCACCGGTTGCGCGATCCTCGGCACCCTGCTTGATGAACTGGAAGCGCGGCATCTGCGCTACGGCCTGGCGACGCTGTGTGTCGGCGGCGGCATGGGCATTGCCACCATCATCGAACGCCTCTGAGCCCCGACTTCAAGGAACCCTGTTATGAGCGAAGCCATTCGTTACGAAAAAGGCCAGGACGGTATCGTCGTGCTGACCATGGATATGCCGGGCCAGAGCGCCAACACCATGAACGCCGTGTACCGCGAGGCCATGGCCGCTTGCGTTGCCCGCTTGCTGGCCGAGAAAGACAGCATTGCCGGAGTGATCATCACCTCGGCGAAGAAAACCTTTTTTGCCGGCGGCGACCTCAATGAACTGATCAAGGTCGGCAAGCCCGAAGCCAAAGCTTTCTACGACATGGTGCTGACCCTCAAGGCGCAATTGCGCAGCCTGGAAACCCTCGGCAAACCGGTGGTCGCGGCGATCAACGGCGCTGCGCTGGGCGGCGGCTGGGAGATCTGTCTGGCCTGTCACCACCGCATTGGTGTTGATGACGCCTCGGTGCAACTCGGTCTACCGGAAGTGACCTTGGGTCTTTTGCCGGGCGGCGGCGGGGTGGTGCGCATGGTGCGCATGCTCGGCATCGAAAAAGCCCTGCCGTACTTGCTTGAAGGCAAAAAAGTGCGCCCGCAACAGGCGTTGCAGGCCGGGCTGATTGATGAATTGGCAGCGGATCGCGATGAGCTGCTGGCCAAGGCGCGCGCCTGGATTCTCGCCAATCCGGCGGCAGTGCAGCGCTGGGACGTCAAGGGTTACCAGATTCCCGGCGGTACGCCATCGAACCCGAAAGTGGCGCAGATGCTGGCGATTGCGCCGTCGATCCTGCGCGCGAAAACCCAAGGCACTCTGCCGGCGCCGGAGAAGATTCTGTGCGCGGCGGTGGAGGGCGCTCAGGTCGATTTCGACACCGCGCACCTGATCGAAACCCGCTACTTCACCGAGCTGACGACCGGGCAAATCTCGAAAAACCTGATCGGTACGTTCTGGTTCCAGTTGAACGAGATCAACGCCGGCGGTTCAAGACCGCAAGGTTTTGCGCCCTATAAAACCCGCAAAGTCGGTGTGCTCGGCGCCGGAATGATGGGCGCAGGCATCGCGTTCGTCAGCGCCTCGGCCGGTATCGACGTCGTCCTCAAGGACATCAACCTTGCCGCTGCCGAGAAGGGCAAAGCGCATTCCGCAGCGCTACTGGACAAGAAAGTTGCCCGTGGCCAAATGACTGCCGAACAGCGTGAAGCGGTGCTGGCGCGAATCGTTGCGAGCGAAAGTGATGCCGATCTGGCCGGTTGCGATCTGATCATCGAAGCGGTGTTCGAGGATCGCCAACTCAAAGCCAGGGTGTCCGCCGCCGCGCAACAGGTGGTGGGCGGCGAAGCGGTGATTGCTTCCAATACGTCGACGCTGCCGATCACCGGTCTGGCGACGGCGGTGGCCGATCAAAGCAAATTCATCGGCCTGCATTTCTTCAGTCCGGTAGAAAAAATGCCGCTGGTGGAAATCGTCAAAGGTGCGCAGACCAGCGCCGAAACTCTCGCTCGCGGTTTCGATTTCGTGCTGCAAATCAAGAAAACTCCGATCGTGGTCAACGACAGTCGCGGCTTCTTTACCTCGCGGGTGTTCGGCACGTTCACCAACGAAGGCATTGCCATGCTCGGCGAGGGCGTCAGTGCGCCGATGATCGAGACCGAAGCGCGCAAGGCCGGGATGCCGGTCGGGCCTCTGGCAATCTCCGACGAAGTTTCCCTCAGCCTGATGAGCCATATCCGTCAACAGACGGCCAAGGACCTACAGGCTGAAGGGAAACCGCTGATTGAGCACCCGGCCTTTGCCGTGATTGACTTGATGCTCAATGAATTCAAGCGACCGGGTAAAGCTGCCGGAGGCGGTTTTTATGAGTATCCAGCCGGTGCCCAGAAGCATTTATGGCCGGAGCTGAAAACGCGCTTCGAGAAGGCAGACGGACAGATCTCTGCGAAGGATGTGCGTGATCGGCTGTTGTTTGTGCAGGCCATCGAAACCGTGCGCTGTGTGGAGGAGGGCGTGCTGACCTCGACGGCGGATGCCAACGTCGGCTCGATCTTCGGCATCGGTTTCGCCGCGTGGACCGGCGGGGCGCTGCAGTTCATCAACCAGTATGGCCTGAAGGACTTCATCGCCCGCGCGCAGTATCTGGCCGAGCAGTACGGCGAGCGCTTTACTCCGCCAGCGCTGCTGCTGGACAAAGCGGCGAAAGGTGAAATGTTCTAAGGCCAGCGAGCATTTCGGGGCTTGCCTTGGCCACGTGTTTCAAGGCAGGCTCTGGGGTGTTCATTATTCCCATCACGTGTCAGGTATTTTTTATGTCGCTGCGCATCTGCATTCTCGAAACCGACATCCTGCGGCCCGAACTGATTGACCAATATCAGGGCTATGGGCAGATGTTCCAGCGCCTGTTCTCGCAGCAACCGATTGCCGCTGAGTTCACTGTCTATAACGTGGTGAAAGGGGATTACCCAAGTGACGATGAGACTTTCGACGCGTACCTGGTCACTGGCAGCAAGGCCGATTCGTTCGGCACTGACCCGTGGATCCAGACCCTCAAGACCTATCTTCTGAATCGCTACGAACGCGGCGACAAATTGCTCGGCGTGTGCTTCGGCCATCAATTGCTGGCGCTACTGCTTGGTGGCAAGAGTGAGCGGGCCTCCCAAGGCTGGGGGGTCGGCACTCACAGCTATCAGCTGGCAGCCAAGGCGCCGTGGATGAGCCCGGTGCGCGAAGAGCTGACACTGCTGATCAGCCACCAGGACCAGGTCACCGAACTACCGGAAAACGCCACGGTCATCGCCTCCAGCGATTTCTGCCCGTTCGCGGCTTATCACATCAACGATCAAGTGCTGTGCTTCCAGGGCCACCCGGAATTCATTCACGATTACTCGCGCGCGCTGCTCGATCTGCGCCAGGAAGCGCTGGGTTCGCAGATCTACAGCAAGGGTGTGGCAAGTCTTGAGCAGGAGCACCACGGCGCTACGGTTGCGGAGTGGATGATGCGCTTCGTGGCGCACAAACCGGAAGCGGCTCAACGCTAAAAGGGTCTGCTTCCACAATCCCTGTGGGAGCGAGCCTGCTCGCGAATATCCGGGGCAACGCGGTCCCGGCTACAGCCACCCGGACCGCTTGAAACTCGCCCACAAACTCACACACCCCACCGCAATAAACCCCAGCACTGCAAAATAACCGTAATGCCAGGTCAATTCCGGCATGTTCTGGAAATTCATCCCGTAAATTCCCGCCACCGCTGTCGGGAACGCCAGAATCGCCGCCCACGCTGCAAACTTGCGCTGCACCACGCTCTGCCGTGATGCCTCGAGCAACACGCCAATCTCGATGGTCTGGCTGGCAATGTCGGCCAGCGTGCTCAGATCTTCCATTTGCCGCGTCACGTGAATCTGCACATCGCGAAAGTACGGACGCATGTTCTTGTCGATGAACGGGAAACTGAGCTTTTGCAGCTCTTCGCCGATTTCCACCATCGGCGCCGCATATCGACGCAAGCGCACCACATCACGGCGCAAACCGTGCAGCTTCTGGATGTCACGCTCGTTGAGGGCGCTACACAAGACGTTGCGCTCCAGCTCATCGATCTCGGCGTGGATCGCTTCGCCCACCGGCTGATAGTTCTCGATAACGAAATCGAGCAGCGCATACAGGACGAAATCTTCCCCGTGCTCGAGCAACAAAGGGCGCGCTTCACAGCGTTGCCGCACATAGGCGTACGACGCGGAATGGCCGTTTCGTGCAGTGATGATGTAACCCCTGCCGGCGAAGATGTGCGTTTCGATAAATTGCAAGACGCCGTTTTCGCGAACCGGTGAGTAGGTGACGATAAACAGAGCGTCACCAAAGGTTTCCAGTTTCGGTCGGCTGTGTTTTTCCAGCGCGTCTTCGATGGCCAGTTCATGCAAGTTGAACTGACGTTGCAGGTTGGATAATTCCTGTGCGTCCGGTTCTTCCAGGCCGATCCACACGAAGTGGCCGGGTTTGGCCGCCCAGGCAGCACCTTCGTCCAGCGCAATATTGGTGACTTTCTTACCCTCGCTGTACACCGCAGCAGCAACAACTCGACCCATGGTGGTGATTCACTTCTTCTTGGCAGATGGCAGGGAAACTAGGCTTCAGCTTAGCCGTGTCGCTGCTTGAGAGTCAGTGAAACTTCTACAGTTCACCCGGCAAAAGAAAACCCGCACAGGGCGGGTCTTGTTTCACGATGCTTGCAGTTGCCGATCCATCGATTCGATGCACTCGCGCATCTGCTCGCGGCATCGCTCGATCAGCATGGGCATGTCGTCCATGGTCAATCCGACTGTAGGAATCGCCGGCAAGGAACGTATGAGAACGTTGCCACTGCGCCAGCGATTCAGGCGCATGTGCTTTATATAGCTGCTCACGCACACCGGAACGATCGGCACGCCGGCGGCAATCGCCATCTGGAACGCGCCTTTCTTGAACGGCAACAAATCTTCACCGAGGTTGCGGGTGCCTTCCGGAAACACCCAGATCGAGGTGTCTTCATTCTGCAAGGTGTGGGTGGTCGTCAGCATCGACTGCCGCGCCTTGTGCGCATTGCCACGGTCGATCAACACATTGCCGGCCGGCCAGCCAGAACAACTGGCCGAACAACGGCACCCACTTCAGGCTTTTCTTGCCGATACACACGGTGCGGCGGGGGACGACATTGCCGAATACGAACAGATCGTAGTTGGACTGATGGTTGGCAATGATCACGCAACTGTCGGGCTTGTTCATCAAGCCGTTGACCTCGGACCTGACCCGCAAACGCAAGATACACATCGCCGGCAAAGCGTAGAGGCGGGCGCATAGTCGGCTGTTGTCCGGGTTGAACGGGCGGCACAGTCCAAGGATCACGCCGAGCACGCCGGCCAGAATAAAGTGCAGGCCCATCAACAACATACGAAACACAAACAGCATTTTTGCAGGCCCACCGGGACAAAAGGTGGCGCAGTGTACGGATGTGCACTGTTTTCGGCAATTGCCGCTATAGAGTCCGGAGATGGCCGATGTTTAAGCGCATGTTTCAGTCTTGCCTGTCAGGCGCGTCCTAGAGCTTTCCGCGAATCTTCGACGTATGACGTAAGAAAAAGCTCGACACGAGGGTCGGGCTTTTTCTTACCGGCAGATCCTGGACGAGTCAGCCCAGATGTTGCTGATCCTGCAGGATCGCGTCGTCGAGGGTTTCCAGCAGTTGCTTGCGCACTTTCAGCTTGGTGTTCTTGTGCGCGAGCATGTTGATCTTCTTCAACTGCCGCGCGGCAGCCAGCGCGGCGCCTTGCAATTCTTCGGCAGTGACGACTTTGTCGAAGAAGCCTGCATCAACGGCACTTTGCGGATCGAACATCTCGCCATTGATCACCGAACGATGGAAAGCCGAACGCCGCAAGCGATCGCGCGCCAGCTCGATACCAGCGTGGTGCATGGTCATGCCGATCTGCACTTCGTTCAGGCCGATGCTGAACGGCCCGTCGACACCGATGCGGTAATCGGCGGACAACAGCAGGAAAGCGCCCTTGGCCACAGCGTGCCCCGGGCAAGCAACGATCACCGGGAACGGGTGAGAGAGCAGGCGGCGGGCCAGGGTCGAACCGGCCGTCACCAGCGCAACGGCTTCTTTCGGGCCGGCGGTCATCACCTTCAGGTCATACCCGCCCGAGAGGATCCCCGGCTGCCCGGTAATGATCACCACGGCGCGATCCGCCACCGCCTGATCCAGCGCCGCGTTAAACGCCGCAATCACATCCGGAGAAATCGCGTTGACCTTGCCATTGTTCAGGGTCAGGGTCGCGATACCGTCTTCGAGGTGGTAGGCAATCAACTCGCTCATGACGCTATTCCTTATTAGAAAGATGGGCAGACGTTACCCACCGCCGCAGGCCAGGTAAAGCGCCGTGACTGACCTGCCAGTCACCGTTTTGCGCTTCGGCCAGCGTCGCGCGCGTGTTGCCTGCTATAAAAGGAAGCGCACGGCTTACCCGAGATTGGCGGGTTTGCCATCGCCCGCTTTGGCAGAACGAAGCGTGCTCTCTTAAGCGCATGAAAATTCTGAAAAAAAGTTTGCCATCGGAAAAGCTTTCGACTACATTAGCGCGCCTCGACAGACAGAACATGTCTGCAGAGATACGGTGAAGTGTCCGAGTGGCTTAAGGAGCACGCCTGGAAAGTGTGTATACAGGAAACTGTATCGAGAGTTCGAATCTCTCCTTCACCGCCACATTCAGTAAACGCAAACCCCTGATTTTCCTAGAGAAAGTCGGGGGTTTGTGGTTTTTGGCGTCTGGAAAATGGTGACGTGGGACCGCTGATGTTCGGCATCTATGAATGTGTCTTGGCGATCATTCTCTCTCCAAAGCTATACAAACCCCTGTCACCCGTCGAAATCTCCTACACGCCTCATTGACCCTCCGAACCGTCCCGAGTTTACTGTATGCGCATACAGTAAATTCACTATCAGGTTCGTATCATGAGCGTCACCATCCTCGGCCCTTTGTCAGGTGCGGGCGAAAAGCTTGCGCTGTATTCGTTTCGGATTCCCGCCGGTTTTCCTTCGCCCGCGGCTGATCACATTGAACAGCACATCTCTCTGGACGAGGTTTTTGATATTCGTGCACCGCACGTTTATCTGGCGAAGATCGAAGGCGAGAGCATGCAGGACGCGGGGATCTTTTGCGGTGATCTGGTGATCGTCGACCGCAGCCTGAATGCCGAGCACGGCGATATCGTCATCGCCGGTCTCAACTCCGAACCTGTCTGCAAGCGCCTGCACATGCGCGACAACACCGTCATCCTTCTTTCGGCCAACAGCAAATACCCGCCTCGCTATGTGATGGAAGGGGATGAGCTGGTGATCTGGGGTGTGGTGACTTACAGCGTGCGCGACCATGGAAAATCGTGAGCAGGTTTTCGCGCTGATCGATTGCAACAGCTTCTATGCCAGCTGCGAGCGAGTGTTCCGGCTCGATCTGGCGAAGACGCCGATTGTCGTGCTGAGCAATAACGATGGCTGCGTGATTGCGCGGAGTTATGACGCCAAGCCCTTTGTGAAAATGGGCGCGCCGTATTTCCAGATTCGCGATGATTTGCGCCGCCATGGCATTCAGGTGTTCAGCAGTAATTACGCGTTGTACGGCGACATGAGCGAACGGGTGATGACGATCATCGAATCCATGGTGCCGGCGGTCGAGGTGTACAGCATTGATGAGGCGTTCGCCGATCTCAGCGGCATCCCTGGGGACCTGACCGCGTTTGGCCGAACCATCCGCTCTGCTGTTTATAAGCGCACGGGCATCCCTGTGGGCGTCGGCATCGCCCCGACGAAAACGCTGGCCAAGCTCGCCAACCACACTGCCAAACGCTTGCAAGCGCATACCGGCGGCGTGGTCGACATCTGCGATCCGTCCAAACGCGACTGGGTGCTGCGCAATACCGATGTCGGTGAAGTGTGGGGCGTCGGGCGGCGGATGAAAGCTCATCTGGAAAGCATGCAGATCAGAAGCGCAATGGACCTGGCGAAGGCCGATCCGTGGACGCTGCGGCGCAAGTTCAGCGTGGTGATCGAGAAGACCGCGCGCGAACTGGGTGGCACATCCTGTCTGGAACTGTCGGAAACAGAACCGCCGAAGCAGGAAATTTGCAGCAGCCGCATGTTTGGCAACCGTTTGACTACCATCGAACCGATCAAGGAAGCCGTGGCGACTTATGTGCATCGAGCGGCGGAAAAGCTGCGTGCTCAGAATTCGCTGTGCAAAAAGATCCGCGTGAGTATCCGCACCGGCATGTTCAATCCGGAAGAGGCGAAGTACGCCAATGGCGCGCTGATCGAGTTGCCTTATCCGACCAATGATGTGCGATTGCTGAGCAAGGTCGCGAGCGAAGCGATTGATCGATTGTTCCGGCCGGGGTTCAAGTACAGCAAGGCTGAAGTGTTATTGATGGATCTTCGGCAGCCCGGAGAGTTTACCGACGACTTGTTTGCCCAGTCGCAACCGCAGACGGCGGAGAGGGTGATGGGGGTGCTCGACCAGATCAATCAGCGCTGGGGGCATGGAACGTTGCGAGCGGGGAGTGTGCCGGCGGATCCGGCCTGGGGCATGCGGCGGGAGATGATGAGCTCGAGTTTTACGACGAAGCTGGATCAATTGTGGGTCGTTAAATCCAATTGAGGCTCGGGTGCCAGGCCTGGTGCCGCGCTACAATCGCCGCCTTCACTTTTGCAGTAAAAGGACGACTTTCATGATCATTTCCACCACTCATTCCGTCGAGGGGCGGCAGATCACAGCCTATCTGGACATCGTCAGCGCCGAGTCTGTGCAAGGGGTCAACGTGATCCGCGATATGTTCGCCGGCATGCGCGACTTCTTTGGCGGGCGGTCGCAGACGTTGGAGCGGGCTCTTAAAGAAGCACGCATTCAGGCAACCGATGAATTGAAAGATCGGGCGCGGGCATTGCAGGCTGACGCGGTGGTCGGCGTGGACTTCGAGATCAGCATGCCGGCAGGCAAGAGTGGCATGGTCGTGGTGTTTGTCACCGGAACGGCGGTGAAGCTGCGCTGATTATTGCTATGAAGACAAAGCCCACTCGCACGAGGAATGGGCTTTTTTCGCGTCTATCAGCCTTGAGGCTTGAGCAACACAGCGCCTCTTGCGTCATAGGTCAGCGGTGTATCGATGGCAACGAGGGGCGGTGTCCCGTCAGGCTGCACCGATGGTGCGGGCTCGCTGGGATGGTAGACGACGCCCGGCTGCAGAAGCGGTTTGTCCGGGTATTTGATGGTGATTTCACCCGAGGCGATCTTTTCCTTGAGTTTTTCCGCACCGGCCTTGCCGGCAGCGATCTGCTCGTCCGTGAGTTTTACGATTGGCATGTTCGGGAATCCATTGATCTGCATGATCTCTCCTTGAGATTCATTGGTAGGAATAAGGGCAGCGGCCGTTCGATGGAAATCTTTAGCGAGTGATCGCTCGCGACGCTTTTTTCCATTCGTCGGTGATCAGCCTTTCTGAACAGCAAGTCCAGTAGTGACCGGCTAGTCTCAAAAGCGCTGAGGGACGATATTTTCCAGGCAAAACTGTTTTGCCGGTGTCGGCCCGGTTGCGTAGGGGAGAGTCTATGTCAGGTCCATTTATCGAAGATGATGGCGCTGAGTTTTCATTCAACAACTGTGTGCGCTGCGGTCAGTCGGAGTATCAGTCGGGGTTTGGCGAGGATCCGGTCAGCATCGGCAAAATCAAATCCACAGCCCCTAAAGGGCCGAAAGCGAAATTCCTGCCCAAGGTCACGGCAAGGACCAGAAAGTGATTTCATCCCGCACCCCGTCACTGAACGGGGTTTTTTATGTGCGCAAGAATGAGGGGGCGGGCATTGACATTAATGTCGGTTTTTTTTCACAAACTTTTCACGTTGGCCAACGTAGTGTGAAGCCATCCGTTAGAAAGCAAGTCTCCAGCCCGTCTCCCCAGCGGGCTTTTTTTTGCCCGGCATAAAACCTTTTCCCTGATCGCGGTCCAATCGACGCTGTCGCCGGCGTCTGGACTTTCCTGCGCCGAGGCATTAAATCCCGCTCCTTTTCGTCATCCCGTTTATTTGAGGTTTTCGTCATGCGTTTAACACTGCCTGCTCTGGTTCTTGGCCTTCTGGTTGCTCAAGGTGCGATGGCTGCCGGTGATGGCACCGCGGCGCTGGGCGGTGGCCTGGGTGGCGCGCTGGGTAACGTGGTCGGTCAGAAAATGGGCGGCAGCACCGGTGCCGCCATTGGTGCTGGCGTCGCGGGCGCAGCAGGCAGTGCCGTCGCGGCACGCAAGGGCAGCCGCACCAAGGCAGCAATCGGTGGCGGCGTCGGTGCGGCCGGTGGTTCGGTGATCGGCAACAGCTTGGGCGGCCGCAACGGCGCCACTATCGGTGCAGGTCTGGGCGGCGCGGCCGGCGGTGCCGTCGGCAGCAACCTGGGCAAAGGTCACAAGCGCCACTGAGACTGATGGCCTGTCAGAAGAAGCCCGACTCGATGTCGGGCTTTTTCATGGCTGAACGTTTCGTGCGAAATCATCTCCAATCTGCATACGCCCCGCTTGGGCGGACTGTCCCGATTCGGGAACTGCGAGGTTCATATGCGATTGTCATTATCTGCACTGTTTTTTGGCTTGGTCGTGGCGCAGGGCGCGATGGCGGCCGGAGATGGCACCGCTGCCGTAGGCGGTGGTCTCGGCGGTGCGCTGGGTAATGTGGTTGGCGGACAACTCGGCGGCAGCACGGGCGCAGCGGTCGGCGCTGGTGTTGGCGGCGCGGCGGGCAGTGCCGTCGGCGCGAACAAACGCAACCGCACCGAAGCCGCGATCGGCGGCGGTCTTGGCGCAGCAGGCGGCTCGGTCGTCGGCAACAGCCTCGGCGGCTCCACCGGCTCCGCCATTGGCGCAGGCCTGGGCGGCGCAGCAGGCGGCGCGGTAGGTAACAATCTTGGCGACGACGACGGCGGATCTCATTCCGGCGGCCACAAGCACAAGAACAAACACAAAAATAAACATCGCTGATTGATCAACGAAAACCCGGCCTGGCGCCGGGTTTTTCGTGTGTGGCCGTCAGGCAGAGGAACGATTGGCGATAGGGCTTTTCGAAAGTGATACATCCCACACGCTCAAGAGGTGCGCCATGACTCCCGAAACCGAAGGCAAAGAAGAGAAGGGCCCGAGTGGATTGCCATTTATCAATGATCCGGGGAATGAAGATCCCGGGTCGCTGATGGATGATGCGACGGTGCCGTTGAATGATGCGGATGAGGCGGATATGGAATATGAGGAGGATGGGGATGAGCAGTGAGAGTGTTCGTGATGAATGAGATTTTGAATACTGATTTAAAGGGCCTGAGCTTTCAGGCCCCCACGTATCTTTGTTCAGTCATTTTCGGTTGAGTCGATAAATACATAGAGGTCATCGGAGGGCGACATTTTTTCGATTCTGCCTGCATCTATATAGGTCTTGAACTCACTCTCAAGAAATTTCATGTCAGTGTATTTTTTATATTTTAAAGGCCGGTCCGTCGCGTACATGTAAAGGCGCCACTCATCAAAACCATCGATCCTGTTATTCGAGCCGTAATCGAAATCCACTGATTCATTGGGAAAATGAATAGCACAGCCTATGCCATGTAATTCATATTCGACGCCATCGTTGACTTCTCCGCAACGTTCTATTTGGCCGCTCCTCCAAAGTCTTAGGATGTTTCGAGTGCCAAATTTTTCTTGTAATAGCGTTGTTCCTTTTTGCACTTTACTAAGAAAGTCTTTGATGAGATCTTCGAGCGTTGTATCGTTATAGTCATTCATCGTCTTCGCTGAGGCTCCAGTCGATCAAACCCAACATTTTCAGCAGACTCAATTACGTCTTCTATCGTTTCAAAATTACTTTTATGTTCTTTTATATTTGTGATCAGTTTCATGATTATTGGCGTTGCTGTTTGTCTCGCAGCCGCTGCACGATGATGCCCATCTAAAATATATAGCGTACCTTCATGCTCAGCCACATGGATGGGGAAGCGAATATTATATCCGCCGCTGCGCATGTTGCTCGCCGTTGCTTCAACCGTTTTAGTTGATTTTTTCCCCGAGATTGCGTGCGTTCGCTTCAAAGATCTTGCGTCCACACCGTGGATCAATCCCGGTAGATCCGGCTCCCCCTCATCAACCTTAACCCCATCACTCGCCCCCGGCACCTCACACCCAGGCTTATTCGGCGGCGGGCAGTTGGACGTCAACCCCAACGGATCCACCCACCCCGTCGGATTCGGCACGTACTGGTACTGATTCAACCCGCCCGCGAGCTTCACCGGGTCCGGGGTCAGATACCGCCCAAGCCTCGGGTCGTAATACCGATGCCGGTTGTAATGCAGCCCACTTTCAACATCGAAATACTGCCCCTGAAAGCGCAGCGGTTGATCTAGATAGTCTTCGCCGGCCAAGGTGACGGCGGCGACTTTGCCGTAGGCGTCGTATTGCGCGGACCAGACGATTTCGCCGCTGTAGTCGGTCAGTTCCTGCGGGGTGCCGAGGTGGTCGAGTTGGTAGTAGAACGGGCAGGCTTTTTTCGGGCCTTTGCCATCCAGCATCGCGAGTGGGCGGAAGGTGCCGGGTTCGTAGAGGAAGCTGCGGTATTGCGTGGTGCTGCTTTCGGCGACGAGGTGTTCGCCTTGCCAGAAGAATTCGGTGACGGCGCTGTCGACGGTTTTGCGGATGCGCCGGCCGAAGGCGTCGTAGTGATACGTGGCGGTCTGGCCGTCGGGGCGGGTCAGGCCGATCAGGCGGTGCTGGCAGTCGTAGCGGTATTCCGTGACCAGGGTCTGGCCGTGGCCTCGGCGTTCGCGGATCAGGTTGCCGAAGGCGTCGTAGTCGTAATGGCGGTCGCCCTGCATCAGCAGGCGGTTGCCCTTGATCTGCGCGGGGCCGGGGCGGTCCTGCATCAGCAGGTTGCCGGCCGGGTCGTGGGCGAAGGATTCGGGCAGTTCGTCGCGCGAGTGGCGTACGCGGATCAACCGGTCGAGGGCGTCGTAGCCATAAGTACGCTGGCCGTGGCGGCTGTCGGCGATGTGCTCGAGATTGCCGTTGGCGCTGTAGGCATAATCGCGGCGGTACAGCGAGGCGTGGCGATGACCTACAGCGTGGGCAAGCAAGCGGCCCTGATCGTCGTAGGAATACTCACTGAGCAGCAGACCTTGCTGGCGTTGCTGTTCGCGACCGGACTGATACACATGCCGGGTCAGCGGCGTGCCGTTGAGGTCGATGGCGCTCAGCGCACCGCCCTTGGCGTAGTGATAATCGAGCTTGCTGTTGTCCGGCAGGCGCAGGCGCTTGAGCTGACCGCAGGCGTCATAGGCGTAGCGCAAGGTGCCCCAGCCCTGATGCTCGGTGATCAAGCGATCCTGACGGTCATACTCAAAAGCCAGCGGATGGTTCTGACCGTCATCGACACCGATCAACCGACCGAGGCGGTCGTAGTCGTAGCGGATCTTGGCGCCATCGGGCAGGGTTTTGACCAGCAAGCGCCCGGCCTTGTCGCGCTCGTAGTGGGTGACCAGACTGGGGCCGAAATCACCAAACTCGGTCTTTTCCAGCAAATGACCATTGAGGTCGTAGGCATAGGCAGTCCGGCGCCCATCAAACCCGGTTTCCTGTCGAATCAGCCCGGTCGGCGTGTAATCCAGGCGGTACTTTTCGCCCGATTCGTTTTCAATCTCGGTCAGCAACAGCCGCGCATGGTCATAGCGATACTGCACGCGGGTGCCGTCGGGGTTGATCCGCCGCGAGACCAGGTGCAGGTCATCGTCATATTCATAGCGGGTGATACGACCGAGCTCGTCACGTTCTGCGGTGATCTGGCCGTAGGCGCCGTAGCTGTAGGCGCGCGTGCTGCCCGTAGGAGAAGTCGTCAGGATCAGTCGGCCGGCGGCGTCCCACTCCTGACGGCTGACGACACCAAATTCGTCCTGGGTGGTAATCCGCCGGCCCAGAGCGTCGTAGGAAAAGCGCCGCACACCGCCATCGGGCAGGGTTTCTTCGATGAGCTGGCCGAGCTCGTTCCACACCCAGCGGTGGCGGCTGCTGTCCGGATAACGCAGCGACAGCAATTGGCCGCGCAGGTTGTAGTAGTAATGGGTGACCTGGCCGTCGGGATCGACCGCTTCGGTGACGGCGCCTTCGGCGTTGCGCCGGTAGATCCACACCGCCTCACCACGGCAACGCTTGTAGAGAAAACCGTTGCGGTACTCGTAGGACGTTGGTGCATCGTCCGGCGGAATCAGCGCGATCAGCCGTCCAAGTTCGTCGTAGCGATATTCGGTGACCGCGCCCAACGCATCCTGCTCGGCGATCAAGCGCCCCTGCTGGTCATAGGCCTTGAGCTGCTCGCCACCATCGGCCGCAACCTGGCGCACCAGCCGCGCGCGCTCGTCGTGGACGTAGACTTCTTCGGTGCCGTCGACGTAATGCACGGTCACGCTGGCGTCGTCATCGTTCCAGACGTAACGGGTGTTCATCTGCGAGAACGACGCCCAATGGCGCACGCAGCGGGCGGCTTTGCCCTCGCGTTGCCACTCCCAGAAGAAGCTCGCGCCGCCGGTCAACTGGCGCTGGAGGATGACGTGGTGGTCGTCGTAGTCGTAGCGTTCGCTGTCGCCCACCGCGTTGGTCGCGACCAGCAGGCGTTGCCGGGCATCGAAGCTGTAGGTGGCGAGGTTCTGCTCGGTGATCCACTCGCCCTGAACGAACACCTGATACTCGACCGCCACCAGTTGCGCGCGGTCATAACGCAACAGCAATGAGCGGCCGGCGCCGTTGTCCAGACGCTGTATGCGATCGGAGCGATCGCGTTGCAGGGTGAGACGATTGCCGTAGACATCGCTGATTGCGGTCAGCCGGCCGGCGCGAAAGTGATAGAACCGCGCGCTGTCGCCGGCCAACGCCAGAATCAGTTCTTCGGGTTCCTCGCCGAGAAAGATCGCCGCCCGCGACAGGCTGTTGTGGATCGCCGGGCGCGCGACGTTGGGCAGGGGAAAACGAGTGCGGCGGTTTTCGTGGTCGATCCAGATCACGCCATCGCCGTCGAAGGCCAGCCGATGCGCGAGCGTATGGCTCCAGCCGAAACCCAGGCCGATGTCGATCTCGACCGCGCTGCTGCGGTACAAGCGGGTGAACTCGAAGGGCAGCACGCCATCGAGCACCGCGTCGGTCAGGGTCAGCAGTTCTTCGCCGGTGACCATCGACACCGGGCAGCCATTGGTACAGGTTTTGGGCACGCAATCGGCGGCATCGCCGTTGGGGTTTTTCGATTGGTCGGGCGCGTCGTCATGTGGCTCGTGGCGCTCAAGGCGCGCCATGCCCTGGGATTTTTCCCGCGCGAGCGGCGCCGGATTCGGCACGCTCAATACCACCGCGTCGGCCTGGCGAATGTTCAGCGGAATCGATGGCGTCGGCTTCAGCTCCACCTCGCGGGCATGAAACATCAGCGGCTTCAGTGTGCTCGCGTGCTGCTTGAGCTCTGGCGTCGAAGTCAGCTCAGCCAGACGTAAGGCTGACGCGGCCAGCCATTCCCGCGCCCGTGGCGACTTGATCTTCGCCAGGACCTTGCTGCTCAAACGCAGCGATACGCCGGCACCGCCCGCCACGCGCATCAACAGGAAACTGATGAGCAACTCGGTGCGAACTTCGGCCACCACCTCGGCGAGGTATTGCGGCGGCAGCATCTTCAGCCAACTGGTGAACGCGGCCAGATGAATGAACAGCAACGGCTCGTCGCTGAGCATCAACAAAGCGTTGGCAATCGCCTCGCTGGAAGCCGCCAGCAGCGCCTCAAGTTCGACTTCGCTCAGGTATTCCAGGAGCTTCGCGCTGTGCTCCTGCAGATCGGCGAGTAGGGCGAACAGTTGTTGAATGTCATCCCATACGCCATTCAAAGCTTTTTCCAGACCGCGCCAATCGGCCCGTTGCAACTGCCCGTAACGATCAAGAAAACCGGCGCTGGAAAACTCCGCCCATTGCGGTTGGAAGCCTGTCCATTCGCTGCGCAGCCAGCCTTCAAGACCGGCAATCACGCCTTCATATGAGGCATACAGGGCGCGGACATGGTCGGTAGAAACATCGGGAAAGAAGGTGACGCGGTAGCGCTGGCTCCGCACGCAATCGGTGACCTCGAGGATCCCGCTCGGGCCGATGGTGTAGCGCAGTGGTTCGCCGAAGGTCAGCACACCGTCGACGTCGCCCAGCAGCGGCTCAAGGGTCACCGGGGTATCGCCGATCGGCACGAAGCGCGCGGCTTCAAACAAATGCACCAGGGTCAGCGACCCGTTGGCCGGGCACATGACTACCGATGAGCTGATGGGTGCGCGCGAGGTGATCGGCGCGCTCAGTTGTACGTCATTGCCAACCTTGAACACCTGCTCGATGTCCAGCGCGGTCCCGGTCCAGAACTGCTCGGCCCAGGCGTCGTAGTTGTTCAGGCACAGGCGGAACTCGTCGATCAGCGCTTCGAAATCTGGCTGCTTCGGATTCAGGGCGGCCACCACCAGCAGTCCGATGCTGTTGTTCAGTGCCAGGAGCTGATCGGGTTGAAACATTCGCAGTCGCTCGCGCATGTGAAAAAACGGGAGCGCGGACTTTGCGGGGGATCAAAAAGGAAAGAAGTCGGGGAAGTAGGCAGTGTCTGTAGGAGTTTTCGCTAAATGCGAAAAGGCGTCGATGGCATTGCCCGTTGCTCAATGTCCATCGGCCTCGCTATGCTGCTGAACCCATTAATCAGATCCGCGTTGCGGCACGTTGCCTGTCGCCCGGGATGTCTTTGTTAACGGATCCGATGATGAATGCACCGCTGAAGACGTTCGGCCCGATCAAGGCCGTGATTTTCGATATGGACGGTTTGCTGCTCGACACCGAGGGCATTTACACCGAGGTCACCTCGCTGATTGCCGGGCGCTACGGGAAAACCTTCGACTGGAGCGTCAAACAAAACATCATTGGTCGCGGTGCCAATGACCTGGCCAATTACGTGGTGCAGGCGCTGGAACTACCGATCAGTCCGGAAGAATTCCTGCAGATTCGCGAGCCGCTGATGCGCGAGCGTTTCCCCAAGGCGCAGGCGATGCCGGGGGCCGAAGCGCTGGTGCGTCACCTCAAAGCGCACAACATCCCGATCGCGGTGGGCACCAGTTCGTCGCGCCAGTCGTTCGGGCAGAAAACCACCTTGCACCGTGAGTGGTTTGCGCTGTTCGATTTCATCGTCACGGCGGACGATCCGGAAGTCGGCGCAGCCAAACCGGCGCCGGATATTTTCCTCACCGCCGCCCGGCGTTTGGGCGTTGCGCCCAAGGATTGTCTGGTGTTCGAGGATTCGCCGTTCGGCGTCACCGCAGCGAAAGCGGCAGGCATGACCGCAGTCGCCATCCCCGACGCAGCAATGGCAGACGAGAAATATGCTCACGCTGACGGCATTATCCGCTCGCTGAAAGATTTCACGCCCAGCGTATTTGGCCTGCCGATGCTGGAACTGGCTTGACCGCTTAAACACAAACGCCGCCCTTCCTATAAAGAAGGGCGGCGTTTTTTTTTGCCGGTCTGTCAGGCGCCGAAACCACCGTCGATGGTCAGGCTGGCACCGGTGATGTAACCGGCTTCCGGCCCGGCCAGGTAGGCGACGAAGCTGGCGATTTCATCGGCGGTGCCGTACCGACCGACGGCCATCAGCGGGATCAGGCTGTCGGCGAATTCGCCGTGGGCCGGGTTCATGTCGGTGTCGACCGGGCCAGGTTGCACGTTGTTGATGGTGATGCCCCGTGGGCCGAGATCGCGGGCCAGGCCTTTGGTCAGGCCGACCAGTGCCGATTTGCTCATCGCGTACACGCCGCCACCGCCGAAGGGCATGCGGTCGGCGTTGGTGCTGCCGATGTTGATGATCCGCGAGCCTTCGCCCATGTGTTTCGCCGCTTCCTGCGAAGCAATGAACACGCTGCGCACGTTGATGGCCAAAGTCTGATCGAAGTCTTCCAGTTTGAAATCTTCCAGCGGCGCGATGGCCAGCACGCCGGCGTTGTTGACCAGAATGTCCAGGCGCCCAAACGCTTCGACGGTGGCGCTGACGGCGTGGCGAATCGCGCTGGCATCGGCGCTGTCTGCCTTGATCGCCAGGGCTTTGCCGCCGTTGCCGGTGATGCTGTTCTGCAGTTCCTCGGCTTTGGCGGCGGAGCTGACGTAAGTGAACGCGACGGCGGCGCCTTCAGCGGCCAGACGTTTGACGATGGCCGCGCCGATGCCGCGCGAACCGCCTTGAATCAGAGCGACTTTGCCGCTGAGGTGTTGAGTGGTCATGTTCGATCTCCAAGTGTTCAAGGCGGAATGCCTTGGTGTTGGTGCCGAGTATCGGCGTGGCATCGACAACCGGGTAGACCATGATTGCTATAGTCTGTGTAAACCAAAAGTTTATAGTGGCGATCATGGAAACGTTCAGCAGTATCGAATGCTTTGTGCGCAGCGCCGAAGTCGGCAGCTTTGCCGAAGCCGCGCGACGCTTGAGCTTGACCCCGGCGGCGGTCGGCAAAAGCGTGGCGAAACTGGAGGCGCGGCTTGGCGTGCGGCTGTTCCAGCGTAGTACACGCAGCCTGACCCTGACCGAAGCGGGGCAGCTGTTTTTGAGTGAAGTCAGCGCCAGCCTGACCACCATCCAGAATGCCGTGGCCAATCTGGCCAGTGCCGGCGGGCAACCGGCCGGCACGCTGAAAGTCAGCATGGGCACGGTGTTCGGCCGTCTGTATATCGTGCCGCTGCTCGGTGAGTTTCTGCGGCGCTATCCGGCGATCAACCCGGACTGGCATTTCGATAACCGCCAAGTCGACCTGATCGGGCAGGGCTTCGACGCGGCGATTGGTGGCGGCTTTGAACTGCCGCAAGGCGTGGTTGCGCGCAGGCTGACACCGGCGCATCGGGTGTTGGTGGCATCTGAGGACTATCTGCAAAAACATGCGCCGATCAGCCATCCCGATGACCTCAAGCAACACGACGGCATTCTGATTCGCTCACCGCAGACCGGGCGCGTGCGTTCCTGGCAACTGACTCACCGCGATCAGCAACACAGTCCGCTGATGTTGCGGGTGCGGATGACCATGAGTGATTCCGAGGCTGCCTGTGCAACGGCGATGCAAGGTTTGGGCATTGCGCTGGTGAGCATGCCGTTTGCGGTCGCGTATCTTCAGGCAGGGACGTTGCAGCGGGTGCTGCCTGACTGGTTTGTCGATGACGGCAACATTTCGATCTATTACGCCGAGCACAAATTGTTGCCGGGCAAGACCCGGGCGTTTGTGGATTTCGTGATTGAACAGTTTGTTGAGCAGGGATTGGGGCGGCGGTTTAGTGCTATCTGAGCCAGGCACCAAACCGAGTTGCGGCTATCGCGGGCAAGCCCGCTCCCACAAGTTTTGAGTTGCTCACACATCTTGCAAAGAACACAAAACCCTGTGGGAGCGGGCTTGCCCGCGATGAACGATAACTCGGTCTATCGAGCAAAGCGCTGCGCCCAGCCAACAATATTCTTCGGCCGTGGCGTCGCATAAGTCCGCACCTTCGACGTCGACAACTTCAAACGCACCAGCGATTCGGCAATCATCACCGCCGCTGTCACGCCATCCACCACCGGCACGCCGGTGCGCCGACGGATCTGTTCATCCAGCCCGGCCATGCCGCCGCAGCCCAGGCAAATCACCTCGGCCTTGTCCTGGGTCACCGCCAGTTCGGCCTGCTGCACAATCGCTTCCAGTGCGCGCTGCGGTTCGTGTTCCAGCTCCAGAACCGCCAGACCACTGGCGCGCACCGAGGCACAGCGATCCCACAGGCCGGACAATTTCAGCCGATCCTCGATCAGCGGCACGGTGCGATCCAGCGTGGTCACCACCGAGTAGACATGGCCGAGAAACATCGCGGTGCTGGCCGCCGCATCGGTGATGTCCACCACCGGCACGTTGAGCAATTCCTGCAAGCCTTCGCGGCCATGTTCGCCGTAGCCGGCCTGAATCACGGCGTCGAAGGGTTGGTCGTAGGCCATCACCCGGTCCATCACGGCGATGGCGGCCAGGTAGCTTTCGAAATTGCCTTCAATCGATTCGGCGCCGAAGTACGGGGTCAGGCCGACGATTTCGGTACCGGGCGAAGCGACGGCCTGCGCCGAGCGGGCGATGGCCTCGGTGATGGATTCGGTGGTGTTGACGTTGACCACGAGAATACGCATGGAAAATCCTTATTGCGGGCAGTGGTGCGGCCCGAAAACCGGGCCGCGAAGGGATCAATGGCTGACGTTATCCACAGCGATGCATTCGCCGCTGACTTCGGCGTAATGCGTCTGGCGTTTGGCGATGATCAGGTAAAGCATGCCGGCGATACCGGCACCGATCAGCCAGGAGAACGGTGAAACGCTGTGGAAACCAGGTACCAGGGCCAGGACGATGGCGATCAGCGCTGCAGGAATAAACGCCGCCACCGCGCGGAAATTGATGCCACGGCTGTAGTAATAAGCGCCGTTGGGGTCTTCGCTGTAGAGCTGCGGCACATTGATCCGGCCTTTGCGGATCAGCCAGTAGTCGACCATGATCACCCCGTACAGCGGGCCGAGCAGGGCGCCTAGGCCCGACAGGAAATACACGATCACCAGCGGGCTGTTGTAGAGGTTCCACGGCAGGATCAGCACGGCAATGGTCGCGCTGATCAGCCCGGCGCGGCGGAAGGTCAGGTACTTCGGCGCCAGGTTGCTGAGGACGAACGCCGGGGCGACGAAGTTGGCCATGATGTTCACCGCGACGGTGACGATCAGAAAAGCCAGGCAGCCGAGCACCAGAAAGAATGTGTTGGGGATCGAGGCGATGATCTCGGTCGGGCTTTCGATGATTCGCCCGTTGATCTGGAACTGCGCGCCACACAGCAGCACAGTAATCGCAGCGAACACCAGAATGTTCACCGGCAAACCCCAGAAATTTCCCACCTTGATGGTTTTGCGGCACGGCGAAGAACGGGCGAAATCGCAGAAGTTGAGGATCAGCGTGCCGTAGATCGCCAGCCACAACGCGCCGCCGGCAAAGATGTTGCGCCACATCTCGCCACCGGTCAGCGGCTCGCGGATCGACCAGGCAATGGTCGCGTTGGCCTGGAAGTACATCCACCCGGCGAGCGCGGCTACGGTCAGCAGAATCACCGGCCCGGCAAATGCCTCGTAACGGCGCACCATCTCCATGCCGTAGGCAAGGATCGCCAGTTGCACCAGCCAGATGGCAACGAAGCACACCCAGCCCAGAGTCGACAGGCCGAGAATCGAGTTGTGATCGTATTCAGCGAAGCCCGGATGCACGGCAGTCAGCAAGACGCGGAATACCACTGAGGCGAGATACGTCTGAATACCGAACCAGGCGATGGCGATAACCGCCCTGATCAATGCAGGAATTTGCGCACCGTGAATGCCGAAACTGATCCGGCTGATCACCGGAAACGGCACCCCGGTTTTCTGCCCCATGTACCCGGACAGGTTCATGAAGAAGTACACCAGCGCCGCGCCGATCCCCAGCGACAGCAGAATCTGCCAGCCGCCCAGGCCCAACGCATACAGGCCGATGGCGAACGAGTAGTTGGCGATGTTGTGCACATCATTCGTCCACAGGGCGAAGATGCTGTACTGGCCCCAGCGCCGGCCTTCGGCTTTGGTCGGCGCCAGATCGCTGTTGTGCAGACGCGGGCTCAGTTGCAGCGGATCGCTCAGTCCGTCATCGGGCAACGGTTGATCGAGCGTGGAGGAGGGCAGATTCAGCGCGATGTTATTCGAAAGACTTGTACGCATTCCGGCAGGCTCCTGACGTTCACTCCCGCGATGACTGTGCATGAGCGCTCAGGCTCGACAAATCTTCGTCGCAGCGGTGAAAACATCACTGGTTACGGGGCATCTGCAGCCTGTACGGGATAGGGCGCTTCAGGCTTGCGGATCGAAAGTGTGCATGTTTTGCAGTTTTGTATACAAAACATGTATGCGATAAAGCCAGATTTGTGCCAGTTGCGAATCTATGAGCGGCAGAGCTCATTTCGAATAGTTATCGATGCAACATAAGTGGCTGAAAAACAGGCGATATAAATTGATCGATTGGACAGGAATTTTTTTCAGGGGAGGGAGTTTGCAGAGGGGCAAGCAGATGGGGATTTTGCTGGGAAGTGTAACTTTTCAGGGCGTCAGAACTGAAAGTGCACACATAAATGGCACCGATGGTGACAACCTTGTGTACACCTTTTGTGTGCCTGGAACCTATCAATGTGGGAGCGAGCCTGCTCGCGAATGCGGTGGATCAGGCAACTGAAACGTTGACTGGAACTGCGCTTTCGCGAGCAGGCTCGCTCCCACAGGGGAACTCATTTCAGCAAGTGATCAAACCTTGCTCTTGCTGATGATATTCCCCGCGTGCAAGCCGCATTCTTTCTGCGTGGCTTCTTCCCACCACCAGCGGCCTTCGCGCTCGTGCTGGTTCGGCAGCACCGGGCGGGTGCAGGGTTCGCAGCCGATGCTGATGAAGCCGCGCTCGTGCAGGCTGTTGTACGGCAGTTCGAGCATGCGGATGTAGCCCCAGATCTCCTCGCTGGTCATCTGCGCCAGCGGGTTGAACTTGTACAGGGTGCGTTCCGGTGTCGAGAAGGCTGTGTCGATTTCCAGCACCGCCACAGCGCTGCGGGTGCCCGGGCTCTGGTCGCGGCGCTGGCCGGTGGCCCAGGCTTTGACGTCGGACAGCTTGCGCCGCAGCGGCTCGATCTTGCGGATGCCGCAGCATTCGCCGTGGCCATCCTTGTAGAAACTGAACAGGCCTTTTTCCCTCACGAACGGTTCGAGTTTCGTGTAGTCCGGCGAGACGATTTCAATATCGATCTGGTAATGCTCGCGCACCTGCTCGATGAAGCGGTAGGTCTCCGGATGCAGGCGGCCGGTGTCGAGGCTGAACACTTTGACGTTCTTGTTCAGCTTCCACGCCATGTCCACCAGCACCACGTCCTCGGCGCCGCTGAAAGATATCCACAAGTCATCGCCGAACTCGGCGAAGGCGAGCTTGAGTATGTCCTGGGCGGATTTGTTGGCATAGGTCGTGGCGAGTTCCACGACGTCGAACGATGGGCTCATCAGGGCGGCTTCCTACAGGTCAATGGCGCTCGGGCGCTCTATAGGGGGCCGATGGTAACAAAAAGCTGCCGGGGCCGGGGCGTCCTCTGCGTTGCGCGCGTCTGGTGCAGACGCTAGAGTTCGGCCTCGCTTGACTCAATAATCACTACAAATGGGAGTGTCCTGTGGAAATTGCTTGCCTGGATCTTGAAGGGGTACTGGTACCGGAAATCTGGATCGCGTTCGCCGAAAAAACCGGAATCGACGCCCTCAAGGCCACCACTCGGGACATTCCCGATTACGACGTTTTGATGAAGCAGCGTTTGCGCATCCTCGATGAGCACGGCCTCAAGCTCTCGGACATTCAGGAAGTCATCGCCACGCTGAAACCGCTGGACGGTGCGGTGGAGTTCGTCAACTGGCTGCGCGAGCGTTTCCAGGTGGTGATTCTCTCGGACACCTTTTATGAGTTTTCACAGCCACTGATGCGCCAGCTGGGCTTCCCGACTCTGCTTTGCCACCGCTTGATCACTGACGAAAGCGGTCGGGTGACTGGCTATCAACTGCGCCAGAAAGATCCCAAGCGTCAGTCGGTGCTGGCGTTCAAGAGTCTGTACTACCGGGTGATCGCGGCGGGTGATTCGTACAACGACACGACCATGCTCGGCGAGGCGGATGCGGGGATTCTGTTCCATGCGCCGGACAACGTGATTCGCGAGTTTCCGCAGTTTCCGGCGGTGCATACGTTTGAAGAGCTGAAACAGGAATTTCTCAAGGCCTGTAATAGAGAGTTGAGTTTGTAGTCGTCTGGTAGGACGTCTTCGCGAGCAGGCTCGCTCCCACAGGGAAATGTATTCCAAATGTGGGAGCGAGCCTGCTCGCGAAGCTTCTAAGCTGTCAGAGGTTCTGCAGGGTATCGAGCAGGATCCGCACTTTGGTCATCGACTCCTGATACTCCGCCTGCCAGTCCGAATCGGCGACGATCCCGCCGCCGCCCCAGCAGCACACCTGACCATCCTTGACCAGCAGACTGCGAATGGCGATGGAGCTGTCCATCTCGCCGCGCACGTCCAGATACAGCAACGAGCCGCAATACAGACCGCGCCGGGTCGGCTCCAGCTCGTCGATGATCTGCATCGCCCGAATCTTCGGTGCGCCGGTGATCGAGCCGCCGGGGAAGCTGCCCGAGATCAGGTCCAGCGCATCACGATCCGCCGCCAGTTCACCGGTCACGCTGCTGACCAGGTGATGCACGTTCGGATAGCTCTCCAGACTGAACAACTCCGGCACCCGCACCGAGCCGATGCGGCAGGTGCGCCCGAGGTCGTTGCGCAGCAGGTCGACGATCATCAGGTTTTCCGCGCGATCCTTGGGGCTGGCCAGCAGTTCGGCGGCGTTGGCGGCGTCCTCGGCTGGGGTGACGCCACGGGGGCGGGTGCCCTTGATCGGACGGGTTTCGACTTGGCGCTGGCTGACTCTGACGAAACGTTCCGGTGACAGGCTCAGCACTGCGCCGCCGTCGGGCAGGCTCTGGAACCCGGAGAACGGCGTCGGGCAGGCCTGACGCAAAGCGCAGTAAGCCAGCCACGGATCGCCCTGGCATTGCGCGCGGAAGCGTTGCGCGAAGTTGACCTGATAGCAGTCGCCGGCCTGGATGTAGTCCTGAATGCGTTCGAAGGCCTGACGGTAATCGTCGGCCGAGAGATCAGCGGCCATCGGGGCGTTCAGTTTGAAGGGCGCCAGCGCGTCAACTTGAGGCTGAGTGAACAGCGCGACCAATCGCTGCCGTTCACTGTCGACAAGCGTTGGATGAAAGACCAATTGGCTGGTTTGCCCGTGGTGATCGCTGATCAGCGCCCAGTCGTACAGGCCAAAACGCGCATCGGGCAGTTGCAGGTCATCCAGCGCCTGACTCGGCAGGTTTTCCAGATGCCGGCCGAAGTCGTAGCTCAGATAGCCGATCAGCCCGCCGGCGAATGGTAATTCATACCCGGCAGGCAACTGAGCTTCGCCCAAGCGGCTGAGGTTGTCGCGCAGGCGCTGCACAAAGTGCGCACCGTTCTCGTCCGGCAATACTGCCAATTGTTCCAGCGGCCAGGCGCTGAGCAAGTCATAACGGCCGCGTTCAGCGCTCGGCCGGCCGCTGTCGAGCAGCACGGCGCCGGGTGCGTTGCGAATGGCCGCGAAATAGTCGGCCGGATTGGCGCGGTAGGGCAGTGGGTGTACGGAGCAGGTCAGCATGGGCGGGGCAGATCGGCCGTTGAGGCGGGGTGGGGATTGTAGTCCTCTGCGGGAATTGCTCCTAGAGGGGATGTCGGCGATTGGCAGATGGGCGGCAGAGTTGAAGCTCGGGTTCTTTGATCGTTCCCACGCTCCGCGTGGTAACGCCGCCATGGACGCTCTGCGTCCACTGTGACGCGGAGCGTTACGGGCTGCATTCCCACGCAGAGCGTGGGAACGATCAATGTGGAGGATCAGACCTCGACCGCAGGAATATGCCCAAACATCTCCTGGGTAAACGCCACCCGCTCTTCTACCGATTCCTTAACGCCCCGCGCCTTCAGCTCTTCCAGCCGCGCTTCAACCGCATGGGTACGCAAGGTCAGGCCGCAATCGTTGGCGATCTGAATGTTCAGCCCCGGCCGCGCATTCAGTTCGAGAATCAGCGGGCCTTTTTCCTGATCGAGCACCATGTCCACGCCGATATAACCCAGCCCGCACAGCTCATAGCAGCCGGCGGCGAGTTTCATGAAACCGTCCCAGTAGGGCAGTTGCACGCCGTCCACCGCGTTGGTGGTGTCGGGGTGTTTGGTGATGATGTTGTTCAGCCAGGTGCCGCGCAGAGTCAAACCGGTGGCCAGATCCACACCAACGCCAATGGCGCCCTGGTGCAGGTTGGCCTTGCCGCCGGACTGACGGGTCGGCAGACGCAACATCGCCATCACCGGGTAGCCCATCAGCACGATGATGCGGATGTCCGGCACGCCTTCGTAGCTGATGCTTTTGAAGATCTGGTCCGGGGTCACGCGGTATTCGATCAGTGCGCGGTCGCGGTGGCCGCCCAGCGAGTACAGGCCGGTGAGGATGCTGGAGATGTGATGCTCCAGCTCTTCGTGGGCGAGGATCTTGCCCGACACCGTGCGATAACGGCCTTCGAAGCGGTCGGCGATGACGATGATGCCGTCGCCACCCGCGCCCTGCGCCGGTTTGATCACGAAGTCGCTGCGCCCGCCGATGATCTCGTCGAGCTTGTCGATTTCCTTCTCGGTGGAGATCACCCCGTACAGCTCCGGCACGTGGATACCGGCGGCGATGGCGCGTTCCTTGGTGAGGATCTTGTCATCGACGATCGGGTACAGGCTGCGCTTGTTGTACTTGAGCACGTAGTCCGCGTTGCGGCGGTTGATGCCCATGATGCCGCGCGCCTCGAGGGCCTTCCAGGTCTTCCAGAAACCGAACATCAGGCGTCAGCCTTCTTCAGGAAGGCCTTGAAACGTACCAGTTCGGTCAGGCGGTAGCCGCGATAGCGACCCATCGCCAGCATGAATCCGACCAGAATCAGCAGGATCGCCGGGAAGGTAAACACGAAGTACACCAACTCCGGCACGGTCATGATCAGGTGCGCCAGGGAGGCGGCGAACAGCGTGCCGATCGCGACTTTCAGCGCATGGTTGGCGCCGCGTTCTTCCCAGGTGATCGACAGTCGTTCGATGGTCATGGTCAGAATCACCATCGGGAACAGCGCCACCGACAAGCCACGCTCAAGCCCCAGCTTGTGGCTGAACAGACTGATCGCCGCAATCAACACCACCACGAACGTCAGCACCACCGACAGGCGCGGCAGCATTTGCAGCTTCAGATGTTCGAGATACGAGCGCAGCGACAGGCCCAGCGCGGTGATCACCGTGAACAGCAGAATGCCGAAGCCCAGCTGCGTTTCGCGGAAGGCGAGGGCGATCAGCACCGGGGTGAATGTGCCCAGGGTCTGCAGGCCGATCAGGTTGCGCAGGATCAGGATCACCAGCACGCCGATCGGGATCATCACCATGATCATGAAGGTCTGCTGGGTCTGCAGCGGCAAGCCGTACAGCGAATAATCGAGGAAGTTGGCGTCAGTGTTTTCGTCGGTCAGCTTGGCCAGACGAATCGCGTTCATCTCGCTGTTGTTCAGGCTGAAAGTCACGTTGGCTTTCTTGCCGCCGTCGACGGTGATCAGGTTTTCGTCGCCGGTCCACCACAGCAGGCGATCGGTCGGCAGGCCTTGTTCACCGGTTTCCGGGTTGAAGTACAGCCAGTCGTTGCCGTTGAAGCTGCGCAGCCACAGCTCGGGAGTCTGAGGCTGATCGGCGACGAGGCGGATGGTGTGGACTTTTTCTACCGGAACGTGGGCAATCGACAGCAGCAGTTCGACGATCTTGGCTTTGTGCGAAGTCGACGGATCGCCAGCCAGCAGCAATTTGACGTTGTCGTCGTTGACATTGTTAACGCGCTTGATCGCCTCGCCAATAAAGGTTTCGACGTCGGCCGAGTGTTGGCGGATCGGCGCGAGCAGGGCTTCGGCGGCGATTTTTTCCGGGCCTTCGATGACCATGCTGTCACGGAAGGTCGGGCCTTTGACCTTGGATTTTTCCGCGGTGTAGCGCTTGGTCAGCACCAGACGGTAATACAGCGTCTGGTTGCCCTTGGCGCGACGGGCCGACCAGGTCACCTTGCGGTTGCCGTCGATGCGGTTGACCGCGACGCCGTAGTTATTGGAGATGAAGCTTTCGTTGAGGCTCACGTAATCGCGGCTCAACGGCGGCACGAACATCTGGATCTTCACCGGATCCTTGGTGCTGGCGACGAACTCGACCTTGGCGTCGATGTTCCACAGGTCGTCGGTGGCGTCTTCGGTCACCGGGATGCCGAGCACGAAAATCTGATAGGCCGTAACCGAAACGCCCAGCAGCACCAGCACGGCGATCAGGATTTTCAGGTGGAAGGTTAGAGAACGCATGGAAATTACTCGGCGGTGTGAGCGGCGATGGTGCAGGCAGGTTTGCCGGCAGCGTATTTAAGACTGGGGTCGACCAGCGCGTCGAAGCGTTTCAGCGCCTCGGAGCCGATCAAAAGCGGGTATTGGAACGCACTTCGGTCGGTGAGGTTCACTTCGATGCTGCGCATTGCCGAACCCATGCAGATATCCAGCTCGATCACCGGACGGGCGGTGTACTGCTTGCCTTCTTCCGGATCGTAGTCGCCGGCGCGGCGCTTGATCTTGCTGACCCGCGCCAGCGGCCGTTCGATGGGGTGTGAATGCGCGGTGTCGATGGCCAGGTAGAAACGTACCCAGGATTCACCGTTGCGTTTGAAACGTTTGATGTCGCGGGCGCTCAGCGAGGCGGTTTTCGCCCCGGTGTCGAGTTTGGCCGCAACTTCGAGATTGATGCCGTCAAGCGAAGCGTATTCGTTGAGGCCGTACACGGTTTTTTCCCCCGCGGCGGCGAGGCCCGGCAGGCAAAACAGAGCAAAAAAGGTGGGGAAAGGCTTGAGTCTCATAAATCCTGGTGCGCAGCGTTCCGTTATCGGTTCAGGTGCCCGCGCAACCGTGCGCAAGCCCCCGCGTGTGCCTGGCAGCTTTTTATGGCAAGCCGTACTAAAGACCCGCAAATGCGGGCGGCATTCTAGCACGGTGGTTTTATGGCGCCAGCGCTTGCGCCGACCCATAGGCGTTGAGCAATTATCCTTGTGGCAGCCCCTGTGGGAGCGAGCTTGCTCGCGAAGGCGGCGTGCCATTCGAAGCCACGTTGACTGACATTCCGCTTTCGCGAGCAAGCTCGCTCCCACACTGGCTGAGTGCCCAGTAGATTGCGGTTATTAGACGATTGTCGACAATACCTATTTATCCTTTGACTCATCGGGCCAGATTGGCTAGTTTTTGCCGCATTGGATTTAAAGGTGTCGACAATCATGCTGGATCAACTCGATCCCCCGGTCATCAATGGCGACGATTCCGAGACGCTGTCGGAAAACGTCTTCCGCCGCATCCAGGCCGCTATCGTCAAAGGCGAAATCGCCCCGGGCAGCAAGATCTCCGAGCCGGAACTGGCGCGTACTTATGGCATCAGTCGGGGGCCGCTGCGTGAGGCGATCCATCGTCTGGAAGGCCAGCGCCTGCTGGTGCGTGTGCCGCACGTCGGTGCGCGGGTGGTTTCGCTCAGCCATGCCGAATTGATCGAACTCTACGAAATCCGTGAATCCCTCGAAGGCATGGCCTGCCGCCTCGCCGCCGAGCGCATGAGCGTCGAGGAAATCGACGAACTGCGCCGGGTGCTGGAAACCCACGAGCGCGATGCGGCGTTTCAGGCCGGCGTCGGTTACTACCAGCAGGAAGGCGATTTCGACTTTCATTACCGGATCATCCAGGGCAGCGGCAATCGCACGCTGACGCAGATGCTCTGCGGCGAGCTGTATCAACTGGTGCGCATGTACCGCATCCAGTTTTCCACCACGCCGAATCGCCCGCACCAGGCTTTCGCCGAACACCACCGCATTCTCGATGCCATCGCCGACCGTGACGGCGAGCTCGCGGAATTGTTGATGCGCCGCCACATCGGCGCCTCGAAACGCAACATCGCCCGTCACTACGAGGACGGCGCCCACAACAAGACAGCCACTGAACGAGGTGATGCATGACTTCCAACCTGAACACGCCGGGCCAGCGCTTCCGCGATGCGGTCGCCAGCGAGCATCCTTTGCAAGTGGTCGGCGCGATCAACGCCAACCACGCGCTGCTGGCCAAGCGCGCCGGTTTCAAGGCGATCTACCTGTCCGGCGGCGGCGTGGCCGCAGGTTCTCTGGGCGTGCCGGACCTGGGCATCACCGGGCTGGACGACGTGCTCACCGACGTACGCCGTATCACCGATGTTTGCGACCTGCCGCTGCTGGTGGATGTTGACACCGGTTTTGGCTCGTCGGCCTTCAATGTCGCGCGCACGGTCAAGTCGATGATCAAGTTCGGCGCGGCGGCGATTCACATCGAGGACCAGGTTGGCGCCAAGCGCTGCGGCCATCGCCCCAATAAAGAAATCGTCAGCCAGCAGGAAATGGTCGATCGCATCAAAGCCGCCGTCGATGCCCGTACCGACGACAGCTTCGTGATCATGGCGCGTACCGACGCACTGGCAGTGGAGGGTCTGGAATCGGCACTTGATCGCGCGGCAGCGTGCATCGAAGCCGGCGCCGACATGATCTTCCCGGAAGCGATTACCGAACTGGACATGTACAAGCTGTTCGCCAATCGTGTGAAAGCACCGATCCTGGCCAACATCACCGAGTTCGGCGCAACGCCGCTGTACACCACCGAACAACTGGCCGGCGCTGACGTCTCGCTGGTGCTTTACCCGCTGTCGGCGTTCCGCGCGATGAACAAGGCAGCGGAAAACGTCTACACCGCGATCCGCCGCGATGGCACGCAACAGAATGTCATCGACACCATGCAGACTCGCATGGAGCTCTACGATCGTATCGATTACCACACGTTCGAGCAGAAGCTCGATGCGTTGTTTGCACAGAAGAAAGGCTGAACAAAACCCTGTGGGAGCGAGCCTGCTCGCGAAGACGGACTGACATCCAAGATTGATGTCGACTGATCCAGCGCTTTCGCGAGCAGGCTCGCTCCCACAAGTTTCCCCATACAAATTCAAGAAGATTGGAGAACACAATGGCCGAAGCAAAAGTACTCAGTGGCGCCGGGCTCCGTGGCCAGGTAGCCGGGCAAACCGCACTGTCCACCGTGGGCCAGGCCGGTGCCGGGCTGACCTATCGCGGCTACGACGTGCGTGAACTGGCCGCCGACGCGCAATTTGAAGAAGTCGCCTATCTGCTGCTGTACAGCGAACTGCCGACAACAGCGCAACTGGCCGACTATCAAAGCAAACTGAGCAAGCTGCGCGACCTGCCGCAGGCACTCAAGGAAGTGCTTGAACGAATTCCCGCCGACGCCCACCCGATGGACGTCATGCGTACCGGTTGCTCGTTCCTCGGCAACATCGAACCGGAGAAAGACTTCTCCGAACAGCGCGACAAGACCGACCGTCTGCTCGCCGCGTTCCCGGCGATCATGTGCTACTGGTATCGCTTCAGCCACGACGGCAAGCGCATCGACTGCGTCAGCGACGAACCGACCATCGGCGGCCACTTCCTGCACTTGCTGCACGGCAAGAAGCCAAGCGAACTGCACGTCAAAGTCATGAACGTGTCGCTGATCCTCTACGCCGAACACGAATTCAATGCCTCAACCTTCACCGCGCGCGTATGCGCTTCGACCTTGTCGGATCTGTACTCGTGCGTGACGGCGGCCATCGGTTCGCTGCGTGGCCCGTTGCACGGTGGCGCCAACGAAGCGGCGATGGAAATGATCGAGCGCTTCGGTTCGCCGGAAGAGGCGATCAAAGGCACCCTCGGCATGCTCGAGCGCAAGGACAAGATCATGGGTTTCGGCCACGCGATCTATAAGGACAGCGACCCGCGCAACGAGGTGATCAAGGGCTGGTCGAAAAAACTCGCGGACGAGGTCGGCGACAAGGTGTTGTTCCCGGTTTCCGAGGCCATCGACAAGACCATGTGGGAGCAGAAGAAACTGTTTCCGAATGCCGACTTCTATCACGCCTCGGCTTACCACTTCATGGGCATCCCGACCAAGCTGTTCACGCCGATCTTCGTCTGCTCGCGCCTGACCGGCTGGGCCGCGCACGTGTTCGAACAACGCGCCAACAACCGCATCATCCGCCCAAGCGCCGAATACACCGGCGTCGAACAGCGCAAGTTCGTGCCAATCGAACGTCGCTGAATGGTGAGCTGACCCGGAACCAGAGAACCCCGCTAGACCCTGTGGGAGCGAGCCTGCTCGCGAAGACGGACTGGCATCCAACAAGGATGTCGACTGATCTACCGCTTTCGCGAGCAGGCTCGCTCCCACAGTGGACGGTGTGTAACTCAGGTTTCTGGCCCACCCTTTGCAACCACCGTGACCCGAGTCCTGACCCGATGAACACAGAATTCCGCAAGAACCTGCCCGGCACGCCGCTGGATTACTTCGACACCCGCGCGGCGGTCGAGGCGATTGCGCCTGGCAGCTACGACACCTTGCCGTACACCTCCCGCGTGCTCGCGGAAAACCTCGTGCGTCGCTGCGACCCGGCCACGCTCACCGATTCCCTCAAGCAACTGATCGAACGCAAACGCGATCTCGATTTCCCGTGGTTCCCGGCGCGGGTGGTCTGCCATGACATCCTCGGCCAGACCGCGCTGGTCGACCTCGCTGGCCTGCGCGATGCCATCGCTTTGCAGGGCGGCGACCCGGCGCAGGTCAACCCGGTGGTGCCGACGCAATTGATCGTCGACCACTCGCTGGCCGTCGAGGCGGGCGGTTTCGATGCCCAGGCCTTCGAGAAGAACCGCGCCATCGAAGATCGCCGCAACGAAGACCGTTTCCACTTCATCAACTGGACCAAAAAGGCCTTCAAGAACGTCGATGTGATCCCGCCGGGCAACGGCATCATGCACCAGATCAACCTGGAGAAAATGTCGCCGGTGATTCAGGTGCGCGAAGGCGTGGCGTTTCCCGACACTTGCGTCGGCACCGACAGCCACACCCCGCACGTCGATGCGCTGGGTGTGATTGCCATCGGCGTCGGCGGCCTTGAAGCCGAGAGCGTGATGCTCGGCCGTGCGTCGTGGATGCGTCTGCCGGAAAGCGTTGGCGTCGAACTGACCGGCAAGCTGCAACCGGGCATCACCGCTACCGACATGGTCCTGGCCCTGACCGAATACCTGCGCAAGCAGAAAGTCGTTGGCGCCTGGCTCGAGTTCTTCGGCGAAGGCGCGGCAGCGCTGACCCTCGGTGACCGCGCGACCATCTCCAACATGGCCCCGGAATACGGCGCCACGGCGGCGATGTTCTACATCGACCAGCAGACCATCGATTACCTGAAACTGACCGGTCGTGAAGACCAGCAGGTTCAATTGGTCGAGCAATACGCCAAGCTCACCGGCCTGTGGGCTGACAGCCTCAAAGGTGCGCAATACGAGCGTGGCCTGACCTTCGATTTGTCCTCGGTGGTGCGCAACATGGCCGGCCCGAGCAACCCGCACGCCCGCGTTGCGGTATCGGATCTGGCGGCCAAAGGCATCTCCGGCCAGTGGGATGACGTGCCGGGGCAAATGCCCGACGGCGCGGTGATCATCGCCGCCATCACCAGTTGCACCAACACCAGCAACCCGCGCAACGTCATTGCCGCCGGCCTGTTGGCGCGCAATGCCAACAAGCTCGGCCTGACGCGCAAGCCGTGGGTCAAATCCTCGCTGGCGCCCGGTTCGAAAACCGTGGCGCTGTACCTCGATGAAGCGGGGCTGACCACTGAGCTGGAACAGCTCGGTTTCGGCGTCGTGGCGTTTGCCTGCACCACTTGCAACGGCATGTCCGGCGCCCTCGATCCGCTGATCCAGCAAGAGATCATCGACCGCGATCTGTACGCGACCGCGGTGCTTTCCGGCAACCGCAACTTCGACGGCCGCATTCACCCGTACGCCAAACAGGCATTCCTCGCCTCGCCGCCGCTGGTGGTTGCCTACGCGATCGCCGGGACCATCCGTTTCGATATCGAGAAAGACGTGCTGGGCGTGGTCGATGGCCGGGACATCCGCCTGAAAGACATCTGGCCGAGCGATGAAGAAATCGATGCGGTGGTGAAGTCTTCGGTCAAGCCTGAGCAGTTCCGTCAGGTCTACATTCCGATGTTTGCCGTGCATGAAGACACCGGGCCGAAAGTCGCGCCGCTGTACGACTGGCGCGAGATGAGCACCTACATCCGCCGTCCGCCGTACTGGGAAGGCGCGCTGGCCGGCGCCCGTCCGCTGAAGGGCATGCGCCCGCTGGCGGTGCTGCCGGACAACATCACCACTGATCACCTGTCGCCATCGAACGCGATCATGCTCGACAGCGCCGCCGGCGAATACCTGGCGAAAATGGGCCTGCCGGAAGAGGACTTCAACTCCTACGCCACCCACCGTGGCGACCACCTGACGGCCCAGCGCGCGACGTTCGCCAACCCGAAACTGTTCAACGAAATGGTCGTGGAAAACGGCAAGGTCAAACAGGGTTCGCTGGCGCGCGTCGAGCCGGAAGGCCAGGTCATGCGTATGTGGGAAGCCATCGAAACCTACATGCAGCGCAAGCAGCCGCTGATCATCATCGCTGGCGCTGACTACGGCCAGGGTTCGTCCCGTGACTGGGCGGCGAAAGGCGTGCGCCTGGCCGGTGTCGAGGCGATTGCCGCTGAAGGGTTCGAGCGCATTCACCGCACCAACCTGGTGGGCATGGGTGTGTTGCCGCTGGAATTCAAACCCGGCACCAACCGCCACACCCTGGCCATCGATGGCAGCGAAACCTACGACGTGATCGGCGAGCGCAAGCCGCGTGCGGATCTGACGCTGGTGATCAATCGCAAGAACGGCGAGCGCGTCGAAGTGCCGGTGACCTGCCGTCTCGATACCGCTGAAGAAGTGTCGATCTACGAGGCCGGCGGCGTGTTGCAGCGCTTCGCACAGGACTTCCTCGAAGGATCGGCGGTAGCCGTTTAAACAGGTTTAGCGGCCGAGGGGTGATGAGTCCCTTGGCGGCTTAGAAGGAGCAATCATGGCTCACGCACCACAAATCAGAATCCCTGCGACTTACATGCGCGGCGGCACCAGCAAAGGCGTGTTCTTCAGCCTCAAGGATCTGCCCGAAGCAGCGCAGGTCCCAGGCCCGGCGCGCGACGCGTTGCTGCTGCGAGTGATCGGCAGCCCCGATCCCTACGACAAACAGATCGACGGCATGGGCGGCGCGACGTCGAGTACCAGCAAAACCGTGATCCTGTCGAAAAGTACCCGCGCCGATCACGACGTCGATTACCTGTTCGGCCAGGTGTCGATCGACAAGCCGTTCGTCGACTGGAGCGGCAACTGCGGCAACCTCTCGGCGGCGGTCGGTTCGTTCGCCATCAGCAACGGTCTGGTCGACGCCAGCCGCATTCCGCACAACGGCGTAGCGGTGGTGCGCGTGTGGCAGGCCAACATCGGTAAGACCATCATCGCCCACGTGCCGATCACCAACGGCGAAGTGCAGGAAACCGGTGATTTCGAACTCGACGGCGTGACCTTTCCGGCGGCCGAAGTGCAGGTCGAATTCATGGATCCGGCGGCGGAAGAAGAGGGCGGCGGTGGCTCGATGTTCCCCACCGGCAATCTGGTCGATGAGCTTGAGGTCCCGGGTGTCGGCACGTTCAAGGCGACCATGATCAACGCCGGGATCCCGACGATATTCGTCAACGCCGAAGACATCGGCTACACCGGCACCGAACTGCAAGGCGCGATCAACGGCGATCCGCAAGCGCTGCTGATGTTCGAGACAATTCGTGCTTACGGTGCGTTGCGCATGGGCCTGATCGCCAATCTGGAAGAAGCCGCCAAGCGGCAACACACGCCGAAAGTTGCGTTCGTCGCCAAGCCTGCGGATTACGTGGCGTCGAGCGGTAAAGCGATCGCTGCTGGTGACGTGGACCTGCTGGTGCGCGCGTTGTCGATGGGCAAACTGCACCACGCGATGATGGGCACGGCAGCGGTGGCGATCGGCACGGCGGCGGCGATTTCCGGGACGTTAGTAAATCTTGCTGCTGGTGGGATCGAACGCAACGCGGTGCGTTTCGGCCATCCGTCCGGGACGTTGCGCGTGGGCGCCGAGGCGACGCTGGAGAATGGCGAGTGGGTGGTGAAGAAAGCCATCATGAGCCGCAGTGCGCGGGTGCTCATGGAAGGCTATGTCCGCGTGCCCGGCGATTGCTTTTAAGCAACAGCAATATCCCTGTGGGAGCGAGCCTGCTCGCGAAAGCGATGCATCAGACATGCAAATGTTGACTGACACTCAGCCTTCGCGAGCAGGCTCGCTCCCACAGTGGATTGCACTTCAATCATAAGAAATCGTTAGCCCTGAACCGAGGTCCCATCAACGAACCACTTCACGAGTGAATCGAACATGAGCGCCAACGTCGACCTGAACAACCGCCCCGATTACGATGCAGTCCTGCAGGACATCGCCGACTACGTCCTCACCTTCAAGCCCGAATCCGCCGAGGCGCTGAACACCGCGCGCAATTGCCTGATCGACACGCTGGGCTGCGGTCTGCTGGCCCTGCGTTTCCCCGAATGCACGAAACACCTCGGCCCGATCGTCGAAGGCACGGTTGTACCGTTCGGTGCGCGCGTGCCCGGCACCAGTTATCGTCTCGACCCGGTCAAAGCCGCCTGGGACATCGGCTGCATAGTCCGCTGGCTGGACTACAACGACACCTGGCTTGCCGCCGAATGGGGCCATCCATCGGACAACCTCGGTGCCATCCTCGCCGTTGCTGATCACCTGTCACAGAAACGCATCGCTAACGGTGAAGCGCCGCTGACGGTCCGCGATCTGCTGGAAGCGATGATCATTGCCCACGAGATTCAAGGCGTGATCGCTCTGGAAAACTCCTTTAACCGGGTAGGACTGGATCACGTCATTCTGGTGAAAGTCGCCTCGACCGCCGTCAGCGCCCGACTGATGGGCGCCAATCGCGAGCAGCTGCTGTCGGCGCTGTCCCACGCCTTCGCCGACGGTCAGGCGCTGCGCACCTATCGCCATGCGCCAAACGCCGGCTCACGCAAATCCTGGGCGGCGGGGGATGCGACGAGTCGCGGCGTGCGTCTGGCCGACATCGCCATGCGCGGTGAGATGGGCATTCCCGGTGTGCTGAGCGCGAAGCAGTGGGGCTTCTATGACGTATCGTTCAGCCACACCAACAACGATCTGGCGCTGAAACCTGCGGACAAACGCGCTTTCAGCTTTTCCCGGCCGCTCGGCAGTTACGTGATGGAAAACGTGCTGTTCAAGATCAGTTTCCCCGCCGAATTCCATGCGCAGACGGCATGCGAGGCGGCGGTGACCTTGCATCCGCTGGTTCGCAATCGGCTGCATGAGATCGACCGCATCGTCATCACCACCCATGAATCGGCGATCCGCATCATTTCCAAGGTCGGCCCGCTGGCCAATGCCGCCGACCGCGACCACTGCCTGCAATACATGACCGCCGTGCCGCTGGCATTCGGCAATCTGGTGGCGGAGCACTACGAAGACGACTTCCACAAGGCGCATCCGATCATCGATGTGCTGCGCGAAAAAATGCTCATCGTTGAAGAACCGCGCTTCACCCGCGAATACCTTGAGCCTGACAAACGCTCGATCGCCAACGCCGTGCAGGTGTTTTTCAAGGACGGCAGCAGCACCGACAACGTCGTGGTGGAGTACCCGATCGGCCATCGCCGCCGCCGCGCCGAGGGCATTCCGTTGCTGGAGGACAAGTTCAAGGCCAATCTGGCCGCGCGGTTTGCCGGGCAGCGTTGCGCTGAGATTTTTGCGCTGTGCGAGGATCAGGCGCAGCTTGAAGCCACGCCGGTGAATCGATTCATCGACCTGTTTGTGATCTGACGGACCGCGTTATCGTTCTTCGCGGGCAAGCCCGCTCCCACAGGGAATGGTGATGAACACAGAAATTGTGAACGCCTTCAGAACCTGTGGGAGCGGGCTTGCCCGCGATAGCGTCAGATCAGGCACCGCAAACCTACTTGAACCGCCGCTCAACGCCTTTTTCCACGAGAATCTTCGCCGAAATCTCTTCCACCGAGAAATGCGTGGAATTGATGTGCGGAATGTTCTCGCGGCGGAACAGGTTTTCCACTTCGCGCACTTCGAATTCGCACTGGGCGTAGCTCGAATAACGGCTGTTGGGCTTGCGCTCATTGCGGATCGCGGTCAGGCGGTCGGGGTCGATGGTCAGGCCGAACAGCTTGTGCTGATGGGCGCGCAGGGCGGTGGGCAGGGTCAGGCGTTCCATGTCGTCTTCGGTCAGCGGATAGTTGGCCGCGCGGATACCGAACTGCATGGCCATGTACAGACACGTCGGCGTTTTGCCGCATCGCGACACGCCCACTAGTATCAGATCGGCTTTGTCGTAATAGTGGGTGCGCGCGCCGTCATCGTTGTCGAGGGCGAAGTTCACCGCCTCGATGCGCTCCATGTAATTGGAGTTGTGTCCGATCGAATGGGATTTGCCGACGGTGTAGGAAGAATGCTCGGTGAGCTCCTGTTCGAGCGGCGCGAGGAAGGTCGAGAAAATGTCGATCATGAAACCATTGGACGTTGCGAGAATCTCACGAATGTCCTGATTGACGATGGTGTCGAAGATGATCGGGCGAAAGCCGTCGGTTTCAGCGGCTTTGTTGATTTGTTGTACCATGGCCCGCGCTTTTTCCACGCTGTCGATGTAGGGCCGCGTGAATTTGCTGAAGGTAATGTTTTCGAACTGCGCCAACAGGCTTTGACCCAGGGTTTCGGCGGTAATGCCGGTGCCATCGGAGATGAAGAAAGCAGATCGTTTCATTTGCACCTTGGGCCTTAAGCTAGTAACGAATCTTGGATATGATAGGCGCGATTTGCCGGCCGCCATTGGCCCGCATTCTCACTTATTTTCCAGGTCCAGGCCATACAACCGGCCAAGGCTCCCCCGGGCCGCCGGTTTCTGAGCTTTTCCAACACAGTTAGTGGAGAGATCACCTTGGTAGAGTACGTAGTTTCCCTCGATAAGCTCGGCAAACACGATGTTGAGCATGTGGGGGGCAAGAACGCATCCCTGGGCGAGATGATCAGTAACCTGGCAGGCGCCGGTGTTTCGGTCCCCGGCGGCTTCGCCACGACGGCTCAGGCCTATCGTGACTTCCTCGAACTGAGCGGCCTGAACGATCAGATCCACAAGGCCCTCGACGCGCTCGACGTCGACGACGTCAATGCCCTGGCCAAGACCGGCGCGCAGATCCGCCAATGGATCATGGACGCCGAATTCCCTGAAAAGCTCAACACCGAGATCCGCACCGCGTTCGCCGCGCTGTCGGCCGGCAACCCTGACGTGGCCGTGGCCGTGCGTTCTTCCGCCACCGCCGAAGACCTGCCGGACGCGTCCTTCGCCGGTCAGCAGGAAACCTTCCTGAACATCCGTGGTGTGGAAAACGTTATCCGCGCCGCCAAAGAGGTGTTCGCTTCGCTGTTCAACGACCGTGCGATTTCCTACCGCGTGCACCAGGGCTTCGACCACAAACTGGTCGCCCTGTCGGCTGGCGTGCAGCGCATGGTGCGTTCGGAAACCGGCACCGCCGGCGTGATGTTCACCCTCGATACCGAATCCGGTTTCCGTGACGTGGTATTCATCACCGGCGCTTACGGCCTGGGCGAAACCGTCGTACAAGGCGCGGTCAACCCCGATGAGTTCTACGTACACAAAGGCACCTTGGAAGCCGGTCGTCCGGCCATCCTGCGCCGCAACCTGGGCAGCAAAGCCATCAAGATGATCTACGGCGACGAGGCCAAGGCCGGTCGTTCGGTCAAGACTGTCGATGTCGACAAGGCCGAACGCGCGCGTTTCTGCCTGACCGACGCCGAAGTCAGTGAGCTGGCCAAGCAGGCGATGATCATCGAGAAGCACTACGGCTGCCCGATGGACATCGAGTGGGCCAAGGACGGTGACGACGGCAAGCTGTACATCGTGCAAGCGCGTCCGGAAACCGTGAAAAGCCGCACCCAGGCCAACGTGATGGAACGTTACTTGCTCAAGGAAACCGGCACCGTGCTGGTGGAAGGTCGGGCGATCGGCCAGCGCATCGGCGCCGGCAAAGTACGCATCATCAAAGACGTCTCGGAAATGGACAAGGTCCAGCCGGGCGACGTGCTGGTTTCCGACATGACCGACCCGGACTGGGAACCGGTGATGAAGCGCGCCAGCGCCATTGTCACCAACCGTGGCGGGCGTACCTGCCACGCGGCGATCATCGCCCGTGAGCTGGGCATCCCGGCTGTGGTAGGTTGCGGCAACGCCACCCAGCTGCTGAAGGATGGCCAGGGCGTGACCGTATCCTGCGCCGAAGGCGACACCGGCTACATTTTCGAAGGCGAACTGGGCTTCGACATCAAGAAGAACTCCGTCGACGCCATGCCGGAGCTGCCGTTCAAGATCATGATGAACGTCGGCAACCCGGACCGCGCCTTCGACTTCGCCCAATTGCCGAACGCCGGCGTTGGTCTGGCGCGTCTGGAATTCATCATCAACCGCATGATCGGCGTGCACCCGAAAGCGCTGTTGAACTACGACGGCCTGCCGCAGGAAATCAAGGACAGCGTCGACAAGCGTATTGCCGGTTACAGCGACCCGGTCGACTTCTACGTCGACAAACTGGTGGAAGGCATCAGCACCCTGGCTGCAGCGTTCACGCCGAAGAAAGTCATCGTGCGTCTGTCGGACTTCAAGTCCAACGAATACGCCAACCTGATCGGCGGCAAGCTCTACGAGCCGGAAGAAGAGAACCCGATGCTGGGCTTCCGTGGCGCTTCGCGTTACATCAGCGAATCGTTCCGCGACTGCTTCGAACTCGAATGCCGCGCGCTGAAACGTGTGCGCAACGAGATGGGCCTGACCAACGTTGAAATCATGGTGCCGTTCGTCCGCACTCTCGGCGAAGCCAGCCAGGTGGTCGATCTGCTCGCCGAGAACGGCTTGAAGCGCGGCGAGAACGGTCTGCGCGTGATCATGATGTGCGAACTGCCATCCAACGCGATTCTGGCCGAGGAATTCCTCGAATTCTTCGACGGTTTCTCGATCGGCTCCAACGACCTGACCCAACTGACTTTGGGTCTGGACCGCGATTCGGGGATCATCGCGCACCTGTTCGACGAGCGGAATCCGGCGGTGAAGAAGCTGTTGGCCAACGCCATTCAGGCCTGCAACAAGGCCGGCAAGTACATCGGCATCTGCGGTCAGGGTCCTTCGGACCACCCGGATCTGGCCAAGTGGCTGATGGAACAGGGCATCGAAAGCGTGTCGCTGAACCCGGACACCGTGCTGGAAACCTGGTTCTTCCTCGCCGAAGGTCAGGCACAGGCTTGATCAACATGTGAACGGGCCGCGCCCCCTGTAGGAGCGAGCCTGCTCGCGAAGACGGAGCAACATTCACCATGGATGTTGATTGATACACCGCTTTCGCGAGCAGGCTCGCTCCCACATGGGCCGGGCCTTGAGATTGAAGTAGGGCGGGCTCCAGCGGATGCCGCCCTTTTTTGTGCAAGAGCATTATGCAAAGCAGCAGCAACCTGTTTCCTGTCGCGCTGATCAGCGCCGAGCGGCGCGGCGATCTGAGCGAAGACGTCTATCGATTGAAACCCGGCAACAGCCCGGACTGGTCCGTGGAGATCGCCGTCACCCGCCTGGGCATGGCCGATGACACGGCGCCACGCGGCGTGCCGGTGATTCTGTTGCACGGCAGCTTTTCCAATCGGCGCTTCTGGTTTTCCCCCAAAGGCCTCGGGCTCGGCGCGTATCTGACGCGGCTGGGCTTCGACGTGTGGATTCCGGAAATGCGCGGTCACGGCCTGTCCCAGCGCAACGAAGACTATCGGCGCAACCGCGTGGCCGACTACGCCCGCTACGATCTGCCGGCGATTGCCGCGTTCGTGCGTGAGCAGAGCGGACAGATCCCGCACTGGATCGGCCATTCGCTGGGCGGCATCACCCTGGCGGCGGCGCTCGGTGGCGAATATCTCGGCGAACCGGCCGTGGCCTCGGCGGCGTTTTTCGGCACCCAGGTCAGCCGCACCTACTGGCCGTTGAAAATCCCACCGGTGGAGTGGGGCGGGCGCTTTATTCTCAAACGTTTCGCGCAGTTGTCCGGCTCACGTCTCAAACGCGGCCCGGAAGACGAGCCGATCGGCCTGGCCATCGAAAGCATGCGCTGGTACGGCTTGTTCGGCCGCTTCGGCGACAAGGACAAGGATTGGTGGGCCGGGCTTGCCGAGGTGCAGGTGCCGGTATTGGCTGTGACGGCAGCGGGTGATCATCAGGATCCGGCGTGGGCCTGCCGCAAGCTGTTCGAACAGATCGGCGCCGAGCACAAGCAGTTCATCAACCTGGGCCGCGAGCAGGGCTTCTCGGATAATTTCGGCCATGTCGAAATGCTGGTGAGCAAAGCAGCGCAGGCTGAAGTGTGGCCGCTGGTGGCGCGCTGGTTGAAGGATCAGCAGACACCGTTGCTTGAGCAGCCAGCGAATCTGGCCGCCGCAGTGTGAAGGGCGTTCCGTTCAGCCTGGCTTGCGGCTAAGATATGACGCATTGTGCGGTTCTGGTCATATTTCGTGACTGTTTAGCTATTACGTTTCAGGTTTTGTTCAGGTTGCGTCAGCGACCATGCCATGGACTAAGGTAAACAGCGACCGCCGGAACTCGTCTCATCAGAATGCGGCATCCCTTGATCGTCTTCCTTGTTACAGGAGTTTTTCGATGGAACATTACCTTACGCCTGACCTGTGCGACGCCTACCCGGAGCTGGTGCAGGTGCTGGAACCGATGTTCAGCAATTTCGGCGGCCGGGATTCCTTCGGCGGCGAAATCGTGACCATCAAATGCTTCGAAGACAATTCGCTGGTCAAGGAGCAGGCCGAACTCAACGGCAAAGGCAAAGTGCTGGTGGTCGATGGCGGCGGTTCGCTGCGTCGCGCCCTGCTGGGCGACATGATCGCCGCCAAGGCCGCGCAGAACGGTTGGGAAGGGCTGGTGATCTACGGTTGCATCCGTGACGTCGACGTCATTGCGCAGACCGATCTCGGCGTGCAGGCGCTGGCCAGCCATCCGATGAAAACCGACAAGCGCGGCATTGGCGACCTCAACGTCCCGGTGACTTTCGCCGGCGTGACGTTCCACCCAGGCCAGTACATTTATGCGGACAACAACGGCGTGATCGTTTCGCCGACTCCGCTGAAAATGCCTGAATAAGATTTTCGACAAGGGATGCGGATGTTCGAGGAAGAAAACGCGCAATGGGGGCTGGTGCATGCCCTGGTGCTGGACGGCAAGGGCGGTGCGCGTTCGATAGCCCGGACTGAGCTCGACGATTTGCAGCTGCAGGCCCATGAAAGCCTGTGGCTGCACTGGGATCGCAGCCATCCGCAGACCCGTACCTGGCTGCGCAAATCCAGCGGGCTCAATGAATTCACCTGCGATCTGTTGCTGGAAGAGAATACCCGCCCGCGTCTGTTGCCATTGCCCGACTCCGAGCTGTTGCTGTTTCTGCGCGGGGTCAATCTCAATCCCGGCGCCGAGCCGGAAGACATGGTCTCGGTGCGGATTTTCGCCTCGGCTCAGCGGGTGATTTCCCTGCGCTTGCGTCCGTTGCGGGCTACGGATGAGTTGCTGGCGCTGCTGGTTGAGGGCAAAGGGCCGAAAACTTCCTCTGAATTGATGCTGTATCTGGCGCAGTTCCTCACCAATAAAGTGCAGGATCTGGTTGCGTGCCTGTCGGAAGTGGTCGATGAAGAGGAAGAAAAACTCGACGCCGACGAACGGTATACCCCCGAGCACGGGGCCATTTTGCACATCCGCCGCAGAGCCGCTGGGCTGAAGCGTTTTCTCGCCCCACAGCGGGATATTTTCGGACAGCTGACGCGGATCAAACTGCCGTGGTTCGTCGAAGACGACGCCGACTACTGGAACGAATTGAACAACAGCCTGACCCGTTATCTGGAAGAGCTGGAATTGACTCGAGAGCGCGTGGGGCTTGTGCTGGAGGCCGAAGACCGGCGTTTGAGCGTGCACATGAACCGCACCATGTATCGCTTCGGCATCATTACCTGCATCTTTTTGCCGATGAGTTTCATCACCGGTCTGCTCGGGATAAATGTCGGCGGTATTCCGTTCGCCGAAAGCCCGTATGGCTTCCTGATCGCCTGTCTGACGGTGCTCGCCCTGGCATGCGGCCAGTGGTGGTTGTTCCGTCGATTGCGCTGGGTGTGAACATGGCGCATGTGACCCGAGCAAATCTGCCCGCGTCTTTCACAGACATCACGAGAGGTGCGTATGCACGATCCGTTTGAACAGTCTTTGCGCGACATGCTCAACGCTTCGCCGTCCAGCCGCGACGACGATGCGTGCCTGGGCCGCGTACTCAAAACCGCCAACCGCCAGGTCGGCGCCGGTGATCTGTTCAGCCTGCTGGGCCGCTGGCTGCCCGCGCTGATGATCGCCCTGAACAATGGCTCGGCGCATGTCTCGCCGGTTTCCCGTCTTCGTAAAACTACCGCTCGCACTGCTGATAAGGCTGATTGAATATGGAACTTGATCTCTGGACTCAGAGCCTCGTCACTGCAATGACTGCGTTGTGGACCAAAGTCGCTAACTTCATTCCGAACCTGTTCGGCGCACTGGTTGTGCTGCTGTTGGGTTTCGTCGTGGCCAAGCTGCTCGACACCTTGCTCTCCAAATTGCTCGCAAAACTGGGCCTCGATCGCCTGATGGGCGGCACCGGGCTGACCAAGCTAATGTCGCGTGCCGGGCTGCAGGTGCCGATCTCGACGCTGATCGGTAAAATCGTCTACTGGTTCGTTCTGCTGATTTTTCTGGTTTCTGCGGCAGAATCCCTTGGCCTCGAGCGAGTTTCAGCTACGCTGGACATGCTGGCGTTGTATCTGCCGAAAGTATTCGGCGCCGCGCTGGTGTTGCTGGTCGGGGTCCTGTTGGCGCAACTGGCCAACGGGCTGGTGCGCGGCGCAGCAGAAGGCGTAGGCCTGGACTACGCTTCGGGGTTGGGGCGGATCGCGCAGGGGCTGGTGATCATCATCAGCATCTCGGTTGCGATCAGCCAGCTCGAGGTCAAGACTGACCTGCTGAACCATGTGATTGTTATCGTATTGATTACCGTTGGTCTGGCAGTTGCGCTGGCCATGGGTTTGGGAAGCCGGGAAATTGCCGGTCAGATTCTTGCGGGAATCTATGTGCGTGAGCTGTACGAGGTTGGGCAACAAGTGCGTGTTGGCGAGGTCGAAGGCCAGATCGAAGAGATCGGCACGGTTAAAACCACATTGCTGACCGATGAGGGTGAGCTAGTCTCTCTCTCCAATCGGATCCTGCTGGAACAGCATGTGAGTAGCCGCTAAACCGGCAAACCCTGCTAATGTATGCCGCCGCAAAATGCCAGCCGAGGCTGGTTGTGGCGGACATTGACCTGACTGTCGGCACGACTTGTTTTGAATAAAGCCCAACCGCTATCCACGCGCTACGACCCCCGCGAGCTCTCTGATGAGGAGTTGGTCGCGCGCTCGCATACCGAGCTGTTTCACGTAACGCGCGCCTACGAAGAGTTGATGCGGCGTTACCAGCGAACATTATTTAACGTCTGCGCGAGATATCTTGGGAACGATCGCGACGCAGACGATGTCTGTCAGGAAGTGATGCTGAAGGTGCTGTACGGCCTGAAGAACTTCGAGGGGAAATCGAAGTTCAAAACCTGGCTTTACAGCATCACTTACAACGAATGCATCACGCAGTATCGGAAGGAACGGCGTAAGCGTCGCTTGATGGACGCTCTCAGTCTGGACCCTCTTGAAGAAGCGTCTGAAGAAAAGGCGCCGAAACCGGAGGAGAAGGGTGGGCTTGATCGCTGGCTGGTGTATGTGAATCCGATTGACCGCGAAATTCTGGTGCTACGATTTGTCGCAGAGCTGGAGTTTCAGGAGATCGCAGACATCATGCACATGGGTTTGAGTGCGACAAAAATGCGTTACAAACGCGCTCTAGATAAATTGCGTGAGAAATTTGCAGGCATTGCTGAAACTTAGTTCAGCGCAAATATCTCTTACGTGTAGGCAAGTTCTGATAGACTTGCCGCCGAGTTGTCCCCCGGTTTGCGGGACTGCTTCACAATCACCAGATGGGGATTTAACGGATGAAACTGAAAAACACCTTGGGCTTGGCCATTGGTTCTCTGATTGCCGCCACTTCGTTCGGCGCTCTGGCACAAGGCCAAGGCGCAGTTGAAATCGAAGGCTTCGCTAAGAAAGAACAATTCGACAGCGCTCGTAACTTCAAGAACAACGGCAACCTGTTCGGCGGTTCGATCGGTTACTTCCTGACCGACGACGTTGAACTGCGTCTGGGCTACGACGAAGTGCACAACGTACGTGCCGACGATGGCAAGAACGTCAAAGGCGCTAACACCGCTCTGGACGCTCTGTACCACTTCAACAACCCAGGCGACATGATTCGTCCATACGTTTCGGCCGGTTTCTCTGACCAGAGCATCGACCAGAACGGTTCGAACGGTCGTAACCGTTCCACCTTCGCCAACGTTGGCGGCGGTGCCAAGCTGTACTTCACCGAGAACTTCTACGCCCGTGCCGGCGTTGAAGCTCAGTACAACATCGACCAGGGCGACACCGAGTGGGCTCCTAGCGTCGGTATCGGTGTGAACTTCGGTGGCGGCTCCAAGCCAGCTGCTGCTCCAGTTCCAGCACCTGCTGAAGTCTGCTCCGACAGCGACAACGATGGCGTTTGCGACAACGTTGACAAGTGCCCGGACACCCCAGCCAACGTAACCGTTGACGCTGATGGCTGCCCAGCAGTTGCTGAAGTTGTTCGTGTTGAGCTGGACGTGAAATTCGACTTCGACAAGTCGGTAGTCAAGCCAAACAGCTACGGCGACATCAAGAACCTGGCTGACTTCATGAAGCAGTACCCATCCACCACCACTACTGTTGAAGGTCACACTGACTCCGTCGGTCCTGACGCTTACAACCAGAAACTGTCCGAGCGTCGTGCAAACGCCGTTAAGCAAGTTCTGACCAACCAGTACGGTGTTGAATCGTCCCGCGTTCAGTCTGTTGGCTACGGCGAATCCCGCCCAGTTGCTGACAACAAAACTGACGCTGGCCGCGCTGTAAACCGTCGCGTAGAAGCGCAGGTTGAAGCTCAAGCTAAGTAATTAGCTGCCGCTGATGGAAAAGCCCGGCTCAGGCCGGGCTTTTCTTTGTCTGCGATTTGGCTTCGCCGCTTAAAGCGCCTGCACGTTGTACGCCGTCCCGGAGCTACCGAAGGTTGCGATCTTTTGCCCTTGAGCAACAGCCGCCACCGCACCAATCACCAGAATCGCCGGGCTTTTCAATTCAAACGCCGAGGCATCCTCAGCCATCGCAGTCAGATCACTGCGAAATTCACGCTGATGCGCCAAAGAGGCGTTTTCGATCATCGCCACTGGCGTATGCGCCGCCATCCCTCCGGCGAGCAGCTGATCACGAATCTCGCCCAGCTTGGCCACGCCCATGTAAACCACCAGCGTCGTCCCGCCTTGCGCCAACGCCTGCCAGTTCAACTGGCTGTCATCCTGGGTGTGCGCAGTCACCAGCGTCACCCCGCGCGCCACGCCCCGCAACGTCAGCGGAATATCGCACTGGGTCGCCCCGGCCAGCCCGGCGGTGATGCCATTGACCAGTTCCACTTCAACCCCGCGCTCGCGCAACCACTGCGCTTCTTCGCCACCGCGGCCGAAAATGCACGGATCGCCGCCTTTCAGGCGCACCACGCATTTGCCCTGGCGGGCATAACGCAGCATCAGCCGATGGATAAACGCCTGCGGGGTCGAACGGCAGCCGCCGCGTTTGCCCACCGGGATCACCCGCGCAGCCGGGCAGTGCTCCAGCACCGCGTCGTTGACCAGATCATCGATCATCACCACATCGGCCTCGCGCAATGCGCGCACCGCTTTGAGCGTCAGCAACTCCGGATCGCCAGGGCCTGCGCCCACCAGCCAGACTTTCGCATTCATGGTGTTGTCCTCGTTAAATGACCGCGACCGGCCGCGCTTCGGCAGCCAGCAGACGCTTGATTTCCGGCACGCAGGAACCGCATTGCGTGCCGCATCGGAGATTGTTTTTCAGGCCTTGCAGATCCAGGCCCTGGCGAATGCCGGCGCAGACTGCGTTGAGGCTGACGTTTTCGCAATTGCACAAGGTCTTGTCGGTCGCAATGGCGCCGACAGTACCCGGCGGCGCGCTCATCGGCGCGAGCAGCCAGCGCCGCAGTTGTTGGTCGGCGCGGCCCTCCAGCCACAGGCTCTGCAACCAGTGTTGCGCAAGGGTTTCGCCGGCCAGGCGAATGGCGGTGATACGGCCGTTTTCGATGCGCACGCGCTTGCCAATGGCGCGACGCGGATCGTCATAGGCTAGAACCGGGCCATCCAGCAGTGACAGGCACTGGTCGATCTCGCCCAGCAGCTGTGGATCCGGCGCCTGGCCGTGTGCAGCGCGTATCAGCAGCGCTGGCCGCTCACGACCGACAAGGCTGAAGCTGACGTAGGAAAACGCCTCGCACAGCGGTCGTAGCGTCTCGAAATGCCGTTGGACATCACCCTCGATCAAGGCGAACAGCTGCCACGGCAGGTTGACTGCCTCCAGACGCACGCCGCTGTGCTTGAGCTCCGGTTGTTTGGACAGCGGATCAAGCGCCGGCAAGGTCAGCGTGTTGACGCCGCCCTTGAGATAGCGATCGCCCCAGTGCATCGGCAGGAACGCCTGGCCCGGACGCACGCTGTCGTCGCTGCCGACCGCAACAATCACTGCACCACGGCGGCTTTTCAAACTGACCAGATCGCCGGGCTGCAAGCGGTGCCGGCGCATCTCGTCAGGGTGCAGGCTCAGCACGGCTTCGCTGACGTGGCCGAACAATTGCGCGGCGGTGCCGGTGCGGCTCATGCCGTGCCACTGGTCACGCAGACGACCGGTGATCAAAGTCAGCGGGAAGCGCGCGTCGCGTTGTTCCTTGGCGGCGCGATACGGATCGGCAATGAACTGCGCGCGGCCATTGGCTGTAGGAAAAATGCCGTCGCCGTACAAGCGTGGCGTGCCTTGGCGGGCGCCGGCAGGGAAGGGCCATTGCTGCGGACCGATCTCGTCGATCAAGGCATGACTGATCCCGGACAGATCCAGGTCTCGCCCACGGGTCAGCGCTTTGAATTCATCAAACAACTGCGAAGGTTGATCGAAAGCGAACAGGCTTGGCTGCCTGGGGCGCAGACGTTTCTCCAGACGCTGTGCGAAATCCACCGTGATGGCCCAGTCCGGCCGCGCTTCGCCCGGTGCGACAACCGCTTTGCGCACGTGGGAAATGCGCCGCTCGGAGTTGGTCACCGAACCTTCTTTCTCGCCCCAACTGGCGGCGGGTAATAGCAGGTCGGCAAACGCAGCGGTTTCGGTGGTGCGAAAGGCTTCCTGCAACACCACAAACGGGCAGGCCTCAAGCGCTGCGCGGACTGCGCTCTGATCAGGCATCGATTGCGCCGGATTGGTACAGGCAATCCACAGCGCTTTGATTTTGCCGCTGCGCAGGTTTTCGAACAGTTCGATGGCGCTCAGGCCCGGCGCCTCGGGCAAGCTCTCCACGCCCCAGTACGCCGCCACTTCGGCGCGATGTTCCGGGTTGGCGGCATCGCGGTGACCCGGCAGCAGATTGGACAGACTGCCGGTTTCCCGCCCGCCCATGGCGTTCGGCTGACCGGTCAGGGAGAAAGGTCCTGCACCGGGCCGGCCAATTTGCCCGGTGGCCAAGTGCAGATTGATCAGCGCGCTGTTTTTCGCGCTGCCGGCGGTGGACTGATTCAGGCCCATGCACCACAGCGACAGGAAGCTCGGCGCCGTGCCGACCCATTCTGCGCATTGCTGCAGTTGCTCGATGCTGATGCCGCACAGCTGCGAAACCATTTGCGGGGTGTAATCGCGGACCAGCGTTTTGAGTTCGACGAGGCCTTCGGTGTGCGCCTTGATGAAATCGCGATCAATCCAGTCTTCCCACAGCAGCAGATGCAAAATCCCATGGAACAACGCGACATCTGTGCCCGGAAGAATCGCCAGATGCAGGTCGGCCAGATCGCAGGTGTCGGTGCGACGCGGGTCGATAACGATGACTTTCATCTGCGGGCGACGGGATTTGGCTTCCTCCAGCCGGCGAAAAAGTACCGGATGGGCGTAGGCCATGTTACTGCCGACGATCATCACGCAGTCGCTGAGTTCCAGATCCTCATAGCTGCACGGCGGTGCGTCGGCGCCGAGGCTGCGTTTGTAGCCGACCACCGCCGAGGACATGCACAGCCGCGAATTGCTGTCGATGTTGTTGGTGCCGACCAGCGCCCGCGCCAGTTTGTTGAAGGCGTAGTAGTCCTCGGTGAGCAACTGCCCGGAGATGTAGAACGCCACGCTGTCCGGGCCGTGTTCGGCGATGGTTTCGGCAAACACGTTGGTCGCGTGGTCGAGGGCGGTATCCCAGTCAGTACGGCTGCGCGCCAGGCCTTTGCCCAGGCGCAGTTCCGGGTACAAGGCGCGGGCGGCGAGGTCGCCGGTCAGGTGCAGCGTCGAGCCTTTGCTGCACAGTTTGCCGAAGTTGGCCGGGTGCGTCGGATCGCCGCTGACGCCGAGGATGCGCTCGCCGTCATGCTCGATCAGTACGCCGCAGCCGACCCCGCAGTAACAGCAGATCGAGGCGGTCGTCTGACGGTTCATCAGATGGCGTCCCGCAGGGCCAGTTGCACCCGGCCGTTCTCGACCCGCGCCGGATGGTGATGGGCACAGCCGATGTCCGGCGCCTGAGCTTCGCCGGTTTCCAGGTCGATCTGCCAGTTATGCAGCGGGCAGGCCACGCGCTTGCCATAGATCAGGCCCTGCGACAGCGGGCCGCCCTTGTGCGGGCAGCGGTCATCGAGGGCGAAAACCTCGTCGTCGCTTGTGCGAAAAATCGCGATGTCTCCTTTCGGCCCGGCAATGATCCGCGAACCGAGGGCGTTGATCTCTTCCAGCGCACAGATATCGAGCCAGTTCATGCCGGCACCTCCAGGTTTTTCACGGGGATCACGTCGAATTCTTTCTTCAGTTGCGGCTGCGCCAAGCGCTCTTTCCATGGGTCCTGTTCGAACGACAGGGAGAATTGCAGGCGCTCGTTCAAAGCCTTGCGCCGCTCGGCATCTTCGAGCACGTTTTTCTTGATGTGCTCCATGCCGACCCGTTGCAGGTAGTGCACGGTGCGTTCGAGGTAGAAGGCTTCTTCGCGGTAGAGCTGCAGGAACGCGCCGTTGTATTCACGGACTTCCTCGGCAGTCTTGAGCTTGACGAAGAACTCGGCGACTTCGGTCTTGATCCCGCCGTTGCCACCGATGTACATCTCCCAGCCGGAGTCGACGCCGATGATTCCTACGTCCTTGATGCCCGCTTCCGAGCAGTTGCGTGGGCAACCGGACACTGCCAGCTTCACTTTGTGCGGCGACCACATGTTGAACAGGTCGTGCTCGAGTTCGATGCCCAGTTGCGTCGAGTTCTGTGTGCCGAAGCGGCAGAACTCGCTGCCGACGCAGGTTTTCACGGTGCGGATGGATTTGCCGTAGGCGTGGCCGGACGGCATGTCGAGGTCTTTCCAGACGCCGGGCAGATCCTGTTTCTTGATCCCCAGCAAGTCGATGCGCTGACCGCCGGTGACCTTGACCATCGGCACGTTGTACTTGTCGGCCACATCGGCGATCCGCCGCAGTTCCGACGGATTGGTCACGCCGCCCCACATGCGCGGCACCACCGAATAGGTGCCGTCCTTCTGGATGTTGGCGTGGGCGCGTTCGTTGATCAGACGCGATTGCGGGTCGTCCTTGGCCTCGCCCGGCCAAGTGGAAATCAGGTAGTAGTTGAGCGCCGGGCGACAGGTCGCGCAGCCATTGGGCGTGCGCCAGTTCAGGTAACTCATGGTCTCGGCGATGGTCAGCAGGTGTTCCTGACGGATCGCCTGACGAATCTGCCCGTGGTTGAGGTCGCTGCAACCGCAGATGGCTTTTTCGCTTTTCGGTTTGACGTCGGCCGCGCCACCCACTGTATTGATCAGGATCTGTTCAACAAGGCCGGCGCAGGAACCGCAGGAGCTGGCAGCCTTGGTGTGTTTCTTCACTTCATCGACGCTGAACAGGCCGTGTTCCTGAATCGCCTTGACGATGGTGCCCTTGCACACACCGTTGCAGCCACACACTTCGGCGCTGTCGGCCATGACCATGGCTTTGTCCTGGCCCTGATGTCCTACGTCGCCTAAAGCGTTTTCGCCGAACATGAGGTGATCGCGGATCTCGCCGATGGCGTGATTCTCACGAATCTGCCGGAAATACCAACCGCCATCTGCCGTATCGCCGTACAGACAGGCGCCGACCAGCACGTCATCCTTGATCACCAGTTTTTTGTACACGCCGCCGATCGGGTCGGAGAGGGTGATGGTCTCGGTGCCTTCGCCGCCCATGAAATCGCCGGCGGAGAACAGGTCGATGCCGGTGACTTTCAATTTCGTCGAAGTCACCGAGCCCTGATAGCGAGCGAAACCCAGTTGCGCGAGGTGATTGGCGCAGACCTTGGCTTGTTCGAACAGCGGCGCAACGAGGCCGTAGGCTATGCCGCGATGGCTGGCGCATTCTCCGATTGCGTAGATGCGCGGGTCGTAGGTTTGCAGGGTGTCGCTGACCAGAATCCCGCGATTGCACGGAATGCCGGCCTTTTCTGCCAGTTCGGTGTTGGGGCGGATGCCGGCGGCCATCACCACCAGATCGGCAGGAATGATGTCGCCGTTCTTGAACTGCACCGAGCCGACCCGGCCATTGCCGGCATCGTGCAGGGCTTGGGTCTGTTCGCATAGGCGGAAGTGCAGGCCACGGGATTCCAGCGCCGATTGCAGAAGCTGGCCGCTGGTCTTGTCCAATTGCCGCTCCAGCAGCCATTCGCCGAGGTGCACCACGGTGACGTGCATGCCACGCAGCATCAGGCCATTGGCCGCTTCGAGGCCGAGCAGGCCGCCGCCGATGACCACGGCGTGCTTGTGGGTCCTGGCGGTGTCGATCATGGCCTGGGTGTCGGCGATGTCGCGATAGCCGATCACGCCCTGCAAAGTGTTGCCGGGGATTGGCAGGATGAACGGGGTCGAGCCGGTGGCGATCAGCAGACGGTCGTACTCGGCTTCGGTGCCGTCCTCGGCAATCACTCGGCGTTTGACCCGGTCGATCTCCACCACTTTGCGGTTGAGCAGCAACTTGATGTTGTTTTCCAGATACCAGTCGAGGTCGTTGAGGACGATCTCTTCGAACGTCTGCTCGCCGGCCAGCACCGGCGACAGCAGGATGCGGTTGTAGTTGGTGTGCGGTTCGGCGCCGAAGACGGTGATGTCGTAGAGCTCGTCGCTCAGCTTGAGCAGTTCTTCCAGGGTACGCACCCCGGCCATGCCATTGCCGATCATCACCAGTTTGAGTTTTTTCATCAGGTTCTCCGGGAGCTGCGGCTGGCCTCTGGTGGGCCGTCGGGCCTTGCTCGACAAATTTTGCGCAAACAAAAAAAGGCGTCCCGCTAGTTGCCTAGCGAGGACGCCTTTGTCCTGGTCCCGTTCTCTCGGGAAGCGCAGCCTTCGTCGTTGAAGGTTGGGCTTTATGTATGGTGAAAAGGGTTATGCAGTGGTTGTGCCAACTCGGGGGGACGCGGATTTATTGGGGATTGGGGTTGTGACAGGAGATTTTTTTGCACCGAATCGAGGCGTGTTGCTCGTTCGTGGCGCGTTAATTCTTGGGGTTATGCGGTGTGAAGCCGAATGCCTTCGCGAGCAGGCTCGCTCCCACAAGGTGTCTGCGAACGACGCCAATCCCCTGTGGGAGCGAGCCTGCTCGCGAATGGCGCAACTCAATCTCAGCCATGAAACAACAAAACCAGCAGCACCACATTCCCGAGCAATGCCAGAAGCGCCATGGTCCGCCAGACCTTCAACGGCTCCCGCTCGAGTAAAGGCCGGGGCCGCACACTCAAACTTTGCCGCTCACCCTGTTCCAGCACCAGCAGCCACTCTTCAGCGGTTTCGAAGCGTTGCTGCGGATCGGCGGCGACGCCGCGTTCCAGACTTTGCGCCAGCCATTCCGGCAGATCCGGGCGATAGCGACTGGCATTCACCGGTACGCCAAATCGGGGCCGCTGGAACGCTTCGATTTCGCCATAGGGAAAATGCCCGGTGAGCAGGTAATAGAGAGTGACACCGACAGAATACAAATCCTGTTGTGCACTCGGTGGTTCGCCGCGAAACGCTTCCGGGGCGATAAAACTAGGCGTTCCCGGCAGGGTCGACGGCGCGTCCTCGGACAGTCCCGGGCAATAAGCCAGGCCGAAATCCAGCAGGCGCAGCTCGCCATCATCCCCCAGCAACAGGTTTTCCGGTTTGATGTCGCGATGCAGAATCTGCCGCCGATGCAGCAGCCCGACCGCGCGCAATAGCCGCTCGGCGATGTCCTGCCACTGCGCCAAAGGCAACGGGCCGCTGTGTTGAAACACGTCGGCCAGCGTCGTCCCGGCGTATTCGCGCATGACGTAATACAAATGTTGACGCTGAGTGCAGGCATGGATTTGCGGAAAATGCCGGCCGGCCACGCGCTTGAGAAACCATTCCTCCGACAGCAATGCCTGCCCGGCTTGCGGATCGTCGGCCAGCCGCGTCGGCAAGGTCTTCAGCAGCCAAGGCTGGCCCTGGCTATCGAGCACGCGATATAGCAATGATTGCTGGCTCTGGCCGATGATGCCTTGCACCTGCCAGCCTTCAAACGCTTGCCCGGGTTTCAGCGTTGGCGGCAGTGGCCATTGCTGCAATTGCACCAGCGCATCGCCGATGCTCGCTTCGCCCAGCGCATCGACGCGCACCAGCAGGGCACTGGCGTTGTCCTGACTGCCGGCCAGATGCGCGGCGTTGACCAAGGTTTGCGCCGCGCTGGGCAGATCCACTTGATCGCGCAGAATCGCGGCGATCGCGGTATCGCCCAGGGTCGACCAGACGCCGTCGCTGAGCAGCACGAAGCTTTCGCCCTCACGCAGTTCGCCGTCGAGGAAATCCAGGACCAGATGCTGATCGAGCCCGAGCGCACGTTTGAGCACGTGTTGCATGCCCGGTTGCTCCCAGACGTGATCCTCGCTGATGCGCTGCAAGCGCTCGGCGTGCCAGCGATAGACCCGGCAATCGCCGACATGGGCGAGGGTGAAGCGTCGACCGCGCATCACCAGCGCGCTGACCGTGGTCAGCAGCGGTTGCCCGCCGCCGTTGGCCTGCAGCCAGCGATTTTGCGCAAGCAGCAGGCGATCCAGCGCTTGGGCCACGCTCCAGGTTTCCGGCGTCGCGTAGTAGTCCAGCGCCAGCGCCTGCAAGGTCGAACGCGCGGCGAGGCCGCCATCGGCGCACTGGCTGACGCCGTCGGCGATGGCGAACAGATAACCCTTGCTCACCGCCAGTGCCGGCGCCGGTGTCACCGAACGCAGGGCGTCCTGATTCTCCGCGCGCGGGCCGGTGGCGCTGGCTTCGGCGAAGCTCAGTTGCAGGGCCATTGAGGCCTCAGACCCGCGCCGCCGTTACTGCCGCCGAACCCCAGGTGGTTCTCCAGCGACGCTTGACGCCGTGCAGGCCAAACCATGCCAGCACGCCGAGGCTGGCGAACAACCACAGTGCCAGTTGATAGCTGCCGGTGCTTTGCTTGATCGCGCCCATGCCGGCCGCGAGGGCGAAGCCGCCGATACCGCCGGCCATGCCGATCAGCCCGGTCATCACGCCGATCTCCAGACGAAAACGCTGCGGCACCAGTTGGAAAACCGCACCGTTGCCCGCGCCCAAGCCGAGCATGGTGCAGACGAAAAGCGCCAGCGCCGCGTAGGAACTTGGCAGATTGAAGCCGACGGCGGCGATGCAGATGGCAGCGACGGTGTACATCGCCAGCAAGGTGCGAATGCCGCCGAAGCGATCGGCCAGCGCGCCACCCAGTGGCCGCATCAGGCTGCCGCCGAACACGCAGGCAGCGGTGTAGTAGCCGGCGGTTACCGGGCTCAGACCGTATTGATCGTTGAAGTAACCGGGCAGGGCGCTGGCCAGGCCGATGAAACCGCCGAAGGTGACGCTGTAGAAAAACATGAACCACCAACTGTCGCGATCACCGAGGGCCTTGAAGTAGTCGGCCATGGCTTTCGGTTTTGGCCGCTGCGGGGCGTTTTTTGCCAACAGGGCGAACAGCGCCAAGGTCAGAACCAGCGGGATCAGGGCGAAACCGAAGACATTGCTCCAGCCGAACGCGGCGGCAATCACTGGCGCCAGCAGCGCGGCGAACACGGTGCCGGAGTTGCCCGCACCGGCGATGCCCATGGCTTTGCCCTGATGTTCTGGTGGATACCACTGCGAGGCCAGCGGCAGGGCCACGGCGAACGACGCGCCCGCCATGCCGAGGAACAGGCCGAGGATCAGCGCCTGTTCATAACTGTGGATGCCGAGTTTCCAGGCACCGAACAGCGCGCAGATGACGATGACCTGGCCGATCAGCCCGGCGGTCTTGGGCGACAAGCGATCAGCGAGCATGCCCATGGCGAAGCGCAACGCCGCGCCGGCGAGAATCGGCGTGGCGACGACGAGGCCGCGTTGCTGGGTGGTCAGGTGCAGGTCGGCGGCAATCTGCACCGCCAGCGGGCCGAGCAGGTACCAGACCATGAAGCTCAGGTCGAAATACAGGAAGGCCGCGAACAGGGTCGGGGTATGGCCGGATTTCCAGAAGCTTGAATTCATCGCGCACCTCGGCTGAAAAGAGTCTCGAAAGGAGTCATGCACAGCAGGTGGAGCGCCTCACGGCCGCACCACCGGCCCCGTTCTGTGGGGCCAAAACGCAAAAACGCCGCTACCTGATTCGCCGGGGGGCGAACGGGGTGAGCGACGTCTTTGTCGTAGGTGGGGCAACCGCCGTTGGTTACCTGTGCGGTTTACTTAGCGAGATTTGTGCCAACAGCTGAAAAGCAAAAGCCCCTCACCCTAGCCCTCTCCCAGAGGGAGAGGGAACCGAGCGGGGGATGGCCGAATCATTTGCCGATCTGAAAGATTTCGAGTGAATCCATAATCGACTCGGTCGTTCAGGTCGGCGGACAGCGCAAGACAACGCGGTCGGTCCCCTCTCCCTCCGGGAGAGGGCTAGGGTGAGGGGCTCTTGATTTGCAGCGAAAATTTCAGCCCAGCAACTCACTCATGGCAATGATCTGCTCCGCCACCTGAATCAGCTTCTGCTGGCGGCTCATGGCCTGGCGGCGCATCAGCGTATAGGCCTCTTCCTCGTTGCAGTCCTTCATCTTCATCAGCAAACCCTTGGCCAGTTCGATGCGCTTGCGCTCGGCCAGTTGCTGGTCACGGGCCTGCAATTGCGCGCGCAAGGCCTGGTCACTCTCGAAGCGCGCCATCGCCACGTCGAGAATCGGCTGCAACCGTTGTGCGTGAATGCCTTCGACGATGTAGGCACTGACCCCGGACTTGATCGCCTGACGCATCACCCCCGGGTCATGTTCGTCGGTGAACATCACGATCGGCCGGGGCTGGTCGCGGCTAACCAGCACCACTTGCTCCATGACATCGCGGCTCGGTGACTCGGTATCGATCAGGATCACGTCCGGGCGCACCGTTTCGACGCGCGCCGGCAGGTCGATGGTCAGGCCGGACTCGTCGATTACCTCGAAGCCGGCCTCGGTCAGCGCCGCTTTCAGGCGTCCGACTTTTTTCGCGGTGTCGTTGATCAGCAGAATGCGCAACATGTTCGCGGTCTCCTGTCAGCGCTGGGCGAGAAGGGGGGCGGTGTCGTTCAGGGCATGCAGTTTGAAACTGCGCGCATAGCCCGCCGGATCGCTGCCGTCCCAGACCTTGCCGTCGAGCAACTGGCTGCTGCGCAGGTCGGCGTGCGAAGCCGCAATACCGACAGCGCTCGCTGCCTCGCGATACAGATCCAGACGCTGAACCTGGCGGGCGACGGCCAGATAATCCGGATCCTCGCGCAACAGACCCCAGCGACGGAACTGGGTCATGAACCACATGCCGTCGGAAAGGTAGGGCAGATTGACCTCGCCATCGCCATGAAAACGCAGCGCATGCGGATCCTGCCAGCGATTACCGAGGCCATCGGCGTAGTCACCCATAAAACGCGGCTCGATGCACGCGGCGGGAGTGTCGAGGTATTCGGTGGCGCTGAGCAATTGCGCGGTGCTGCGGCGGTTTTCCGGGCTTTCTTCGATGAAGCGACTGGCCTCAAGAATGGCCATGACCAGCGCCCGCGCGGTGTTGGGATATTGCTCGACGAATTCGCGGGTGCAGCCGAGGACTTTTTCCGGGTGGTCGGGCCAGATGCTTTGGCTGGTCGCCAGGGTGAAGCCGAGATCCTGCTGCACGGCGCTGGCCGCCCACGGTTCGCCGACGCAAAAACCGTCGATGCGCCCGGCTTGCAGGTGCGCGACCATTTGCGGCGGCGGCACGACCACGCTGTCGACGTCCTGCAACGGATGAATGCCCTGGCTCGCCAGCCAGTAATAAAGCCACATCGCATGGGTGCCGGTGGGAAAGGTCTGGGCGAAGGTCAGTTTTGCGCGGCTTTGGTGCACGTGCCGATCGAGCGCTTCAGGACTGTTCACGCCAGCCTGTTGCAAACCATGGGACAGGTTCAGGCTCTGGCCATTCTGGTTCAGACCCATCAGCACTGCCATGTCGGTCGGGGCGACGCCGCCGATGCCCAGGTGCACCGCGTAAATCAGTCCGTACAGGCTGTGCGCGGCATCCAGTTCGCCGCTGACCAGTTTGTCGCGCAGGTTGGCCCATGACGCCTGACGCTTGAGGTTCAGGGTCAGGCCGTAGGGCTGGGCGAAGCCCTGGGTGGCGGCGACCACCACCGAGGCGCAGTCGCTCAGCGCCATGAAGCCGAGATTGATCGCGCTCTTTTCCGGCGCATCGCTGCCATTGACCCAGGCCAGAGGCCCCAAGGACGTTTCGTTCATACGCTACCTCAAAAAAAACGTCGTCCCGGATTCTGCGCAGGCAAAACCCGGGGACGACGCCATTGTCCTGGCCTGCGCGCCGTCATTGGTCGGCAGACTGATGAGCGGGGTGGTGCAAGGCATATGCCAGTCGCCTGATTCGCGCAGGCGCCTCGCGCCGGGGGACGATGCCCGGCTATAATCGCCGCCTCTTTTCGCCGCCCGAGTCATTGCCGCCCATGTACACCCTGGCCCGTCAGCTGTTGTTCAAACTTTCCCCGGAAACCTCCCACGATCTGTCGCTGGATCTGATCGGCGCGGGTGGACGTTTGGGCCTCAACGGCTTGCTGTGCAAGGCGCCGGCGAAAATGCCGGTGACCGTCATGGGGCTGGAGTTCCCGAACCCGGTGGGGCTGGCGGCAGGTCTGGACAAGAACGGCGCGGCCATCGACGGCTTTGCACAATTGGGTTTCGGTTTTGTCGAAATCGGCACCGTGACCCCGCGCCCACAACCGGGTAACCCGAAACCACGGATCTTCCGCCTGCCGGAAGCCGAGGCGATCATCAACCGCATGGGTTTCAACAACCTCGGTGTGGATAACCTGCTGGCGCGGGTCGCTGCGGCAAAATACCAGGGCGTGCTGGGCATCAATATCGGCAAGAACTTCGACACTCCCGTCGAGCGTGCGGTCGACGATTACCTGATCTGCCTGGACAAGGTTTACGCCCACGCCAGCTACGTCACCGTCAACGTCAGCTCGCCAAACACCCCGGGCCTGCGCAGCCTGCAGTTCGGTGACTCGCTCAAGCAATTGCTCGCGGATCTGGCCACTCGTCGCGCCGAACTGGCCCTGCGTCACGGCAAGCATGTGCCGCTGGCGATCAAGATCGCGCCGGACATGACCGACGAAGAGACTGCGCAGGTTGCCCAGGCATTGATCGAAACCGGCATGGACGCGGTCATCGCCACCAATACGACTTTGAGCCGTGTCGGTGTTGAAGGCATGGAGCATGGCGACGAGGCGGGCGGTCTGTCCGGCGCGCCAGTGCGTGAGAAGAGCACCCATACCGTGAAAGTGCTGGCGGGCGAATTGGCCGGACGCTTGCCGATCATTGCCGCGGGCGGGATTACCGAGGGCAAACACGCGGCGGAGAAAATCACTGCTGGCGCGAGCCTGGTGCAGATCTATTCGGGCTTCATCTACAAAGGCCCGGCGCTGATTCGTGAATCGGTGGATGCGATCGCCGCGTTGCGCTGAGGATTGCCGAGGCGTTGGGGGGCCTTTGTGGCGAGGGGATTTATCCCCGCTGGGCTGCCCAGCAGCCCCAAACCTTGCACATTGATATGCCAGTTAAATTGAAATTCCGACTTCGCGACTGCTGCGCAGCCGAGCGGGGATACATCCCCTCGCCACGTGGAACCCGGTTAACCCTTTTTGCAGGCATCAAAAAGGGCTCCTCGAAGGAGCCCCTGGGCCGTAGCCCGCCGTCCGGGAAGGACGTGCGTGGTTAATTCATTGCAAATTCAGATTGTCGTGTCGGAATAAATGCCCTGTGTCAGCCGACGGCGTGAAGTTCGTTGAGTCTGTGGATTCCCGCAGTGCCGGTCATACCGTCCCAGTTGTCGCCGCGTCCTTCTCGCCAGCCGTTGATCCAGGCTTGACGTACCGACGGTAGAGTAAATGGGCAAAGCTCACGGGATTTGCCACCAACGCCATATTGATATCCGCGCAAAAATGCTCTTTCCAACGGATCACGCTTAAGTCTTCTCATAGGGTGTTTCCCTCACTTGTTGACTGTAGTGTCGCGTTGACCTCAATTGAGGTCTGGCAGAAAAAACCTGCCATCGTGCGGCTCGCTGCCGGCGTGGCGAGCCAAGGTGTTGACGCCGTTGCGACGTCAACCTGTGCTCAGTTCTAACCAATGAGTCACACCGAGGGAATGATCGTTTTGTCATAAGCACGTAACGTAAAGGATGCTATGGCGATAAGTAACCGCGTATTTATTCAACGTTCAATGCGCAAACCCCGGTATGATCGGCGCCCCGCTGACTCAGGGGGTTAATCCTTTAGTGAGAATGACCCACGTTTGCGCTTGGGTAATATTCGACGAAGGGTCGCTTTCAGTCTTTTTGTTGCACCAACTTTTTTATCTGTCCCGGCATCTAAGCTCTTTTAACCCGAGCAGCGGGGATGGAACGGCACACCTTCGTGCCACGCGGGCGCTCTTTCAGAAAAGCGCCTGATTGAAAACCGGGTCGGCAATGCGTTGCCGGCCCACTAGCCAAAGGCTCTGGAATTACCATGTCCGATCGTTTCGAACTCTTCCTCACTTGCCCCAAAGGCCTTGAAGGCCTGCTCATCGAGGAAGCCGTCGGGCTTGGCCTTGAAGAAGCGCGCGAGCACACCTCCGCCGTGCGTGGCATGGCGACCATGGAAACCGCCTATCGCCTGTGCCTCTGGTCGCGTCTGGCCAACCGTGTGTTGCTGGTGCTCAAGCGTTTCCCGATGAAGGACGCCGAAGACCTCTACCACGGCGTGCTCGACATCGACTGGCAGGATCACATGCTCAGCGACGGCACCCTGGCCGTCGAGTTCAGCGGCCACGGCTCGGGCATCGACAATACCCACTTCGGCGCGCTGAAAGTCAAAGACGCCATCGTCGACAAACTGCGCACGCCGCAGGGCGATCGTCCATCCATCGACAAACTCAACCCGGACCTGCGTATCCACCTGCGTCTGGATCGCGGCGAAGCGATTCTGTCCCTCGACCTTTCCGGCCACAGCCTGCACCAGCGCGGCTATCGCTTGCAGCAGGGCGCGGCGCCGCTGAAGGAAAACCTCGCGGCGGCAATCCTCATTCGCTCCGGTTGGCCGCGTATTGCTGCCGAAGGTGGCGCACTGGCTGACCCGATGTGCGGTGTCGGTACGTTCCTCGTCGAAGCCGGGATGATTGCCGCCGACATGGCGCCGAACCTGCGTCGCGAGCAGTGGGGCTTTACCGCGTGGCTCGGTCACGTGCCGGCACTCTGGAAAAAACTCCATGAAGAAGCCGTCGAGCGTGCCGCCGCCGGTCTGGCCAAACCGCCGCTGTGGATTCGCGGTTACGAAGCCGATCCACGATTGATTCAGCCAGGCCGCAACAACGTTGAACGCGCCGGCCTCAGCGAGTGGATCAAGATCTACCAGGGCGAAGTGGCGACCTTCGAGCCGCGCCCGGATCAGAACCAGAAAGGTCTGGTGATCTGCAACCCGCCGTACGGCGAGCGTCTCGGTGACGAAGCCAGCCTGCTGTATCTCTATCAGAACCTCGGCGAGCGTCTGCGTCAGGCCTGCCTGAACTGGGAAGCGGCGGTGTTCACCGGCGCCCCGGATCTGGGCAAGCGCATGGGTATCCGCAGCCACAAACAGTATTCGTTCTGGAACGGCGCGCTGCCGTGCAAACTGCTGCTGATCAAGGTTCTGCCCGATCAGTTCGTCACTGGCGAACGTCGCACTCCGGAACAGCGTCAGGCCGAGCGCGAGCAAGCGGCTTACGATCAGACCCCGGACGAGCCGCAAGAGCGCAAGTTCAACAAGAACGGCAACCCGATCAAGCCGACGCCAGCCCCGGCGCCAGTGATTGAACAGCCGCGCTTGAGTGAAGGCGGGCAGATGTTTGCCAATCGCTTGCAGAAAAATCTCAAGGCGATGGGCAAGTGGGTCAAGCGCGAAGGCATCGATTGCTACCGCGTCTATGATGCCGACATGCCGGAATACGCGATGGCCATCGACCTGTACCACGACTGGGTGCACGTTCAGGAATACGCCGCGCCGAAATCCATCGACCCGGAAAAAGCCTCGGCGCGCATGTTCGATGCGCTGGCGGCCATTCCGCAGGCGTTGAACGTCGACAAGAACCGCGTGGTGGTCAAGCGCCGCGAGCGCCAGAGCGGCACCAAGCAGTACGAGCGTCAGGCTGCGCAGGGCAAGTTCGTCGAGGTCAATGAAGGTGGCGTGAAGTTGCTGGTCAACCTCACCGACTACCTCGACACCGGCCTGTTCCTCGATCACCGGCCGATGCGCATGCGCATTCAGAAAGAGGCGGCCGGCAAACGCTTCCTCAATCTGTTCTGTTACACCGCGACCGCCAGCGTGCACGCGGCCAAGGGTGGCGCGCGCAGCACCACCAGCGTCGACCTGTCGAAAACCTATCTGGACTGGGCGCGGCGCAACTTGTCGTTGAACGGTTTCTCGGACAAGAACCGTCTGGAGCAGGGCGATGTGATGGCGTGGCTGGAAAGCAGCCGTGACGAATACGACCTGATCTTCATTGACCCGCCGACGTTCTCCAACTCCAAGCGCATGGAAGGCATCTTCGATGTGCAGCGCGATCAGGTGCAGTTGATCGACTTGGCGATGGCGCGGCTGGCACCGGGTGGCGTGCTGTATTTCTCCAACAACTTCCGCAAGTTCCAGTTGGAGGAAAACCTCGCCGAGCGTTATGCGGTCGAGGAAATCAGCGCGCAGACCATTGATCCGGATTTCGCCCGCAATACCAAGATCCACCGCGCCTGGAAAATCACGGCTCGTTGACGCGTTCACTGGTTGGATCCACAGAGCGTTGATTTTTAACGGCTCGGTGGATCCAGCGGTGCTAGCTAAATTAGTGGCTAATAGCTATAACTCACACACCGCCAATGGGGTTTTCCCGCAAATCTGGCGGAGTGAGTCGTGCTTATGCCGTTGCACCCCGTGCGCCCGAAAATCCTCGGTTTCATCAGTGAAGACGTCTCAGCCTGGCTGGTCGCTTTGCTGGTGTTGCTTGCCGGCGGGATTCTCACCGGGCTGCTCGCATGGGGCACCTTCAACCAGTTTCAGCAACAATCGCGTCAGCGTTTCCAACTGCTGGCCAACGAACGCTACAGCCGCATCGCCGAACGTTTTCAGGACCAGGAGCAACGTCTCGATGGCCTGCGGCGGTTCTTCGCCAACTCCGAATCGGTGTCCCGCGCTGAATTCGATGGTTACTCTCGACCCTTATTGCTGCGCACCCAAGCCTATACCTACGCGCCGCGAGTCAGCGGTGCCGAACGGACCGCGTTCGAACAGCAGGTGCGTGATGAGGGCCTGAGCAATTTCACCATTCGCGAACTGGACGCCAAGGGCGAGCTGCAACTGGCGGCGCCGCGCGAGGAATACGTGCCGGTGCTCTACACGCAAACCCAAAGCCGACTGGCGCCACCACTGGGCTACGACTTGCTCGCCCAACCCATGCGCCGCGAAACCCTGCAACGCGCCGACCAGCTCGGCAGCATGGCGGTGTCGCAACCGATGCATCTGGTCGGGATCGAGCCGTCGTATGCGCGTGGTGTGCTGCTGCTGGCGCCGGTCAGTCGCGCTGGAGAATCGCAGCCGTTCGGCTATGTGATGGCGGTGATCAGCATGCGCCAGTTGCTCGCCGATGGATTGCCCGATGCCCTGCACGATTATCTGTCGGTGCGCATTCTCGACCTGTCGACCCAGGATCAGCACGAGGCGCTGTTCGAATCGAGCAACGAGGCGGTGCCCGGCGAACTGGCGGCGACGCGCTTGCTGCGCATGGCCGATCACGACTATCAGGTCGATATCCTGCCGAGCGAAGCGTTCATGCAGGCCAACCATTCGTCGGTGGGCAGCGTGATCATTCTGGGCGGCTTGCTCAGCGCATTGCTCAGCGCCTTGCTTTATGTGCTGGTCAGCCAGCGCCAGCGCGCGGTGCGCCTGGTCGAGGTGCGCACTCAGGAGTTGCACGAGCGCGAGCAGGAGTTGCGCGGCACCCACGGTCAGTTGCGCGGCGTGCTGAATGCCGCCACTCAGGTCGCGATCATTGCCACTGACCTGCGCGGCGTGATCAACACTTTCAATCCCGGTGCCGAGCAAATGCTCGGCTACAGCAGCGCCGAAGTCGTTGGGCGCATGACCCTGGAGAACCTGCATTTGCCACGGGAACTGGCGGCGCGTTCGGCCGAGTTGAGTGCGCGCTACGGCAAAAACATTCCGACTTGCCACGCGATGCTGGTCGAGGGCGGCGAAGTCGGCGGCCACGAGGCACGCGAATGGACCCTGGTGCGCAGCGATGGCAGTCACCTGCCGGTGAACATGCTCGCCACCCCGGTGCTTGACGAGCAAGGCCTGTGGGTCGGTCATCTGGCGATCTGCATCGACATCACCGAACGCAAACGCGTGCACGAGGTGCTGGCAGCACGCGACACATTGCTGAAGAAGCTCAGCGCCCATGTTCCCGGTGGCATCTACCAATTCAAGATGGAATTCGACGGACGCTTCAGCGTGATCTACGCCAGCGATGGCATCCGCGAAATCTACGAGCTGGAGCCGGATGTGCTGCTGCTCGACTCCGAGGCGATCTTCAGTCGTATCCACCCGCAAGATGCGATTCGCGTGCGCAGCTCGATCCGCGAATCGGCGGAAAACCTCAGCCCCTGGCGCGAGGAGTACCGCGTGCAACTGCCCGAGCGCGGTCTGCGCTGGGTGCGCGGCGAGGCGACACCGGAAGAGCTGCCGGGCGGCGGAGTGCTGTGGCACGGTTATATCTCGGATATCTCCGATCTCAAGCGCGTGGAAGAAGAATTGCGCGCGTTGTCGATCACCGACTCGCTGACCGGCATTCACAACCGCCGCTATTTCCAGGAACGCCTGACCACCGAAATGGCCCGGGTCGAGCGTGGCGGCGGTGAGCTGTCGGTGATCATGCTCGACATCGACCACTTCAAGCGCATCAACGATCAGTTCGGCCACGCCGTCGGCGACCGCGTGCTGCAGGCAGTCTGCGAGCGGATCGGCCATCGCCTGCGCCGCACCGACGTGTTCTGCCGTTTGGGCGGTGAAGAGTTCATGGTGCTGTGCCCGGACATCGACGGCGAACACGCCTACATGCTGGCGATGGAGTTGTGGGAAGGTTTGCGCAGCGCGCCGGTGGACGTGGTCGGCTTGGTCACCGCGAGTTTCGGCATCGCCAGCTGGCGCCCGGGGGAGGGCGCAGATGCGCTATTGCTGCGCGCTGACTCAGGGGTTTACGCGGCGAAGCAGAATGGCCGGGATCGGGTTGAGCGGGAGATGAGCTGAGCCGCTGATGCTCGATACACCACAAACCTGTGGGAGCTGGCTTGCCAGCGATAGGGTCATTCCAGTCAGCATATTCGGTGACTGACAGTCCGCTATCGCTGGCAAGCCAGCTCCCACAGGGTTTTGTGATGTGGCTTGGATTGCGTTAGAGCACCGAAGCGGTCTGCGGCAGTTTCGGCTGTTTGTACAGATCCAGCAGCACCTGATCGAGTACCGACGAGGCGCCGAACGGGGCCTTGTCGTTAAGGATCGCTACCACCGCCCAGGTATTGCCATTCACGTCACGGCTGAAACCGGCGATCGCGCGCACGGTGTTCAGGGTGCCGGTCTTGACGTGGGCTTCGCCGCGCATCGCCGTGGTTTTCAGACGTTTGCGCATGGTGCCGTCGGTGCCGGCAATCGGCAGCGAGCTGATGTACTCGGCGGCGTACGGGCTGTGCCAGGCGGCCTGCAGCATGTTGGCCATCTCACGTGCACTGACCCGCTCGGCCCGCGACAGACCAGAGCCATTCTCCATCACCAGATGCGGCGCGGTGATGCCTTTCTTCGCCAGCCACTGCCGCACCACGCGCTGCGCAGCCCGCGCGTCATCACCGTCGGCATCGTTGCGGAAACGCTGGCCAAGACTGAGGAACAGCTGCTGGGCCATGGTGTTGTTACTGTATTTGTTGATGTCGCGGATGATCTCGGCCAGATCCGGCGAGTACGCGCGGGCGAGCAGTTTGGCGCCGCTCGGCGTCGGTGCCAGACGATCCTTGCCCTGAATGCTGCCACCCAGCTCCTTCCAGATCGCCCTTACGGCGCCCGCGGTGTAGGTCGCATGGTCGAGCAGCGACAGGTAAGTCTGCGAGCTGCAGCCTTCGCCCAACTGGCCGCCGACGGTCACGGTCACGCTGCCATCGGCCTGCGGCACCGGGTTGTAGCGCACGCCACCGGTGCATTGCTTGGACGGCAGCGCCTTGACGGTGTTTTCGATACGAATGCTGGCAATCGGCGGCTCAACCGAAATCAGTACGCGGCCACCGTCATTGCGCGCGACGAAGCGCAGGGCCTTGAGGTTGACCAGCAATGAGTCGGGCTTGACCAGGAACGGCTTGTTGTCGTCGTTGCCGTCATCGTTGAATTCCGGCAATTGCGGCTGCACGAAGAAATTGCGGTCGAGGATCAGGTCACCGGTAATCTGGGTCACGCCGTTGGCGCGCAGGTCGCGCATCAGCAGCCAGAGTTTTTCCATGTTCAGCTTCGGGTCACCGCCACCCTTGAGGTAGAGGTTGCCGTTGAGAATGCCGCCGTTCAGGTCGCCGTCGGTGTAGAACTCGGTTTTCCACTGATGGTTGGGGCCGAGCATTTCCAGCGCCGCGTAGGTGGTGACCAGTTTCATCGTCGAGGCCGGATTGACCGAGACGTCGGCGTTGAACACCGTCGGCGTGCCCGGACCGTCGAGCGGCACCATCACCAGCGACAGCGCAGTGGGCTGCAACTTGCTGGCCTTGAGGGCTTTTTCGACGTTCGGGGTGAGGGAAGTGTTGATGGTGGCAGCGGAGACAGGCAGGGCCAGAGGCAGAAGAAGGCCGGCGAGAAACAGTGGACGCAACGATTTGATCATATGCAATAAAACCCTGCAAAAGAGGGGAAAAAAGACGAGGACATGGATGAAAAGGCCCTCAGTGGTCATGAAAGTGTCGGCATTATGCCCCAAGCTGTAACAGCTTGTGCCGTGTCAGGCCCGGCCAATCGCTTATTTTTTTACAGGCGGTCGGCCGCAGCGACCAGAGAGTCGGGCAATCGCCGGCTTAAACTGGTAAAGTGCCGGCCGTTATTACTTAAGAGGATTGTTCCAATGGCGACTAACCGTTCCCAGCGTCTGCGCAAAAAACTGTGCGTTGATGAATTTCAAGAGCTGGGTTTCGAACTGAACCTGGACTTCAAAGAAGACTTGTCCGAAGAAGCCATTGACGCTTTCCTCGAAGCATTCATCAAAGAAGCCATGGAAGCCAACGGTCTGGGTTATGTTGGCGGCGACGACTTCGGTCTGGTGTGCCTGCAGAAGCGTGGCTCGGTCAACGAAGAGCAGCGCGCTGCCGTTGAAGCCTGGCTGAAAAACCGCTCCGAGCTGACCAAGTACGAAGTCAGCCCGCTGCTGGACGTGTGGTATCCGGAAAAGCCGATCAACGCGGCCAAGTGATACTGAAAAAAACGGCGACCTGAGGGTCGCCGTTTTTTTTCGTCTGGGGTTTGGGTGGTACGGCTTGGGTTTGGTGGTGGATTCGCCCCTCACCCCAGCCCTTTCCCGAGGGAGAGGGGGCCGATTTGTGGGCTTTTCGGGATGTGAGTTCGACTTGGTATCCCTCGTCGGCGTATATCTTCCGAGCACCTTGGTCAGTCCCCTCTCCCTTTGGGAGAGGGCTAGGGTGAGGGGCTTTTGATCTTAAGCTCTGCGCCAATTCAAAATCACCAGCGTCAAGACCCCCGCCACAATCCCCCAAAACGCCGAACCAATGGAAAACAGCGTCAACCCCGACGCCGTGACCATGAAGGTGATCAACGCCGCTTCCCGTTCCTTCACTTCGTTCATGGCGATGCTCAAGCCATTGATGATCGAGCCGAACAGCGCCAGCGCGGCAATCGACAGCACCAGTTCCTTGGGCAACGCCGCAAACAATGCCGCCAACGTCGCGCCGAACACCCCGGCAATGCCGTAGAACACCCCGCACCAGACCGCTGCGGTGTAACGTTTGTTGCGATCTTCGTGGGCATGCGGGCCGGTGCAGATCGCCGCGCTGATCGCTGCGAGGTTGATGCCGTGGGAGCCGAACGGCGCCAACAGCAGCGAGGCGATGCCGGTGGTGGTGATCAGTGGCGAGGCCGGGACGTTGTAGCCATCAGCACGCAGCACGGCGATGCCGGGCATGTTCTGCGAGGTCATCGCCACCACGAACAGCGGAATGCCGATGCTGATGGTCGCCGCCAGTGAAAAGTGCGGGGTGGTCCAGACTGGCGTGGCAACTTCCAGATGAAACGCACTGAAATCCAGCAGCCCCATGAAGCCCGACAGCGCGGTGCCGATCAGCAGCGCCGCGAGCACGGCATAGCGTGGCGACAGGCGCTTGACCAGTAGATAAGTGAAGAACATTCCCAGCACCAGCCCGGTACGGTGTTGCGCGGCGACGAAGATTTCGCTGCCGATCTTGAACAGGATCCCTGCCAGCAGAGCTGCCGCCAAAGAGGCCGGGATCTTTTTCACCAGCCGTTCGAAGCTGCCGGTCAGGCCGCAGATCGTTACCAGTACCGCGCACGTGATGTAGGCGCCGATCGCCTCGCCGTAACTGACGCCGCCCAGGCTGGTGATCAGCAACGCCGCGCCGGGGGTCGACCAGGCGATGGTGATCGGTGTGCGATAGCGCAGCGACAGGCCGATCGAACACACAGCCATGCCGATCGAAATCGCCCAGATCCACGAGGAAATCTGCCCGCTGGTCAGCCCGGCCGCTTGCCCGGCCTGGAACATCAGCACCAGCGAACTGGTGTAACCGGTCATCATCGCGATGAAACCGGCGACGATGGCGGAAGGCGAAGTGTCGGCCAGAGGGCGCAGGCGGGCGTGGGTGGCGTCGGTCATGACGGCGGTGTTCCTTATACCAATGGAGATGTCCGCCACAACACATCCCCTGTAGGAGCTGCCGAAGGCTGCGATCTTTTGACGTTGATTTTAAGAAGCAAGATCAAGAGATCGCAGCCTTCGGCAGCTCCTGCATAAGGGGATTGTGCGTAGAAGGCGGATTCTGCGATCAAGCCTAAACTCAAACGTAACCCAGCGTTGCAATACAGCCGCAGGCGCAAACAGCCGTACAGTCGTGTTGCCACCATTCATTGTGTACAATCGCGCTGTTTTTTACGCGATACTTGCCAGCGACCTACTGTGCCGTATTACAGTCACGGTCTATTCGCCGCAGTTTTCCCGACTCGAGTGCCCATGAACGAACAGTTGCAACCCCTCAAGAAACAACCGCGAGCAGGCAAAGCCGGCCGCAGCGGAACCCAGGACGATATTGTCTACGCGCATATCTTCGAGGCCATCCTCGAGCAGCGTCTGGCGCCCGGTACCAAGTTGAGCGAAGAAGCGCTGGGGGAAATCTTCGGGGTGAGCCGCACCATCATTCGCCGCGCGCTGTCGCGTCTGGCCCATGAAGGCGTGGTGCTGTTGCGGCCGAACCGTGGCGCCGTGGTGGCCAGCCCGAGCGTTGAAGAGGCGCGTCAGGTGTTTCTCGCCCGACGTCTGGTCGAGCGGGCGATCACTGAACTGGCGGTGCAACATGCCACGGTCGAGCAGATCGCCGAACTGCGGCAGATGGTCAACGATGAGCGCGACAGTTTCTCCCGCGGCGATCGCGGCGCCGGTATTCGTCTGTCGGGTGAATTCCACCTGAAGCTGGCGGAAGCGGCAATGAACGCACCGTTGATCAGCTTCCAGCGCAGCCTGGTGTCGCAGACCTCGCTGATCATCGCCCAGTACGAAAGCGGCAACCGCTCGCATTGTTCGTACGACGAACACACGCAGTTGATCGACGCCATTGAAAAGCGCGACGGCGAACTGGCGGTGAACCTGATGATGCATCACATGGATCACATCGACAGCAAGCTCAACCTCGACGAGGAAGGCGCGTCGGATGATCTGCATGCGGTGTTCTCGCATTTGTTGCAGACCAAGAAGCCTGGGCGTCCAGCGGCCAAGCTCTGATCTGAAATCGAGTCGCGGCTTTCGCGAGCAGGCTCGCTCCCACAGGGGAATGCATTTCAAAGGTGGGAGCGAGCCTGCTCGCGAAGACAATCTGACAGGCAACAAAAACCCCCCTAAATAAACACCACCGGGGATGATCGTTCCCACGCTCCGCGTGGGAATGTCTCTAGGGACGCTCCGCGTCCAGTGACGCGGAGCGTCACGGGCTGCATTCCCACGCAGAGCGTGGGAACGATCAGTGCAGGAAAACCTAGCGCTGATGCACCAGCGCCCCCGCTGCATACGTCTGCGCCACGGTGCGGTCATCGCCCAGCGTCATCAACACAAACAACGTCTCGGCAATGTTATTGGACTGCTTCAAGCGATAGCTCAGCAGCGGCGTGGCGTTGTAATCCAGCACTAGGAAGTCGGCATCGGAGCCCGGTTGCAGGTTACCGATCCTGTCTTCCAGGCGCAGCGCCCGCGCACCCCCGAGGGTCGCCAGATACAGCGACTTGAACGGGCTCAACCGCGCGCCCTGCAGTTGCATGACCTTGTAGGCTTCGTTGAGGGTTTGCAGCAGTGAGAAACTGGTACCGCCGCCGACGTCGGTGCCGAGGCCGACATTGAGCTTGTGCTTTTCCGCCATCGGCAGGTTGAACAGGCCGCTGCCGAGGAACAGGTTCGAGGTCGGGCAGAACGAGATCGCCGAGCCGGTTTCCGCCAGTCGCGCGCATTCTTCGTCACACAGGTGCACGCCGTGGGCGAATACCGAGCGTTCGCCGAGCAATTGGTAGTGATCGTAGACGTCGAGGTAGCCCTTGCGCTCCGGGAACAGCTCCTTGACCCACTCGATCTCCTTGAGGTTCTCGCTGATGTGGGTCTGCATGTACAGATCCGGATATTCCGTCAGCAATTGCCCGGCCAGGGTCAGTTGTTCCGGGGTGCTGGTTGGGGCGAAGCGCGGCGTCACCGCATAGTGCAAGCGACCCTTGCCGTGCCAGCGCTCGATCAGCGCCTTGCTGTCGACGTAGCTGGATTCGGCGGTATCGACCAGATAATCCGGGGCATTGCGGTCCATCATCACCTTGCCGGCGATCATGCGCAGATCTAGCTTTTCCGCCGCTTCGAAAAACGAATTGACTGACTGCGGGTGCACGCTGCCGAACACCAGCGCCGTGGTGGTGCCGTTGCGCAGCAGTTCCTTGATGAAAATATCGGCCACTTCGTCGGCGTGGGCCTTATCATCAAACTGGCTTTCGCAGGGGAAGGTGTAGGTGTTCAGCCAGTCGAGCAATTGCTCGCCGTAGGAGCCGACCATGCCGGTCTGCGGCAGGTGAATGTGTGTGTCGATAAAGCCCGGTGTGATCAGCGCATCCTGATAATGGTTGATCTCGATATCCGCCGGCAGGGTTGGCAGCAGTTCGCTGGCGTGGCCGAGGGCACTGATCTTGCCGTCGTCGACCACCAGCAGGCCGTCCTCGAAATATTCATAAGAGGCTTCGATGCCGACTTCGGCAGGGTCGGCAATGCTGTGCAGAATGGCGGCGCGGTAGGCTTTGCGAGTCAGAGGCATGAGGGTTCTCTAATCAGTTTGAGGCTTTGAGTTTGGCGGACTGGCTGCGGCGCGAGGCGGGCAGCAATCGGGCAATCGGTTCGGCGCGGGCGCTGTGCTGGCCGAAGTTGGCGTTATAGGTGGCGATGATTTCACCGGCGATGGAGATGGCGATTTCCACAGGCAGTTTGCCTTTGACTTCGCCGATGCCCATCGGGCAGCGCATGCGCTGCACCACGCTCGGGTCGAAACCACGATCACGCAGGCGGTGTTCGAATTTGGCGCGTTTGGTTTTCGAGCCGATCAGGCCGAACCAAGTGAAATCGTTACGCTTGAGAATCGCCGCGGTCAGCTCCAGATCGAGCTGATGGTTGTGGGTCATGACGATGCAGTAGCTGCCGGCGGGCAGATCATCGACTTCGTCCACCGGCTCTTCGCTGACGATTTTACGCACGCCGTGGGGAATGTGTTCGGGGAACTCGGCCTCGCGCGAATCGATCCAGCGCACCCGGCAGGGCAGGCTGGCCAGCAGCGGCACGAGGGCGCGCCCGACATGGCCGGCACCGAATACGGCAATCTGTGCCTGCACCTGGCCCATGGGTTCGAACAGCAACACCGTGGCGCCGCCGCAGCACTGGCCGAGGCTGGCACCGAGGCTGAAGCGCTCCAGATGGGTGTCCTGCTTGCCGCTGGCGAGCATCTCGCGGGCGATCTGCATGGCTTTGAATTCCAGATGCCCACCACCGATGGTGTCGAACATCCGGTCGGCGCTGACGACCATTTTCGAGCCGGCGTTGCGTGGCGTCGAGCCAAGTTCTTCGATGATTGTCACCAGCACACAGGGCTCGCCCTGATTCTGCAGGTCGGCGAGGGCGTCGATCCAGTTGTACATACACACCTCTCAGATCGTTCCCACGCTCTGCGTGGGAATGCATCACTGGACGCTCCGCGTCCGCTGTTCAGGATGCGACGCAGAGCGTCGCGGGCTGCATTCCCACGCAGAGCGTGGGAACGATCATCAAACAACCGCGGTTTCAGCTTCGACAGCTTTCACCGCTTTGAGCTGGCGCATCTGCTCGCAGCCCCACAACACCCGCTCCGGCGTGGCCGGCGCATCGATCTTCGGCTGATGCTGATAATCACCGAGGCTCGCCACCGCGTCCTTGATCGCGCACCAAGCGGCAATGCCGAGCATGAACGGCGGTTCACCGACGGCTTTGGAATGGAACACCGTGTCTTCCGGGTTCTTGCGGTTTTCCACCAGTTTCACTCGCAGATCCAGCGGCATGTCCGCCACCGCCGGAATCTTGTAGCTGGCCGGGCCGTTGGTCATCAGCTTGCCCTTGTTGTTCCAGACCAGCTCTTCCATGGTCAGCCAGCCCATGCCCTGGACGAAACCGCCCTCGACCTGACCGATGTCGATCGACGGGTTCAGCGAGGCGCCGACGTCGTGCAGGATGTCGGTGCGCAGCATCTTGTACTCGCCGGTCAGGGTATCGACGATCACTTCGCAGCAGGCTGCGCCGAAAGCGAAGTAATAGAACGGACGCCCACGGGCCTGACTGCGGTCGTAATAGATTTTCGGGGTCTTGTAGAAGCCAGTGCTCGACAGCGAGACCTGATTGAAATACGCCTGCTGGATCAGCGCTTCGAAAGTCAGGATCTGCTCGCGCACCCGCACGTGGCCGTTGCGGAATTCGACGTCTTCTTCGCTGACCTTGTAGTGCCGCGCGGCGAACTCGACCAAGCGTTGCTTGATGGTCTGTGCTGCGTTCTGCGCAGCTTTGCCGTTCAGGTCGGCGCCGCTGGAGGCAGCGGTCGGCGAAGTGTTGGGCACTTTGTCGGTGTTGGTCGCGGTGATCTGCACACGATCGATTTCGACCTGGAACACTTCCGCCACGACCTGCGCAACTTTGGTGTTCAGGCCCTGACCCATTTCCGTGCCGCCGTGGTTCAGGTGGATGCTGCCGTCGGTGTAGATGTGGATCAGCGCACCGGCCTGATTGAGGAAACTGGCGGTGAAGGAAATCCCAAATTTCACCGGTGTCAGCGCCAGGCCTTTTTTCAGGATCGGGCTGTTGGCGTTGTAGCGACGGATCGCTTCGCGGCGCTCGGCGTACTGGCTGCTTTCTTCCAGTTCGGCGGTCATCTCTTCGAGCATGTTGTGCTCGACGGTCTGGTAGTAGTGGGTGACGTTGCGCTCGGTCTTGCCGTAGTAGTTGGCCTTGCGCACCGCCAGCGGGTCGAGCTTCAGGTGCCGGGCAATCGCGTCCATCACTTCCTCGATGGCGACCATGCCTTGCGGGCCACCGAAACCACGATAAGCGGTGTTCGAGGCGGTGTTGGTCTTGCAACGGTGACCGTTGATGGTGGCATCGCCGAGATAGTAGGAGTTGTCCGAGTGGAACATCGCCCGGTCAACGATCGAAGCAGACAAGTCCGGCGAGCAGCCGCAGTTGCCGGCCAGCTCCATGTTGATCCCGTGCAGACGGCCGCTGCTGTCGAAGCCGACGTCGTATTCAACGTAGAACGGGTGGCGCTTGCCGGTCATCAGCATGTCTTCGACGCGCGGCAGTCGCATCTTGGTCGGTTGGCCGGTGAGGTGCGCGACCACCGCGCACAGGCACGCCGGGCTCGCGGCCTGGGTTTCCTTGCCACCGAAACCACCGCCCATGCGGCGCATGTCGACGACGATCTTGTTCATCGACACGTCGAGCACTTCGGCGACCAGTTTCTGCACTTCGGTCGGGTTCTGCGTCGAGCAGTAGACGATCATCCCGCCGTCTTCAGTAGGCATCACCGAGGAGATTTGTGTCTCCAGATAGAAGTGCTCCTGGCCGCCGATGTGCAGCGTGCCCTGAATACGGTGTTCAGCAGTGGCCAGTGCCGAAGCCGAATCGCCGCGTTGATGGGTGTGGCTGTCGAGCACGAAATGGCGCTTGCGCAGGGCTTCGACGACGTCGAGCACCGGTTCCAGATCTTCGTATTCGATGATCGCCGCCATCGCTGCTTTGCGCGCGGTTTCCAGGTCTTTCGCGGCGACTGCCAGCACCGGCTGGCCGACGAACTGCACGTCATCGATGGCCAGCAGCGGGTCGCCCGGCATCAGCGGGCCGATGTCTTTCAGGCCCGGCACGTCTTCGTGGGTAATGACAATGCGCACGCCTTCGAAGGCGTAGCACGGCGACGTGTCGATGCTGAGGATTTTCGCGTGGGCGCGGTCCGACAGGCGCGCATACAGGTGCAACTGGTTGGGGAATTCCAGGCGATCGTCGATGTACTGCGCTTCACCGGACACATGCTTGGCGGCGCTGTCGTGCTTGACGCTGCGGCCGACACCGGTGGTCAGATCCTTGGCGAACAATTCGGCCAATTCAGCCTGGGTCTTCTCTACGGCGTGATGATTAGACATAAGCGGTCACCCGAGTCTCGATGTGCGGTGTTTGCAGTTCGATGAAGTATTTGCGCAGCAGGTTCTGCGCGCTGAGCAGGCGATATTCCTTGCTGGCGCGGAAGTCCGAGAGCGGCGTGAAGTCTTCGGCCAGCGCGGCGCAGGCGCGTTCGATCACCGCGTTGTTGAACGGTGCACCTTGCAGCACGGCTTCGCAGTGCGCAGCGCGTTTCGGAATCGCCGCCATGCCGCCGAAGGCCACGCGCGCGTCGCTGATCACGCCATTTTCCACGCGCAGATTGAAGGCAGCGCAGACGGCGGAGATGTCGTCGTCCAGGCGCTTTGACACTTTATAGGCGCGGAACAACTGCTCGGCGCTGGCGCGCGGGACGATGATTTTTTCGATGAACTCGCTTTCCTGCCGCGCGGTGACGCGATAGTCGATGAAGTAATCTTCCAGGTTCAGCGTGCGGCGGGTTTCGCCTTTGCACAGCACGATCTGCGCGCCGAGGGCGATCAGCAGCGGTGGCGAGTCACCGATCGGCGAGGCGTTGCCGATGTTGCCGCCGAGGGTGCCCTGATTGCGGATCTGCAATGAGGCGAAGCGGTGCAGCAGTTCGCCGAAGTCCGGATATTCGGCATTCAACGCTTCGTAACAGTCGGAGAGGGCGGTGGCGGCGCCGATTTCGATGCGGTCATCGAAGGTTTCGATGCGCTTCATTTCGGCGACGTTACCGACATAGATCATCACCGGCAGAGTGCGGTGGAACTGGGTGACTTCCAGCGCCAGATCGGTGCCGCCGGCGAGCAGCCGCGCTTGTGGATAAGCGTCGTAGAGATCGGCCAGGTCAGCGACGGTCAGCGGCACCAGGCAGCGCTTGTCGCCGCTGTTGAGTTCACCTATATCGGTCGGCGCGATAGTCTTGAGGCGGGCAATGGTTTCGGCTTCGCGGGCGTCGAACTGATCCGCTGGCTTGCCGCAGCAGGATTGTTCGGCAGCGGCGAGAATCGGCCGGTAGCCAGTGCAGCGGCAGAGGTTGCCGGCCAGCGCTTCGTGAGCCTTGGCCTGATCCGGCGCATCGCTGTTCTTTTGCAGGGCGAACAACGACATGACGAAACCGGGGGTGCAGAAGCCGCACTGCGAACCGTGGCACTCGACCATGGCTTTCTGCACGCTGTGCAGTTCGCCCTTGTGCTTGAGGTCTTCAACGCTGATCAGTTGTTTGCCGTGCAAGGACGAGACGAAAGTCAGGCACGAATTGAGGCTGCGATAGCGAATATGTTCACGCCCCGTATCATCGGTCTGCAACTCGCCAACCACCACGGTGCAGGCGCCGCAGTCGCCACTGGCGCAACCTTCTTTGGTGCCGGGCTTGCCTACGTGTTCGCGCAGGTAATTGAGCACAGTCAGATTCGGGTCCAGGGCGTGCTCGCTACGGAGTTCCTGGTTAAGTAAAAACTGGATCACGGAAGGCCTCGCAGACTCATTATTGTTGTTAACCGACGTGAACCGAATTTAGCAGGTCTGACTTTTCGGTCAATGGTTTTCTGACTTAAAGGTCAGGAAAATCCGTTTCGTCGATCAACAGCGTGTCTATTCAGTATTGACCTTCATCGGTCACGGCGCTTTTTTGCGGGATTCGTGCCAAAAACCGCTGAGTGGGCACTCCGCCATGACCGCGCATTTGCGCTACACTGCGCCGCTTGTGCAGATCGATAGAGTTTGAAGGACAACCATGACGTTCAAGGCGCCGGACAGCCTCGCCGAGCAAATCGCTCACCACCTCGCCGAACGCATCATTCGTGGCGAAATGAAGCCGGGAGAGCGCATCCAGGAACAGAAGGTCACGCTGGCGCTCAACGTCAGCCGCGGTTCGGTCCGCGAAGCCTTGCTGATCCTCGAGCGCCGTCACCTGATCGCGATCCTGCCGCGTCGTGGCGCCCACGTTACCGAGCTGACGCCGCACAAGGTGCAGAGCCTGTGCACGCTGATGAGCGAGCTGTACATCCTGCTCGGCAATTCGGTGGCCAATGGCTGGCAAGTGCAGTCGGACATGGCGCCGTTCGTGCAGATCCAGCAGCGCCTGACCGCCAATTACGAACGCGGCGATATCCGCAGCTTCGTCGATGACAGCTTTGCGGTGATGCGCGCCGCCTATCCGTTTGCCAACAATCCGTACCTGCAAGAAACCGTCGAGAACCTCCAGCCGGCGATGAGCCGCGCGTATTTCCTCGCCCTCGAACAGCGCAAGGCGGAAATGAGCGAATTCCTCGAACTGTTCGAACGCTTGCTCGCCGCCGTACTCGCCCGTGATTTGCCGCAGATCCGCATCGTGCTCACGGCGTATGCCCAGCGCAGCTGCGATCTGGTGGTGTCTGCGCTGACGGTTGCCTGAGCGTGCGGCTGAAGTGCATCAAACTGGCGGGGTTCAAATCCTTCGTCGACCCGACCACGGTGAACTTCCCCAGTAACATGGCGGCGGTCGTCGGGCCGAACGGTTGCGGCAAGTCGAACATCATCGACGCCGTGCGCTGGGTGATGGGCGAAAGTTCGGCGAAGAACCTCCGTGGCGAGTCGATGACCGACGTCATCTTCAACGGTTCGACCAGCCGCAAACCGGTAAGCCAGGCGAGCATCGAACTGGTCTTCGACAACTCCGACGGCACGCTGCTCGGCGAATACGCCGCCTACGCGGAGATTTCCATCCGCCGCAAAGTCACCCGCGACAGCCAGACCACTTATTACCTCAACGGCACCAAATGCCGTCGGCGCGACATCACCGATATCTTCCTCGGCACCGGCCTCGGCCCGCGCAGCTACTCGATCATCGAACAGGGGATGATCTCCAAGCTGATCGAATCCAAGCCGGAAGACCTGCGCAATTTCATCGAAGAAGCGGCGGGCATCTCCAAATACAAGGAGCGTCGCCGTGAGACTGAAAACCGCATCCGCCGTACCCACGAGAACCTCGCCCGTCTGACCGACCTGCGCGACGAGCTGGAGCGCCAGCTCGAACGTCTGCACCGTCAGGCCGAGGCGGCGAAAAAGTATCAGGAACTCAAGGCCGAAGAGCGTCAGCTCAAGGCGCAACTTTCGGCCCTGCGCTGGCAGGATCTCAACGAGCAGGTCGGCCAGCGCGAGTCGATCATCGGCAATCAGGAAGTCAGTTTCGAAGCGCTGGTCGCTGAACAGCGTAATGCTGATGCGGCCATCGAACGCCTGCGCGACGGTCACCACGACCTGTCCGAGCGCTTCAATCTGGTGCAGGGCCGCTTCTATTCGGTCGGCGGCGACATCGCCCGGGTCGAGCAGAGCATTCAGCATGGCCAGCAGCGGTTGCGCCAGTTGCAGGACGATCTGAAAGAAGCCGAGCGCGCGCGTCTGGAAACCGAGTCGCACCTGGGCCACGACCGCACGTTGCTGCTGACCCTCGGCGAAGAACTGGACATGCTCACCCCCGAGCAGGAAGTCACCAGCGCTGCCGCCGAGGAAGCCGCTGCGGCCCTCGAAGAAGCCGAAACCACCATGCACGGCTGGCAGGAGCAGTGGGATGCTTTCAACCTGACCGCTGCCGAACCGCGCCGTCAGGCTGAAGTGCAGCAGTCGCGGATCCAGCAGCTGGAAAGCAGCATGGAGCGTCTGGCTGACCGACAGAAGCGCCTCGCTGAAGAGCGTGCGTTGCTGTCCGCCGACCCGGAAGACGCGGCGATCATGGCGCTCAACGAGCAGCTCGCCGAGTCCGAAGCGACCCTCGAAGATTTACAGACCAGCGAAGAAGCGCAGGTCGAGAAGCTCGAACAACTGCGTCAGGAATTACAGCAAGCGTTGACCGCACAGCAGCAGGCGCAGGGCGATCTGCAGCGGCTCAACGGTCGTTTGGCGTCGCTGGAAGCCTTGCAGCAGGCCGCGCTCGATCCGGGCACCGGCACCGCCGAATGGTTAAAGGAACACAACCTCGCCGAGCGTCCGCGCCTGGCCGAAGGCCTTAAGGTCGAGGCCGGTTGGGAACTGGCGGTGGAAACCGTGCTCGGCGCCGATCTGCAAGCGGTGCTGGTCGACGATTTCAGCGGTTTTGATCTGTCCGGATTCACTCAGGGCGATTTGCGCCTGCTCAGCCCGGCCAGCGATGGCGTGCGGGTGGCGGGCAGTCTGCTGGACAAAGTCGAGGCGCAGATCGATCTGTCGCCGTGGCTCGGCCAGGTCAAACCGGTCGACAGCCTTGAACAGGCGCTGGCCTTGCGTGGCCAGTTGAGCGCCGGGCAGAGCCTGATCAGTCGCGATGGCTATTGGGTCGGTCGGCACTTCTTGCGTGTACGTCGCGCCAGCGAAGCGGAAAGCGGCATGCTCGCCCGTGGCCAGGAAATCGAAGACTTGCAGCTTGAACGCGAAGAGCGCGAAGCCACGGTCGAGGCCATGGAAACCCGCCTGCAAACCTTGCGCGCGCAACAGCGCCAGCAGGAAAACGGCCGCGAACATCTGCGCCGCTTGCTGCAGGACGAAGCGCGCCAGCAAGGCGAACTGAAAGCACAATTGTCCGCCGGTAAGGCCAAGGCCGAGCAACTGACATTGCGCCGCACCCGTCTCGATGAAGAGCTGGTCGAACTCGCCGAACAGCGCGAGCTTGAGCACGAACAGGTCGGCGAAGCGCGCATGCAATTGCAGGAAGCACTGGACGCCATGGCGCTCGACACCGAGCAGCGCGAGTTGCTGCTGGCCCAGCGCGACAGCCTGCGCGAGCGCCTCGATCGCGTGCGTCAGGAAGCGCGGCAGCACAAGGATCACGCCCATCAACTGGCCGTGCGTCTCGGCTCGTTGCGCGCCCAGCACGACTCCACGCGCCAGGCGCTGGAACGTCTGGAAATGCAGGCCGAGCGCCTGACTGAAAAGCGCGAACAGTTGAGTCTGAATCTGGAGGAGGGCGAGGCGCCGCTGGAAGAGCTGCGCCTCAAGCTCGAAGAGTTGCTCGACAAGCGCATGACCGTCGACGAAGAACTTAAGACTGCGCAGATCGCCCTGGAAGACGCCGATCGTGAATTGCGCGACGCGGAAAAACGCCGCACCCAGGCCGAGCAGCAATCGCAGCTGATTCGCGGCCAGCTCGAACAGCAACGCATGGAATGGCAGGCGCTGACCGTACGGCGCAAGGCTTTGCAGGATCAATTGCTCGAAGATGGCTACGATCTCAACGGCGTGCTCGCCACATTGACCGCACAAGCCAGTGAACGCGAAGCCGAAGAAGAACTCGAACGCATCAACGCACGGATTCAGCGCTTGGGTGCGATCAACCTCGCGGCCATCGACGAATACACGCAACAATCGGAGCGTAAACGTTATCTGGATGCGCAGGACGCCGATCTGGTCGAGGCGCTGGAGACCCTGGAAAACGTCATCCGCAAAATCGATAAGGAAACCCGCAACCGTTTCAAAGATACCTTTGATCAGATCAACGGTGGTTTGCAGGCACTTTTCCCGAAAGTTTTCGGTGGCGGGCGCGCGTATTTGGAACTGACGGGCGAAGATCTACTCGATACAGGGGTGACGATCATGGCGCAGCCGCCCGGGAAGAAGAACAGCACCATCCATTTGCTCTCCGGCGGCGAAAAAGCCCTGACTGCACTGGCCCTGGTTTTTGCCATCTTCAAGTTGAACCCGGCGCCGTTCTGCATGCTCGATGAGGTTGACGCGCCACTGGATGACGCTAACGTTGGACGCTACGCACGCCTGGTCAAAGAGATGTCGCAGACCGTGCAGTTCATTTACATCACCCACAACAAGATCGCCATGGAAATGGCCGAGCAGTTGATGGGTGTGACGATGCATGAACCGGGCTGTTCGCGACTGGTGGCGGTGGATGTCGAGGAGGCGATGGCGATGGTGGACGCCTAGCGGCGCAGCTGCAGGTTACAAGCTCCAAGCTGCAAGTGGACGGCTTGTGGCTTGGAGCTTAAAGCTTGTAGCTGCGAAGCCTTTGATCGTGCTAGTTTAATGTCAATTTTTCGTATACGTGGGCAAAACGCCTGTCAGAACATAGAGTTGGCGCCACGTTTTAAAGCGGTTTACGCAGTGTAAACCCCTTATTTTTCAGCATTTTTTATAGAGGCACGGGATTACATGGAAATCGGTCTGCGCGAGTGGCTGATCGTCATCGGCATCATTGTGATAGCCGGTATTCTTTTCGATGGCTGGCGCCGTATGCGCGGCGGCAAGGGAAAGCTGAAATTCCGTCTCGACCGGAGCCTGTCCAATCTGCCGGACGAGGACACCAGCGCCGAGCTGTTGGGCCCGGCCCGCGTCCTGGATACGCACAAAGAGCCGCAACTGGACGAGCACGATCTGCCGTCGGTGAGCATGCCCAACCGCGAAGCCCGCGAGCCGCGTGAATCCGGCTCGAAACGTGGCAAGCGCGGCAGCAGCGGCCCGGCGCAGGGCGACTTGAACCTTGACCTCGATCTGGACGGCGGCCCGAGCTTCAGCAGCCGCGATGACGATTTCGCCGAAGACAGCAAGCCTGCAGCGGCCGTGGCGGAAAAAGATCAGCCGCAAGCCGAAGAAGTCCTGGTGATCAGCGTGATCTGCCGCGACCCGGCCGGCTTCAAAGGCCCGGCGCTGCTGCAGAACATTCTCGAAAGCGGCCTGCGTTTCGGCGAGATGGACATTTTCCACCGCCACGAAAGCATGGCCGGCAACGGCGAAGTGCTGTTCTCCATGGCCAACGCGGTCAAGCCGGGCATCTTTGATCTGGACGACATCGACCACTTCAGCACTCCGGCGGTGAGCTTCTTCCTCGGTCTGCCAGGCCCGCGTCATCCGAAGCAGGCCTTCGACGTGATGGTCGCGGCAGCCCGCAAGCTGTCCCAGGAACTGAACGGCGAACTGAAAGACGACCAGCGCAGCGTACTGACTGCGCAGACGATTGAGCACTACCGTCAGCGCATCGTCGAATTCGAACGCCGCGCCCTGACCCAGAAGCGCTAAGGCCACATCAAAAGATCGCAGCCTTCGGCCTGTAGGAGCTGACGAGTGCAACGAGGCTGCGATCTTCTGGCACCGCCGCCGATAATGGAATAAAACTGGAGCAGCCTCGGCTGCTCTTTTGCTTTATGAGAGAACACCCATGACCGCCGCCAAAACCCGCATTCTAGAGCTGCGCGCTGAGCTGGATCAGCACAACTATCGCTATCACGTTCTCGACGAGCCGAGCATTCCCGATGCCGAGTACGATCGCTTGTTCCACGAGCTCAAGGCACTGGAAGCGGCCAACCCGGAACTGATCACCAGCGATTCGCCGACCCAGCGCGTCGGCAGCATGGCGTTGACTGCGTTCACTCAGGTGCGTCACGAAATCCCGATGCTCAGCCTCGGCAACGCCTTCGAAGAATCCGACATGCGCGAGTTCGATCGCCGCGTCAGCGAAGGCCTCGACGTGCCGGCCGGCGATCTGTTTGGTGGCGGCGCGGCGGTGGAATACAGCTGCGAGCCGAAGCTCGATGGCCTGGCGGTCAGCCTGCTGTATCAGGATGGTCTGCTGGTGCGCGGCGCCACCCGTGGCGATGGCACCACAGGCGAAGACATCAGCGTTAACGTGCGCACCGTGCGCAATATTCCGCTGAAGCTGCACGGCGAAGGCTGGCCGGCGACGCTTGAAGTGCGCGGTGAAGTGTTCATGTCCAAGGCGGGTTTCGAGCGCCTCAATGCTTCGCAGCTGGAAATCGGCGGCAAGACCTTTGCCAACCCGCGCAATGCGGCAGCGGGCAGCCTGCGCCAGCTCGATTCGAAAATCACCGCCAATCGGCCGCTGGAATTCTGCTGTTACGGCATCGGTCAGGTTTCCCATGACATTTCCGACACCCACATCGGTAACCTCCAGCAGTTGCAGAAGTGGGGCATGCCGATCAGTCACGAACTGAGGCTGGCCAAGGGGATTGATGAGTGCCTGGAGTATTACCGCGACATCGGCGAGCGCCGTAACTCGCTGGCCTATGAAATCGATGGCGTGGTGTTCAAGGTCAACAGCATCGCCGACCAGCGTGAACTGGGCTTCCGCGCCCGCGAGCCGCGCTGGGCGATCGCGCACAAATTCCCGGCGATGGAAGAACTTACCGAGCTGCTCGACGTGGAATTCCAGGTCGGCCGCACCGGTGCGGTGACTCCGGTGGCGCGTTTGAAACCGGTGAAAGTCGCCGGCGTCACCGTGGCCAACGCCACATTGCACAACATGGACGAAGTCGCGCGTCTGGGCCTGATGATCGGCGACACGGTGATCATCCGCCGCGCCGGTGATGTGATTCCGCAAGTGGTGCAGGTAGTCATCGAGCGTCGCCCCGATGACGCGCGCCCGGTGGCCATTCCTGAAAGCTGCCCGGTGTGCGGCTCGCACGTTGAACGCACGCAACTGGTCAAGCGCAGCAAGGGCAAGGAAACCTTCAGCGAAGGCGCGGTATATCGCTGCGTCGGCCGACTGGCCTGTGGCGCGCAATTGAAGCAGGCGATCATTCACTTCGTCTCGCGCCGGGCCATGGACATCGAAGGCTTGGGCGACAAGAGCGTCGAGCAACTGGTCGACGAAGGACTGGTCAGCTCGCCGGCCGATCTGTATGCGCTGAAGTTCGATGACATCGTCGATCTGGAAGGCTTTGCCGAGGTATCGAGCAACAAGCTTCTCAAAGCCATTAAAGACAGCAAGCAACCGAGCCTGGCACGTTTCATCTACGCCCTCGGCATTCCCGATGTCGGCGAAGAAACGGCCAAGGTGCTGGCGCGTTCGCTGGGTTCGCTGGAACGCGTGCAACAGGCCTTGCCGCATGTGCTGACCTACCTGCCGGATGTCGGCCTGGAAGTGGCGCACGAGATCCACAGTTTCTTTGAGGATGCGCACAACCAGCAGGTCATCAGCGAATTGCTCGGCCATGGTTTGCAGATTCAGGATCAAGGCGAGTTGGGCGCCGAATTCGCCGCCAGTACCACCCTGGGCGGCTTGCTCGACAAACTGCACATTCCTTTCGTCGGCCCTGGCGGTGCGCAGAAGCTGGCCGATCGCTTCGGCTCGCTGGAAGCGGTGATGAACGCTGACTGGCTGGACATGCGCCAGGCATTGCCGGAGAAGCAGGCCAACTCGGTGCGCGAGTTCTTCGCCTCGCCTGAGCATCGGCAGCTGGCCGAGCGGGCCGAGCAGCAGCTGCGCGATTTCGGCATGCATTGGCAGAGCGAGAAGAAAGTCGTCGAAGGTCTGCCGCTGTCCGGCGAAACCTGGGTGCTGACCGGCAAGGTCGAACTGATGAGCCGGGATGTGGCCAAGGAGCATCTGGAAAGCCTGGGCGCCAAGGTCGCCGGTTCGGTGTCGGCGAAAACCCATTGCGTGGTCGCAGGCCCGGGTGCCGGCTCGAAACTGACCAAGGCCAATGAACTGGGGGTGAAGGTCATGGACGAAGAAGCGTTTATCGCCTTCCTCAAAACCCACGGCGTCGCTGTCTGAGCGGATGAACCACTGTGGCGAGAAGATTTACCCCTCTCCGGATGGGCACCTGTGGCGAGGGGATTTATCCCCGTTCGGCGACATCGTCGTCGCAGAACCATACGACTCGGTATACCTGATTAACCGCGTTGTATGGTTTTGGGGGTCGCTTCGCAACCCAGCGGGGATAAATCCCCTCACCACAATGGTGCTATCACCCGGCTGCGCGGTTATGGGTGGGAACGATGTTGTCTTCAGGATGATCTAGTCTTGGCCAGTCCCAGGGAGAGATCGCCATGCACCGCTTTTTCGAGCAGCTCAGTTCCCGCATCATCGCGCCGTTCGTGGCCGGATCCTCGCGCAACAGCAAAGTCTGGCCGTGCCGTTGCGGCCAGTCGCTGTTCTTTCGCAACAGTCAGTGCCTGGCCTGTAACGCCTTGCTCGGCTATCAACCTGAAGAAAGTCGCCTGACCTCGCTGCAGCCGGGGCCGGAAGAGGGCACCTGGACGCTCGACGCCGATCCCGACGCCGGTCTGTTCCGCCGCTGCGCCAACCTCGACATGCCCGCCGCGTGCAACTGGCTGCTGCCGGCCAACGATCACGACACCTTGTGCATCGCTTGCAGCCTCAACCGCACCATTCCCGACCTGTCCGTCGCGGAAAATCCTGAACGCTGGCGCAAGGTCGAAATCGCCAAGCGTCGACTGGTCGCGCAACTGATCACCCTCGGCTTGCCGGTCATCCCGAAAACCACCGATGAAGAAACCGGGCTGGCGTTCGACTTCATCGGTGTCGACCTGGAAGGCAACGCGCCGATGACCGGCCACGCCAATGGCCTGATCACCCTCGACATCAAAGAGGCCGACGACGCTCACCGTGAGCAGGTCAGGGCGGCGATGCACGAACCTTACCGCACGCTGCTCGGGCATTTTCGCCATGAGGTCGGCCACTACTACTGGGATCGCCTCATCGCCAACGGCCCTTGGCTGGACGCGTTCCGCAATCTGTTCGGCGACGAACGCGCCAGTTACGCCGAGGCGCTGGACCGGCATTACCAGCAAGGCGCGCCGCTGGACTGGCCGCAGCACTACGTCAGTGCCTACGCGACCATGCACCCGTGGGAAGACTGGGCGGAAACCTGGGCGCATTACCTGCACATGATGGATGCGGTCGACACGGCGCTGGGCTTCGGCATGAGCGCGCGGGAAATGGACTTCGACTATCAGCCATTTCCCACCAGCACCCTGTACGACCCGGAGCACCCCGGCGGCACGGCATTCCTGTCGTTCGTCAATGCGTGGATCGAACTGGCCGGCATGCTCAACGAACTGTCGCGCAGCATGGGCCAGCCGGATTTCTATCCGTTCGTACTGCCGGCGGCGGCGATCGCCAAGCTGCACTTCATTCATCTGGTGATCCAGCAGGCGGGCGGCAGGGCGGATGAGGTGCTGGCCTTGTAGGTGTCGCAGGCTGCGATGTTTATGTCCTTGAAGCCGTTCAGGTTTTTTATCTGCAACCAACGGTTGTAACTTCATCTCAGACAGGTACAATGGCGCGGCTCGCCGACAGGCAAGCGTCGTTATGGTGACCCCATCGGTCCCCCCGCAACGATTACCCGTGAACCTGGTCAGATCCGGAAGGAAGCAGCCACAGCGGGAACATTGTGTGCCGGGGTGTGGCTGGTGGGGGCACCACCTTAACGAACCTACCGAGAATTCAAAGAGAACTGCATGGGTTTCGCCCACTGCGGTTTTTTTATGCCTGCGATTTGGCCAGTGGCGTTGATCCGCCATCAGAAACGCGCGGATCAGCAGCGCAGCGTCCCGGTGCCCGTGCGGCTGTCGACAGCGAACAGTGGCATACTCCCCCGCCTGGCATTGAGAGGTAAGGCAAGTGGGTGAAATTGACGATCTGACCCGGGAAAAGCTGCGCGAATGGCAGATGCGGCGTCTGGAAGTCAAAACGCAGATGCAGGATCAGCCCGAGCGCACGCTGGAACTGTCGCGAGTACTTGACCTGATGGATGAAGAACACGCCGCGATTCTGGCGGCTTCGACCGTGTTCAACGCGGCTGAAGAAACTGCGCAGCCGCTCGCGGTGCAGGACCAGCCCGTCATCACTGAATCGGTGGCCGGCCAGTACGACCTGCAACTGCACGCCAGCGCGCAAAACCCTGAACACCTGCGCAAACTGCTGGAAATGGCGCTCTACGAAGTGCAGGCGCAGATCGATGCGGGGGCGATGGCCAGCGGCACTGAACGACGTGGCATGTCCGGCACGCTCGGCGGCTACTCCTTCGAACTGCGGATCAGCCGCGAGTCCGGCAGTGAGAGAAACTTGCCGCAGTCCCATGAAATGCACGATGAGAATGACCAGGACTGATCTGGTGTTGTATTAAAGCCCAGGCGGCGAGGTTGTATGCACCCGGAACATTTTGATTTGGCCACCCCGGTATTTCTGCCCATCACCCATGATGCGTGTACGGCGCTGTTGCAGCCCGAGGGTGACGCGACACTGGCCCGCCTGAGCGACCCGGAACTGGCAGCAGTGCTGGTCATCCAGAACCTCGCCCAGGCCACGGAACAGGATTTGAGCGCCAGCGCAGCGGAGAAGATTCTCGCCAGACTCATTGACTGGTCTGTCACCTCTCGGCGCTCCGGATCGGCGGGACTGCTTGCAGAGGCGCGGCGTCTGTTCGATTCGCGCAAATTGTATTTCGGCCTCAATGCGCTCAAAGGCCTGAACTTGCGCTTTCTCATGGCCGATGAAGTCGCCGCGCAGGCATTTCTGTTGCCCGGCGGGCAATGGGATGTGGACTACAAAGTCCGCCATCAGCAACAGAACAACCCGTTCCGCCAGCAGATGGTCACCCCCCGCGAGCGGGAGCACTGGTTAAGCGCGGCGCAGGACAAACTGCTGCGAACCTTCCGAGCCAACCTCGACGAAGACCTGCACGTGCAGGGTTATGCCGGCATCGGCAAGAGCTACATGCTCAGCGCGCTGATCGAATGCCTGCGCTCGAAACGCACCCTGGTACTGGCGCGCACCCCGGCGAAACTGGCGACGCTGCGCAAGCACATCGTGCAGGTCCACGACACGGAAATTGGCCAGACCTTTTTCGATTTCGCCCAGGCTCAGCTGCTCGGTCCCCGGTTGCCTATGGCCAGGACGCCGGCGCGTCTCCCGAGCAAGCAGGCGCTGGCGCAGGAACTGAATATCTTCGGCTTTCGCCACCACGACGGGCCGGGCACCCTCGAGGTTTGTCTGCGCGTGCTCAAGCTGTACTGCGCCTCCAGAGACCACACGCTGTCCGCCAGGCATCTGCCGCACTTCCAGCAGCCCTTGACCGGCGCAGACTCGCAAGCGCTGCTGGAATACTCCAGTCGCCTGTGGGTGTATCTGGAAGCCAATCCGGCCTGGGCCAGCCAGAGCGGTTTTCCCACGTTGCTGATGATCAAACGCGCCAGTCTCGCCGGTTGCCGCGTCCCGCCGCGCTACACCCATGTGATCATCGACGAAAGCCAGGATGTGCCGGCGTCGTTGCTGCAAATCATCGAGCGCGGGCAGCAGGTGCTGATCACCCTCGGCGATGAGTATCAGCAGGCCACGGGCGAGGCGCCCAAGCGCAAGCGTGAAGTTCGCCAGAGTGATATCTGCTATTCGGTGCGCTCGGGACGCAATGTCGAGCGCCTGGTCAATCCGCTGATCTCGCGCCACACGCACAAGAGCAAAGTGCCGTTCGAAGGCGCTCGTCACGCCGACGTCGATATCGAGTACTACCCGCAAGCCTTCGTGCCGCCCGAAGGTTGCGTGGTGCTGACCGCTTCACCGTGGGACACGATGATGTGGGCCATCCATCTGCACGACTCCAGTTGCGCCTTCAGTTTCCCCGACCGGGAAGCGCAGGACGACATCAAGCATTTCATGACCACCGCCATCGAGCTGTTCCGCCGCGATTTCTACAACGCCGGGTCCAGCGAGAAAGGACCGCACCCGTATTTCAGCGACATGGCTGATTGGCAGCAGGTGCGCGCCGCCAACCAGTTCGATGAAGCTTTCTTGTGGATCGAGGCGCAGTTGCAAAACGGCTTCATGATTGCCGACCTGACGCGACTGAGCCAAAAGATCATCGAGCCGGGCAAGGCCTGTCTGTTGATGATGGCCGAGCGGGCTGGCGGCATGGAGTTCAGGCGCGTGCTGTTGACCCGGACGTTGCTCAGTAACGAGAAATTCAAGGATGCCTACGAGTTCGATCAGCGCATCTGCGCCGTGTACATCGCCGTGTCCCGTGCCCGGCAGCAGCTTTATCTGCCTTACGACGTGGTCGAGTGGATCGATTATCACCACAGCCGCGAGCCGAAATTCCGCGAATCGCACGGTTATTGACCCGGCCAACCCTGTGGGAGCGAGCCCGCTCGCGAAGGCGTCGGTGTGTTCAACAACTGTGTCGCCTGACATACCGCTTTCGCGAGCAGGCTCGCTCCCACAGGCGGTTAGGGTGTGGTTGAAGAGGCGCCGGTGTACAACCGGATTATGTCGTCGATCTCGCCGGACATTTTCATCCGCAGCAACGTGCGCAGGATCCGCTGCACCGGCACGTTCGGATCGTTCCTCACGTAGCAGCCGATATTCTGTTCCTGCAGCACCGCGACCCCTTGCAGCTGCTGCTCCGGCAACAGGCGCTGATTGATCCAGTCCAGCGTCCACTGATTGCTCACCGCATAGCGATATCGCCCGGCTAGGAGCTTTTCCAGTACCTGTTCCTGATTGCGCGCGTCTTCGCGTTGCAACTGGTCGGCGTCGAACAGCGGTTGCAGGGTAGGGTAGCTGTAGCCGAGAACGGTGCCGATGGCCTGGCGCGGTAGCTGGGCGGGATTGATCTGCGCCGGTTGTTCCTTGCGGCTGATCAGCAGGTCGCGCTGAAACCACAACGGCACGCTCCAGATGTAATCGCCGGACTGATTCGGCAGCCACGACTGTGCGGCATAGCAGCGCACGTCGATGTCGCCGTGCTCCATGGCGCTCTGTACCCGCGCGCGCGGCAGGACGACGAATTGCGCTGGCGCGCCGACCTGGGTCGCCAGGCTGAGCAGGACGTCGTGCAGAATGCCCTGGGTCGGTCTGCCGCCTTGCAGTTGCACCATCGGCATCGCCCAACTGTCCGGCACGGCGAAGCGCAACGGCGCTTGCGCTGCCATCGCGTTGAGGCTGATACCCAGCAATGCCGCCACGGCCCACCGCATAGACGCTCCGGTAATTCCCCATCCCGAGCTGATAAAAGCCTCTGCTGATGCAGCTTAGCCATATTAGACGAGGACACCGGATGCAATTTTGCCCTTGCTCCGCTAGCATTAGCCGCTTCTGCTTCCTTCGCTGCGACGGTTTTCGATGAGTTATCAGGTTCTTGCACGTAAATGGCGTCCACGCTCGTTCCGCGAAATGGTCGGCCAGACCCATGTGCTCAAGGCTCTGATCAATGCCTTGGACAGCCAACGGCTGCACCACGCCTACCTGTTCACCGGGACGCGCGGGGTCGGCAAGACCACCATCGCACGGATCATTGCCAAGTGCCTGAACTGCGAGACAGGTATCACCTCCAGTCCCTGCGGCGAGTGCTCGGTGTGCCGCGAGATCGATGAGGGGCGTTTTGTCGACCTGATCGAGATCGACGCCGCCAGCCGCACCAAGGTCGAAGACACCCGCGAACTGCTCGATAACGTGCAGTACGCGCCAAGTCGTGGGCGCTTCAAGGTCTACCTGATCGACGAAGTGCACATGCTTTCCAGCCATTCCTTCAATGCGCTGTTGAAAACCCTCGAAGAGCCGCCGCCCTACGTCAAATTCATCCTGGCGACCACCGATCCGCAGAAACTTCCAGCAACGATTCTTTCGCGTTGCCTGCAGTTCTCCCTGAAAAACATGACGCCTGAGCGTGTGGTCGAGCATTTGACCCACGTGCTGACCGCAGAAAACGTACCGTTTGAAGACGATGCACTGTGGCTGCTCGGCCGCGCTGCTGATGGCTCGATGCGTGACGCCATGAGCCTGACCGATCAGGCCATCGCGTTCGGTGAAGGCAAGGTGCTCGCCACCGACGTGCGCGCGATGCTCGGCACGCTGGATCACGGTCAGGTCTATGACGTGCTGCATGCGCTGATCGAAGGCGACGCCAAGGCGCTGCTCGAAGCCGTGCGGCATCTGGCCGAACAAGGCCCGGACTGGAACGGCGTGCTCTCGGAAATTCTTAACGTGCTGCACCGCGTGGCCATCGCTCAGGCGCTGCCGGAAGGCGTCGACAATGGCCACGGCGACCGTGATCGCGTACTGGCCCTGGCCCAGGCACTGCCGGCCGAAGATGTGCAGTTCTATTATCAGATGGGCCTGATTGGGCGCCGCGACTTGCCGCTGGCGCCGGACCCGCGTGGCGGTTTCGAGATGGTCTTGCTGCGGATGCTCGCGTTCCGCCCGGCGGATACGGCGGACGCGCCGAGGCAACCGCTAAAGCCAGTGGGGATCAGCCAGGCCACAGTTGATTCCGCAAACTCAGTGGCTGCCGCGCCGAAGCCTGCGCCGGTGGTCGCTGCGGCTGTTGCGCCGATACCTGCGCCCGCACCGGTAGCCGCGCCGGTTGCCGAGCCAGAACCTGTGGCTGCGGTTGTCGAAGCACAACCGGAGCCTGAGCCAGTCGCCGTCGAAGCCGTGGTCGATCTGCCGTGGAACGACCCGGTGGAAGCCGAGGCCGAGCCTGCGCCAGTACAGCAACCCGCCGTCGAACCGGTGCTGGAAACTGCTGGCGAGCAGCCTGAATTGCCGCCGATGCCGCTGCCGACCCCGGACAGCGTGGTCCCGGATGCGCCGGAGTGGGCAGCTGCGCCAATTCCCGAGCCGTCCGTCGCTGACGTCGATGCCGCTACACCAGGCATGGACATGGACGACGAACCGCCGCTGGATGAAGACTACATCGAGCCGGACATGGATTCGGCCTACAGCTACCTCGACGAACTGGCCAGCGAACACGCCGCCGATCCTGAGCCTGAACCCGAGCCGGAACCTGCCGCCGCGCCGGCCACCGGCCTGGCCCTGCAATGGCTGGAGCTGTTCCCGAAGCTGCCGATTTCCGGCATGACCGGCAGCATCGCCGCCAACTGCACATTGATTGCGGTCGACGGCGACCACTGGCTGATGCACCTTGACCCGGCCCACAGCGCCCTGTTCAACGCCACGCAACAGCGTCGTCTCAACGACGCGTTGAACCAGTTCCACGGGCGCACGCTGACCCTGACCATCGAGTTGATCAAGCCTGAGCAGGAAACCCCGGCCCAGGCCGCCTCGCGCCGCCGCGCCAATCGCCAGCGTGAGGCGGAGGAATCGATCCACGGTGATCCGTTCATCCAGCAGATGGTTCAGCAGTTCGGCGCGGTGGTGCGAAGCGATACTATTGAACCTGTCGACGCCTTGGTCACCCAAGGCTAATAACTGAAGGTGCTCGGCCAAGATGGCCGGGCGCTGTTTTATCCAAGTACGTTTGAGGTGATTCCCATGATGAAAGGTGGCATGGCCGGCCTGATGAAGCAGGCGCAGCAGATGCAGGAAAAAATGGCCAAGATGCAGGAAGAACTGGCCAACGCCGAAGTCACCGGCAAGGCCGGCGGCGACATGGTCACCGTGGTGATGACCGGTCGTCACGACGTCAAGAGCGTGAGCATCGACCCAAGCCTCGTCGAAGGCCTGAGCGAAGACGACAAAGAGATGCTGGAAGCCGTGGTCGCCGCCGCCGTCAACGACGCCGTGCGCAAGATCGAAGCCAACAGCCAGGAAAAAATGGGCAGCATGACCGCTGGCATGAACCTGCCAGCGGGTATGAAACTGCCATTCTGATTCGCCTTTGGGCGGCAGATGAGCTACACAAAATGCCAGGCATTGCGCCTGGCATTTTTGTTTCTGCGCGGCGCGGATCGTTCCTGCGCTCTGCGTGGGAATGCCTCTGGGGACGCTCCGCGTTCCAGCTTGCGATTGGGACGCGGAGCGTCCCGGGCTGCGTTCCCACGCAGAGCGTGGGAACGATCAGTGGGAGCGAGCCTCGGGCAAAACTGCAGAAACATCGAACACACCACCGCTACCAAGGTCTGCTCCCTATACACCGAATTCCCCATTCACAGGAGACGCTGACATGTCCGACCCTCTCACCCTCAATCAACGCTTCGTCCTCGCCTCGCGCCCGACCGGCGCGCCGACCCCGGAGAACTTTCGTCTGGAGCGCGAGGCGCTGCCGGATCTGCAGGACGGTCAGGTGCTGCTGAAAACCCTGTACCTGTCGCTCGACCCGTACATGCGCGGACGTATGAGCGACGCACCGTCCTACGCTGCGCCAGTGCAAATCGGCGAAGTCATGACTGGCGGCGCGGTCAGCCGGGTCGAGCAGTCCAATCACCCGAAATTCCACACCGGTGATCTGGTGGTTGGCGCCACCGGTTGGCAGAGCCACAGCATCAGCGACGGTCGCAACATCATGCCGATCCCGGCCGGCCTGCCGAGCCCGTCGATGGCCCTCGGCGTTCTGGGCATGCCGGGCATGACCGCGTACATGGGCCTGATGGACATCGGCCAGCCGAAAGAGGGCGAAACCCTGGTGGTGGCTGCGGCGTCCGGCGCCGTCGGCTCGGTGGTCGGGCAAGTGGCGAAGATCAAAGGCCTGCGCGCGGTCGGCGTGGCCGGTGGGGCCGAGAAGTGCAAATACGTCGTTGAGGAGCTGGGTTTTGATGCGTGCATCGACCACAAGGCCGATGACTTTGCCGAGCAACTGGCCAAGGCCTGTCCCAACGGCATCGACATCTATTACGAGAACGTCGGCGGCCATGTCTTCGACGCGGTCGTGCCGTTGCTCAATCCCAAGGCGCGCATCCCGTTGTGCGGCCTGATCGCCGGCTACAACGCCGCCGAAGCGCCAACCGGCCCGGATCGCCTGCCGATGCTGCAACGCACGCTGTTGACCAAGCGTGTGCGTATTCAGGGCTTCATCGTCTTCGACGATTACGGTGATCGTCAGCCGGAATTCATCAGCCACATGGTGCCGTGGGTACGCGACGGCAAGGTGAAATTCCGCGAGGACGTGGTCGAAGGCCTGGAGCAGGCGCCCGAGGCGTTCATCGGTCTGCTGGAAGGGCGCAACTTCGGCAAACTGGTGGTCCGGGTCGCCCAGGACTGAGGATTTGACGCTGGCCAGAGGCGCGGGTATAAACCGCGTCTCGTTGTTTAGTCGGACTGTTTACCCATGAGCTTCAGCCCCTTGATTCGCCAACTGATCGACGCTCTGCGCACCTTGCCAGGCGTGGGTCAGAAAACCGCTCAGCGCATGGCGTTGCAGTTGCTCGAACGTGATCGCAGCGGCGGTACCCGTCTGGCCCAGGCCTTGAGCCAGGCCATGGAAGGCGTCGGCCATTGCCGCCAATGCCGCACGCTGACCGAAGACGATCTGTGCCCGCAATGCGCCGACCCGCGCCGCGATGACACGCTGCTTTGCGTAGTCGAAGGGCCGATGGACGTTTATGCGGTGGAGCAGACCGGCTTCCGTGGCCGCTATTTCGTGCTCAAGGGGCACTTGTCGCCGCTGGATGGCCTGGGGCCGGAAGCGATCGGGATTCCGCAACTGATGGCGCGGATAGAAGAGGCGGGGACCTTTACCGAAGTCATCCTCGCCACCAACCCCACAGTGGAAGGCGAAGCGACGGCGCACTACATCGCGCAGTTGCTCAACAACAAAGGCCTGGTCGCCTCGCGGATTGCCCACGGCGTGCCGCTGGGCGGTGAGCTGGAGCTGGTCGACGGCGGCACGCTGGCGCATTCGTTTGCCGGGCGTAAACCGATTTCCCTCTGAATTTGCGGCGTCTGAACTGACGCCTTCGCGAGCAAGCTCGCTCCCACATTGGTTTTGTGTCGTTCACAAATCCCCTTTGGGAGCGAGCCTGCTCGCGAATGGCGCGCCGCGGTCCATCTGATTCGCACAATTTCATTGATAACCAAGCAAGCGCTCGGTTAACGTCGGCGAACCCTTCCGTGGAGCTCGCCCATGCCTGCCTTTCAGGAATACTTCGACCCCAGCCATCAATTGGTCCGCGACAGCGTCAGACGTTTCGTCGAACGCGAGATCCTGCCGGACATCGATCAGTGGGAAGAAGCCGAAAGCTTTCCCCGTGAGCTGTACCTCAAGGCCGGTGCGGCGGGCATTCTCGGTATCGGCTATCCCGAAGCGCTTGGCGGCAGCCATGAAGGCGATCTGTTCGCCAAGGTCGCCGCCAGTGAAGAACTGATGCGCTGTGGCTCTGGTGGCCTGGTGGCGGGGCTGGGTTCGCTGGATATCGGCCTGCCGCCGATCGTCAAATGGGCGCGGCCTGAAGTTCGCGAGCGGGTGGTACCGCTGGTGCTCAGCGGCGAGAAAATCAGCGCGCTGGCAGTCACCGAGCCCGGCGGCGGCTCCGACGTCGCCAACTTGCAAACCCGCGCCGTGCGTGACGGTGACTTCTACCGGGTCAGCGGCAGCAAGACCTTTATCACCAGCGGCGTGCGCGCGGATTTCTACACGGTCGCGGTGCGCACCGGTGCGCCGGGGTTCGGCGGTATCAGCCTGTTGCTGATCGAGAAGGGCACGCCGGGTTTCAGTGTCGGTCGGCAATTGAAGAAAATGGGCTGGTGGGCGTCGGACACCGCTGAGTTGTTCTTCGACGATTGCCGCGTGCCTGTAGGAAACCTCATCGGCGGGGAGAACATGGGCTTCGCCTGCATCATGGGCAATTTCCAGAGCGAACGCCTGGCGCTGGCATTGATGGCCAATATGACTGCGCAATTGGCGCTGGAGGAGAGCCTGAAGTGGTCGCGCGAGCGTGAGGCGTTCGGCAAACCCATCGGCAAATTTCAGGTGATCAAACATCGGCTCGCCGAAATGGCCACGGCGCTGGAAGTGTCGCGCGAGTTCACTTATCGGCAAGCGGCAAAAATGGCGGCGGGGCAGAGTGTGATCAAGGAGATCTCCATGGCGAAGAACTTCGCCACCGACACCTCGGACCGGATCACCACCGAAGCCGTGCAGATTCTTGGCGGGCTCGGTTACATGCGTGAAAGCCTGGTGGAGCGGCTGTATCGGGATAACCGCATTCTGTCGATTGGCGGCGGAACGCGGGAAGTGATGAATGAAATCATCAGCAAGCAGATGGGGCTCTAAAAGCAAAAGATCGTCCGATGCATGATCGTTCCCACGCTCTGCGTGGGAATGCAGCCCGGGACGCTCCGCGTCCCTATCGCAAGCTGGAACCCAGAGCGTCCCTAGAGGCATTCCCACGCGGAGCGTGGGAACGATCAATCTTTAGATCTTGATTATTTATCAGTCAAAGCAAACTGCGTCAGGCAGAACGTCGGGATGCCCATATCCTGCAAGCGCTGCGAACCTTGCAGCTCTGGCAGGTCAATGATCGCCGCCGCTTCATGTACCCGCGCGCCCATGCGGCGAATCAGGTTGGCCGCTGCGATCAGCGTGCCGCCGGTAGCGATCAGGTCATCGAACATCACCACCGAATCGCCTTCGCACAGGCTGTCGGCGTGCACTTCCAGGAACGCTTCGCCGTATTCGGTCGCATAACCTTCGGCGAGCACGTCCGCCGGCAATTTACCTTGCTTGCGGAATAGCACCAGTGGCTTGTTCAACTGATAGGCCAGTACCGAACCGATCAGAAAACCACGGGCATCCATGGCGCCGATGTGGGTGAAGTCGGCTTCGACATAGCGGTGGGCGAAGCTGTCCATCACCAGGCGCAGGGCCGTCGGCGACTGGAACAGCGGGGTGATGTCGCGAAAGATCACGCCCGGTTTCGGAAAGTCGATCACGGGGCGGATCAGGGATTTGATGTCGAAGGAGTCGAAGACCATCGGGGTGTCCTGGCAGGGCTGCAAACGGCGCAGTATACCCGCGGCTGAAACGATTCGCTCAACCGCGGGTCGTGATCAGCCTTCGATCGAGCCGCCGGCCAGCGCGCACAACTGGATCGGGTCGAGAATGTGAATCTCCTTGCCCTCGGCGGCAATCAGCTCGTTCTGCTGGAAACGGGTGAACACCCGCGACACGGTTTCCACCGCCAGGCCCAGGTAATTGCCGATTTCATTGCGCGACATGCTCAGACGGAACTGATTGGCCGAGAAGCCGCGAGCGCGGAAGCGGGCCGACAGGTTGACCAGGAAAGTGGCGATGCGCTCGTCGGCGGTCTTCTTCGACAGCAGCAGCATCATTTGCTGATCGTCGCGAATCTCGCGGCTCATCACCCGCATCAACTGGCGGCGCAGTTGTGGTAATTGCAGTGCCAGTTCGTCGAGGCGCTCGAAGGGGATTTCGCAAACCGAAGTGGTTTCCAGCGCTTGGGCCGAGACCGGGTGTTTTTCGGTGTCCATGCCCGACAGTCCGACCAGTTCGCTCGGCAGGTGGAAGCCGGTCAGTTGTTCTTCGCCGGCATCGCTCAGGCTGAAGGTTTTCAGCGCGCCGGAGCGGACTGCATAAACGGAATCGAAGGTGTCGCCCTGGCGGAACAGGAACTCGCCCTTCTTCAGCGGGCGGCCGCGTTTAACGATTTCGTCGAGCGCATCCATGTCTTCCAGATTCAGAGAAAGTGGCAGGCAGAGCGGGGCCAGGCTGCAATCCTTGCAGTGGGCCTGGTTGTGAGCGCGCAGTTTGACTGGCTCGGACATTTCTTCAATCCTTGTGGGAAAACACACATAAGCCGTAAGGGTAACCCACGGAAGGACATTCAGGCCAGCACGCGGCGGCGTTGTCCTACAGACATAAAGCCGCAGCACCGGCGGCCGATAACCCACTATCAGTACTCATCCAAGGAAGGCCCCGATGACCGCCATTGGCACGCTAAGCCCCGGTAGCAGCGGCATTGCTGCTTCGCCGGAGGTAACCGGTCCCGACGCTGCAATCGACCGCGACGACGCCTTGTCGAATGCGGCAACCCCGACCTTGGTCGAGGGCGTCAAAGTGTCGCTGTCCGGCGCGGCCATCGCCAAATCCGCCGCTGTCGGCGGCGAAAACAGTGACATCGACAACAGTGGCTTACCGGAGAACATCCAACAGTTGCTGAAGATGATTCGCAAGATCCAAAAAGAAATCATCGAGAAAAAAGCCCGCATGGCGGCGGTCATGTCAGACAGAACCCTCTCCAACGAGGAAAAGATCAACAAGCTCGCCGCATTACGTGGCGCCATCGCCGCCCTCAACAGCGGCCTGATCACCGCCAACCTTTCCTTGTCGAAAGTCATGAACCAGTCGGCGCTCAACCCTGATCAGAACCTCAAGGTCGGCTCGTTGCTGACCAAGCCTTAAATCACTCGAGAAAAACGCTGGCGGTTCTGCTGCTCCAGGTACGCATCGAAGACCATGCACACCGAGCGCACCAGCAATCGGCCCGCCGGCAGCACCGCAATGCGCTCGCGCTCGAACCTGATCAGGCCATCCTCGGCCATACCTTGCAACTGCGGCCACAGCGCGCCGAAGTAGCCTTGAAAATCGATGTTGAACTGCTGCTCGATCTCGGCGAACTCAAGTTTGAAATTGCAGATCAGTTGCTGAATCACTGCGCGGCGCAAGCGGTCGTCAGCGTTGCACACCAGGCCGCGACTGGTCGCCAGCTGCGCGCTGGCCAGGCTGTTCTGATACGCGTTGAGGTCGCTGCTGTTCTGGCAGTACAGATCGCCGATCTGGCTGATCGCCGACACGCCCAGACCAATCAGGTCGCAATGGCCGTGGGTGGTGTAACCCTGGAAATTGCGTTGCAGGGTCTGCTCTTCCTGAGCAATGGCCAGTTCGTCATCAGGCAGGGCGAAGTGGTCCATGCCGATGTAGCGGTAGCCGGCAGCGGTCAGTTGCTCGATGGTGCGCTGGAGCATTTCCAGTTTGTGCGCCGGGCTCGGCAAGTCGCTGCTGTTGATCCGCCGTTGCGGCATGAAGCGTTCCGGCAGGTGTGCGTAGTTGAATACCGAAAGGCGATCCGGTTGCAGACTGATCACTTCCTCGACGGTGCGGGCGAAGTTGTCCGGTGTCTGCTTCGGCAGGCCATAAATCAGATCGATGTTGATCGAGCGAAACTGCAAAGTGCGCGCCGCATCGATCACCGCGCGGGTTTCTTCCAGGCTTTGCAGGCGATTGACTGCGCGCTGCACCGCCGGGTCAAGGTCTTGCAGGCCAATGCTGACCCGATTGAAACCCAGTTCGCGTAGCAGGCCCATGGTCGACCAGTCGGCCTCGCGCGGGTCGATTTCAATGCCGTAATCGCCCGAGTCATCGTTGAGCAGATTGAAATGCTTGCGCAGGTGCGCCATCAACTGACGCAACTCGTCGTGGCTGAGAAAGGTCGGTGTGCCGCCACCGAAATGCAGTTGCTCGACGGTTTGCGCCGGGTCGAGGTGGCAGGCAATCAATTGGATTTCCTGCTCGAGCCGTTGCAGATACGGCTGCGCGCGACCGCGATCCTTGGTGATGACCTTGTTGCAGGCGCAGTAGTAGCAAATGTTCGCGCAGAACGGCACATGCACGTACAGCGACAACGGCCGCTGCGCCTTGCGGCTGTCGCGCAGGGCATGGAACAGGTCGAAAGTGCCGACCTGACCGTGAAATTGCACGGCGGTCGGGTACGAGGTGTAGCGTGGCCCCGCCAGATCGTAGCGGCGGATCAGATCAGAGTCCCAACGAATGGCGTCGAGCATGCGGGCATTCCCCCGGATAGGCTGGCAGTGTGGCGAGTCTAGGGGAGGGCGTTACAGGGCATCTTGATTTGCATCAACGGCGAGGATTTGTGTTGTTCGTGCGGGCGTCTTCGCGAGCAGGCTCGCTCCCACATTGGATTGCAGCGTACTCAAGACCTGTGGGTGCGAGCCTGCTCGCGAAGGCCGCCCCACACATTTAATGGCCCATGAGCCAATGCTGATGCGGCCCGGGCAAGGTCCACAGGCCAAACACAATCACCAGCAAGCCACCCGCCATGCGCACGCTGCGTTTGCGCAGGATCGCGGTGACCCGTTCAGCCGCCAGCCCGGTGGCCAGCAGCACCGGCCAGGTGCCGAGGCCGAAAGCGAGCATCAGCAACGCACTGTCCAGCGCATTGCCTTGACTCGCGCTCCACAGCAAGGTGCTGTAAACCAGCCCGCACGGCAGCCAGCCCCACAGCGCGCCGAGCAGCAAGGCACGCGGCAGGCTGGAAACCGGTAGCAAGCGATTCGCCACCGGTTGAATAAAGCGCCACAAACCACGCCCGAGCGCTTCGATACGCGTCAACCCGCTCCACCAGCCGGCGAGGTACAAACCCATAGCGATCAGCAGCAACCCGGCCAGTACGCGCATGAACAGCGCCGCCGGGCTGTTGGCGACTGCCCAGCCGGCGAGGCCGATGAGCAATCCCGCCGTGGCATAACTGAGAATCCGCCCGAGGTTATACGCCAGCAACAGACGAAAGCGCCGGCTGCGCTGCTCTTTGGGAATCGCCAGGGTCAGCGCGCCCATCAGGCCGCCGCACATACCCAGACAGTGGCCGCCTCCGAGCAGGCCGAGGATCAGCGCCGAGACCAGCAGGGGCGCCAGTTCAAGCATGGGGCGGCACCTTGTCGTCCGGTTTGCCGGCGTTGGCTTCGTCCACCGCGGCGGTGTGGTTGGGGTCCTGATCGTCAAAAAGGATGCTGTGTGCCGGGCCGTCGAGGTCGTCGTACTGACCGCTGTCCACCGCCCAGAAGAAGATGTACACGGCGATGGCGACGATGAGCAAGGCAGCGGGAATCATCACATAGAGAGCTGGCATCGGTAACTCCAGGCCCGCGCGGCTCAGGCCGGCAGCGGGCGGGTTTGGGTCGGGCTGCCGGCGGCCGGCGCGCTCGGCAGACGAGTCAGGCGCAGGGCGTTGAGCACCACGGTCAGCGAACTGATCGACATGCCGACCGCCGCCCACACCGGAGTGATCCAGCCGAGGGCGGCGAACGGCAACATGAGGCCATTGTACAGCGCCGCCCACAGCAGGTTTTCGATGATTACCCGGCGCGTGCGCCGCGCCAGTGTGAAGGCTTGTACCAGGGCGTCGAGGCGGTTGGACAGCAACACCGCATCGGCGCTGGTTTTCGCCAGATCGGTGGCCGAGCCCATGGCCACGCTGATATCGGCCGCAGCCAGTACCGGCACGTCGTTGACGCCGTCACCGAGCATCAACACTTTGCGTCCTTCCTTGTGCAGTTGTTGCAGCACTTGCAGCTTGTCATCGGGGCGCAAGCCGCCACGGGCCTCGTCGATGCCCAGTTCGGCGGCGACACTGGCGACCATCGGCGAACTGTCGCCGGACAACAGCAAGGTGCGCCAGCCCCGCGCTTTGCAGGCCGCGAGCAGGGCGGGGGCATCGTCACGCAGGCGATCATCGAGCACCAGCCACGCCAGCGGCCCGTGGGTGTCAGCGAGCAGCAACCATTGTCCGGCTTCATCAGGCATTGACGGCAGTGCCGCGCCGCTCAGGGCGCAGGCAAATTCGGCCTGACCGATGCGCAAGCGTTGCTCACCGACCACGCCTTCCAGGCCCAGCCCCGCTGTGCTGTGCACGTCCTCGGCGGCCAGCGGCGCACGCCCGAAAGCGCGGGCGATCGGGTGTTCCGAGCGGTTTTCCAGCGCAGCGGCAAGGCTCAGGCATTGTTCGCTGTCGAGCGCGGCGAGCGGGCGAATCGAGCGCAGCACCAAGCGACCTTCAGTGAGCGTGCCGGTCTTGTCGAAGATCACTGTGTCGATCTGGTTCAAGCCTTCCAGCACATGGCCGCGTGTCAGCAGCAGGCCGAGTTTGTGCAGGGTGCCGGTGGCGGCGGTGAGGGCGGTCGGCGTCGCCAGCGACAGCGCGCACGGGCAGGTCGCCACCAGCATGGCGAGAACGATCCAGAACGCCCGCGCTGAGTCCAGCTGCCACCACAGCAGGCCGATCACTGCCGCCGCGATCAGCGACAACAGCAAAAACCATTGCGCGGCGCGGTCGGCGATTTCCGCCAGACGCGGTTTCTCCGCCTGAGCACGATCGAGCAGGCGCACGATCGCGGAGAGACGCGTGTCCTGTCCCAGCGCCTGCACTTGCACGGTCAATGCGCCTTCGACGTTGAGCGTGCCCGCAGTGACCGCATCACCGAGCGTGCGCGGCTGTGGCAGGTATTCGCCAGTGAGCAGCGATTCGTCGATGCTCGACTGGCCATCGATGATCTTACCGTCAGCCGGCAGAATCGAGCCCGGCTGCACCAGAATCCGCTCGCCCACGCGCAACTCGCTGAGCAGGATGCGTTCGCTCTGGCCATCGCTATCCAGGCGCAGGCACGAGGCCGGTAACAGGTTGACCAGTTGCGCGGTGGCAGCAGCGGTGCGTTCGCGGGCGCGGCGTTCCAGATAGCGCCCGGCCAAAAGAAACAGGGCGAACATGCCGACCGCATCGAAGTACAGCTCGCCGACCCCGGTGATGGACGTCCAGATCCCGGCGATGTAAGCGCTGCCGATCGCCAGCGACACCGACACGTCCATGGTCAGGTGGCGGGTGCGCAGATCGCGCATCGCGCCTTTGAAGAACGGCGCGCAGCTGTAGAACACGATCGGTGTGGTGAGAAACAGCGCGACCCAGCGCAGGATCGTGTGCAGCTCGGGACTGAGGTCGATGTTGAATTCCGGCCAGGTGGCCATGGTCGCCATCATCGCCTGAAACCACAGCAAACCGGCGACGCCGAGTTGGCGTAGGGCCAGGCGATTCTCACTGGCCAGCTGTTCGCTGGCGCGGTCGGCCTGGTACGGGTGTGCAGCGTAACCAATGTGGCGCAGCTCGGCGAGGATCTGGCTCAGCGGCAATTGTGCGTCGGCCCAGCGTACGTGCAGGCGATGGTTGGACAGGTTCAACCGCGCTTCGGCGACGGCGGGCAGGGTGCGCAGGTGTTTCTCGATCAGCCAGCCGCAAGCGGCGCAACTGATGCCTTCCATCAACAGGGTGGTTTCGGCCAGATCGCCTTCGTGGCGGACGAAGGGCTGCTGCACGTCGGCGCGGTCGTACAGCGCCAGTTCATCGCTCAGTTGCACCGGCAGCGCTTCGGGATTGGCCGACGCTTCGCTGCGATGCTGGTAATAGCTTTCCAGACCACCGGCGACAATGGCTTCGGCCACCGCCTGGCAGCCCGGGCAGCAGAACCCCCGGGCCTGCCCGAGGACGACGGCGGTGAAGCGGCTGCCGGACGGGACGGGCAGGGCGCAGTGGTAGCAGGGGGTTGGGCTGGTCATGGTGCGCGTTCCGATGATCGTTCCCACGCTCCGCGTGGGAATGCCTCCCCGGACGCTCCGCGTCCGCTTCGGCTGGGACGCGGAGCGTCCCTGGCTGCGTTCCCACGCAGAACGTGGGAACGATCAGAGTAAAAGGCTTATTTTTTCAGATCTTCCGCACCCTGCAATGGCTCGTCACCCAGCAGCAGCTCCTTGTCATGGCTGACCAGTTCTTCTTCAAACATGCGCCACACGTGCTCATCCTGGCTGCCAAGCAACTCGACAAACCGTCGCCCTTCAACCTTGTCGCTCAACTGGCCGATGTAGCGCCCGCTCTCGCTGCCACTGCGGGTCAAAACAATCTTGCGATCCTTCTCCGGCTGGGTCGGCGAGATCAGGTTCAGTTCCAGGGTTTGCGGCTGGCTGTCACCGTTCAAGCGCAGATCGACTTCCCCGGTCACGTCATCCAGATGCACCGCTGCACGCAGCTTCAGGGTTTGCGCCAGCAGTTCGCGATCCAGTGAACGGTTGATGCCTTTGCCCGCTTCGTAATAGTTGTCGTTGACCAGGTTGTCCGGGTTGTTCACCGCGATGGTCACCATCGACAGGGTCAAGGCCACCGAGCAGGCCAGAATCGCGATGATGATCCACGGCCAGAGGTGCTTGTACCAGGGACTTGCGGCGTTTGCAGCGGGCATGTTCAAAATTCTCTCAACGGATTTGTGGGCCGATGAATCGGCTCTTGGCTTCAACGTGGACGCTGTCGTCATCGGCGTCCTTGAGGATGAATTTCACCTCATTAGTACTCGATGGCAGTTGTTCCGGTGCGCTCGACAACTCGACCGGCATGCTGACGATATCGCCGGCAGCAACCTTGATCTCGCGCTTGCCTTGCAGGCGCAGGTCCGGCAGGCCTTCGGCTTGCAGCAGGTAAGTGTGGTCGCGCTGATCCTTGTTCATGATCTTCAGGCTGTAGACGTTTTCGATCCGGCCTTCAGCGTTTTCGCGGTACAGCACGCGGTCTTTGCTGACGTCGAAACCGACCAGTGAGCGCATGAAGAACGCGGCGACCAACAGGCTGATCATCGCCAGCAGCACCACGGCATAGCCGATCAGGCGCGGTCGCAGTTTATGAGTTTTCTGCCCGGAGAGGTTGTGTTCGGTGGTGTAGCTGATCAGCCCGCGTGGGTAATCCATCTTGTCCATGATGCTGTCGCAGGCATCGATGCACGCAGCGCAGCCGATGCACTCGATCTGCAGGCCATCGCGGATGTCGATGCCGGTCGGGCAGACCTGCACGCACATCGTGCAGTCGATGCAATCGCCCAGCCCCAGCGCCTTGTAGTCGATGCCTTTCTTGCGCGGCCCACGGCTTTCGCCACGGCGCGGGTCGTAGGAAACGATGAGCGTGTCCTTGTCGAACATCACGCTCTGGAAGCGCGCATACGGGCACATGTAGATGCAAACCTGCTCACGCAACCAACCGGCATTGCCGTACGTGGCGAGGGTGAAAAAACCGACCCAGAAATACGACCAGCCATCGGCCTGGCCGGTGAAGAACTCGATGACCAGTTCGCGGATCGGCGAGAAGTAGCCGACAAAGGTCATGCCGGTGACAAAACCGATCAACAGCCACAGCGAATGCTTTGCCAGTTTGCGCAGGAATTTGTTGGTGCTCATCGGCGCCTTGTCGAGCTTGATGCGCTGGTTGCGGTCGCCTTCGGTGACCTTTTCGCACCACATGAAAATCCACGTCCACACGCTCTGCGGGCAGGTATAACCGCACCAGACGCGCCCGGCGTACACGGTGATGAAGAACAGGCCGAACGCGGCAATGATCAACAGCCCCGAGAGCAGGATGAAATCCTGTGGCCAGAAAGTCGCGCCGAAGATGAAGAATTTGCGCTCCGGCAGGTTCCACCACACTGCCTGGTGACCGCCCCAGTTCAGCCATACCGTGCCGAAATACAGCAGAAACAACGCCGCACCGCCGAGCATCCGCAGATTGCGGAACAGGCCGGTGAAGGCACGGGTGTAGATTTTTTCTCGTGAGGCATAAAGGTCGACGCTGTTGTTCGCGTTCTTGCTCGGCGGCGTGACGTCGTGTACCGGAATCTGATTGCTCATCATTGCATCCCACGGCAGTGGAAAAATGCCTCGGTCGATACGTGCCAACCGAAGTCAAAAAGGGCTGTTGCAGTAGCGTGATGATACGCCTGCCGCTCTGGCTCAAGGGTGCGACCTTTGGTCGCGTTGGGTAAAAAATGCGGATGGTGTAGCGATTGCGCAAAAGCCTGACGCAGATCAATTGACTTGTTGAGTATGGACGGTTTTGCCGAAGCGGCTAGTTCATCTTTTCAATCGCTTGTTCAAGCAACAACCGTCGATGTCGCAAGTTGAACGACAAACCGTCCGTCGTTGCCACTTCGGCTACAAGAGCCACAGATTGAATTGGCTGCCTGTTACAAGTTGTTGGGTCTGAAATATATAAACTTGATTGTTGTTTATGAATGCTTTGAAGTTTTAGCTGTGATCGCATAAGTTTTGCTCTCGCGAAATTCTTTTGCGTATTGATAGTTAACTTAAATGGAATTTAAAAGCATGAATTTGAATAATCTCAAGAGCATCTTTGTGGGTGCCTGGATTTTAGCTTCGGCTATTACCGCTCAGGCCGCTACTGACATGCCGAAACACATGGTGTTTGCTTCGGATACTCAATATCCGTGGACGGACAAGACCGATCGCCGCATACCCGAATCCGATTCCGAATTCAAAGAGCGCTCGAAATGGCTGGTGGAAACCCAACTTGCGAGCATTGCCGAATTCAGAAATCAAAACGGCTCTCAAGCGCAGGTTCCCTTGATGATCAATGGTGATATAACCGCATTCGGGCATGGCTGGCAGCGCTCGTTCATGAAGGATCTGCTGGATAAACATTTCAAGGGCGAATATCTCTACGGCCTTGGTAATCACGACTATGAAAACAATGTCGATGATTGCTTTAGCAATAGCTGTGCGGCAGGAAGTATCGTCGAGTTCAAAGAGCATCATGAAGGTAAGGTCGATAACTTCGATCTGAAGATTACCAGTGGCTTTCTGAGCAAGACCTATTCGGGCAGTCTCGCCTATTCGAAAAATATCGGTGAAGTGCATATGGTTCAGCTCAACAACGAACCGACCTATACCGCCCGGATCGCTCATCCATTGAACCCGACGACGTTCGAAATCAACGATGCGCTGGATTGGCTCGAGACGGATCTCAGGCTGGCGCGAGCGTCGGGCTACGCCATCATCATCAACATGCATAAGCCGTTGAACCATATGGGAACCCAGGCGCAACAGAAACGCTTCTACGACATGGTTAACAAATATCGAGTGACGGCGATTTTTGCCGGCCATTTGCACGAGGACGGAGGTGATGCCTATCAGCAAGGTAACGTGCCCATGTACCTGAGCGGCAGTACCTCTCAGCAAACCTATCTGATTGCCAGTTTCACTGAGGATCGCAAGCAACTCCAGGTGTACCTGGTGAAGAACAACCAATGGCGCAATCGAACGTTGATCGACACCACTGTGGTGCATTCAATCTTCGCCCAACGCCCCTGACAAAAGCCCCGCCGCTGATAGGGCGGGGTCTTCATCAATCAGGTGTTGGCAGCGATCCATGGGTTGATCAGATTGACGCCGCTGTGTTGGAAGTCCGCAATGTTGCGAGTTACCAGCGTAAGCCCGTGTACAAGCGCGGTGGCGGCGATCAAGGCGTCGCATTCATTGCTGCGGTCGGGAACATGCAATCGTGCGCACCGGATGGCGACGCTGCTATCGACCGGCAGGATTCTGCCAGAGAACGCCGGTTTGACGTGATGTTCCAGCCAGTTGCGCAGCAGTTGGCCTTGTGAAGGGTCACGACGTTCGATACGCAGGACGCCCGTTTCCAGTTCCAGCACAGTGATTGCGGATAGATACAGGCTGGCTGGGGAAATGCTGTTTGCCCATTTCACCACATGCCTGTCGGCTTGGTTTTTGCGCAACTCGGAAACTACATTGGTATCCAGCAGAAACATCAGGAAAGGTCCACGCTGCGAGGAGTGATGACGGCGCGCTCGGGCTCGAATTCGATTTCAAGCGCATCCGGCATCGCCAGTAGCTCAACGATGCTGGTCTGGCAACCGGTCAGTTTCTGGTACTCCTCGATGCTGAGCAATACGTGGGCAGGCCTGCCTCGGTCAGTAATGATCACTGGACCTTGATGCGTGGCTTTTTTGGCTGCACTGGTGTCCTGGTTGAACTCGCGGCTGGAAATAGTGGTGATGGCCATCATGTTTGGCCTCCAGAAATTCTGATGTAGGAACGTTACTACCTTAAGATTTCCCCCGCAATCGGAAAGGCGGGTAGAGGACGATCGGTTTGTCACTTTCATAAGGGCACCGGCGAAGGCGCCTCCCGCCAAGGCGTGAGGCGCTGGATATAGGGCGTAAATTCGGTGTTTTTTGCTGCCCTTGTCAGAGCAATCTACCGCCGCCGAGGCCGTCGAGTCCGCCACCGTTACCGGGGTTGTTCATGGTTTGCTGCGATACCTCGAGTAACGGTTTCACAGTTCGTTCGAACCCTGCCCAATGGGTAGAGCCGGGTTGAGGCTGATTTTGCAGTGTGCTTTGGTCATCTTTCGACATTGGGGCTTCATCCTTGAAGTGGAGCCGATATGGCTTATCGGGGCGAAAAAAACCTACCGTGCATCTCAGCTCAGGTCCATCGAGCAAGCGTTTCGAATCGTGAATGCCAGCATGAAAAAAGGCCCCGCCAATTCCGATTGGCGGGGCCTTTTTTGCTTCAAGCGTTGGCCTTACTCAGCCTTCGCCTCCGGTGCTTTTTCACCGTGAGACAGGCTGTAAACATACGCCGCCAGCAGGTGCACCTTGTCATTGCCCTGCAGTTGTTCCTGCGCCGGCATCTGGCCCTGACGGCCGTAGCGGATGGTCTGCTGCAGTTGCGCGAAGCTCGAGCCGTAGATGAATGCGCCCGGATGGGTCAGGTCAGGCGCACCCATGGCCGGGGTGCCTTTACCGGCAGGGCCGTGGCAAGCCACGCAGTTGGCGGCGAAGAGTTTCTGGCCGTTGGCCGGGTCGGCCTTGGTGCCTTCCGGCAGTTTGCGCCCGTCGAGGTTGGTCACCACGAAGGCCGCTACGTCAGCCACGCCTTGCTCGCCGATCACTTCCGCCCATGCCGGCATCACCGCGTGGCGGCCGCCCATGATGGTGGTCTTGATGGTTTCCGGCTCACCGCCCCAGCGCCAGTCGGCGTCGGTCAGGTTGGGGAAGCCATAGGCGCCCTTGGCGTCGGAACCGTGGCACACCGAGCAGTTGGACGCGAACAGACGGCCGCCCATTTTCAGTGCTTGCGGATCCTTGGCAACTTCTTCGATCGGCATCGCCGCGAACTTGGCGAAAATCGGACCGAAGCGAGCGTCCGAACGGGCCATTTCCTTTTCCCACTCGTGGACGCCGGTCCAGCCGGTCTGGCCGTTGGCGAACGCGGTCTGCTTCTCGGTATCCAGATAGTTGTAGCCCGGCAGCAGACCTTTCCAGTTGCCCAGACCCGGGTACAGCACCAGATAACCCAGCGCAAAAATGATGGTGCCGACGAACAGCATGAACCACCATTTCGGCAGCGGGTTGTCGTACTCCTCGATCCCGTCGAAGGAGTGGCCGACCGTCTCGTCCGTCTGTTCGCTGCGCTGGCCCTTGCGGGTCGACAGCAGCAGCCAGGTCAGGGCGAAGATCGTACCGAGACTGAGGACTGTGACGTACAGACTCCAGAATGTAGTCATTCTTTGTTACTCCTAGAAGCTTGCTCGACGTGCTTGATGGCTTCGGGATCATCGGCAAAAGGCAGCATGGTCGCGTCGTCGAATTCCGACTTGCGCTTGGGGCTGAACACCCACAAGGCCAGACCGATGAAGGCCACCATCACGACCACGGTGCCCAGGCCTCGAATCATCCCGATATCCATCAGATTCACCGTTTGCTTTTGATGATGGTGCCCAGGCCTTGCAGATAGGCCACCAGCGCGTCCATTTCGGTTTTGCCCTTCACGGCATCCTGTGCACCGGCGATGTCTTCGTCGGTGTAAGGCACGCCGAGGGTGCGCAAGACTTCCATTTTTTTCGCGGTTTCCTTGCCGTCGAGCTTGTTTTCCACGAGGAACGGGTAAGCCGGCATTTTCGACTCGGGGACCACGTTGCGCGGGTTGTACAAGTGCGCACGTTGCCAGTCATCGGAGTAACGACCGCCCACACGGGCCAGGTCCGGACCGGTACGTTTGGAACCCCACAGGAACGGGTGATCCCAGACGCTTTCACCAGCAACCGAATAGTGGCCATAGCGTTCGGTTTCAGCGCGGAACGGGCGGATCATCTGCGAGTGGCAGCCGACACAACCGTTGGCGATGTACACGTCGCGGCCTTCCAGTTCCAGCGCCGAACGTGGCTTCATGCCCTCGACCGGCTTGTTGGTGACGTCCTGGAAGAACAGCGGAACGATTTGGGTCAGGCCACCGACGCTGACGGCGATGACCATGAAGAAGGCCAGCAGGCCAATATTCTTCTCGACAGCTTCATGCTTCATCAGTGAGCTCCAACGACGGCAATCTTGGCGGCGGCTTCGGCTTCAACCGGATCCCACGCACGAACGGTGCGGTACACGTTGTAAGCCATCAGCAGCATGCCGCTGGCAAAGAAAGCACCGCCCAGCGCACGGACGATGAAGCCCGGGTGGCTGGCCTGCAGCGCTTCGACGAACGAGTAGGTGAGGGTGCCGTCATCGTTGATTGCACGCCACATCAGGCCTTGGGTGATGCCGTTGACCCACATCGACGCGATGTAAAGCACGGTGCCGATAGTGGCAAGCCAGAAGTGCGCATTGATCAGCCCGGTGCTGTGCATTTGCGCACGGCCGAACAGTTTCGGAATCATGTGGTAGATCGCGCCGATCGAGATCATCGCTACCCAACCGAGGGCGCCGGCGTGTACGTGGCCGATGGTCCAGTCGGTGTAGTGCGAGAGCGAGTTGACGGTCTTGATCGCCATCATCGGCCCTTCGAAGGTCGACATGCCGTAGAACGCCAGCGACACCACGAGGAAGCGCAGGATCGGGTCGGTGCGCAACTTATGCCAGGCGCCCGACAGGGTCATCATGCCGTTGATCATGCCGCCCCAGCTTGGCGCCAGGAGGATGATCGACATCGCCATGCCCAGCGATTGTGCCCAGTCCGGCAGGGCGGTGTAGTGCAGGTGGTGCGGGCCGGCCCAGATGTACAGAGTGATCAGCGCCCAGAAGTGCACGATCGACAGACGATAGGAGTAGATCGGACGTTCGGCCTGTTTCGGCACGAAGTAGTACATCATCCCGAGGAAGCCGGTGGTCAGGAAGAAACCCACCGCGTTGTGGCCATACCACCACTGGATCATCGCGTCAGTGGCACCGGAGTAAGCCGAATACGACTTGAACAGGCTGACTGGCAGCGACATGTGGTTGACGATGTGCAGCATCGCGGTGACGACGATGAACGCGCCGTAGAACCAGTTGCCGACATAGATGTGCTTGGTTTTGCGCTTGGTGATGGTGCCGAAGAACACCAGACCGTAAGTTACCCAGACAATCGCCAGCAGAATCGCGATCGGCCATTCCAGTTCGGCGTATTCCTTGGTGGTGGTGTAACCAAGCGGCAAGGTGATGATGGCGCCGACGATGACCGCTTGCCAGCCCCAGAAGGTGAAGGCCGCGAGGCTGTCGGAAATCAGTCGCGTCTGGCAGGTTCGCTGCACGACATAGTAGGAAGTGGCAAACAGTGCACAACCGCCGAAGGCGAAAATCACCAGGTTTGTGTGCAACGGGCGCAAGCGTCCAAAGCTCGTCCACGGCAGACCGAAGTTCAGTTCCGGCCAGACCAGTTGCGAGGCGATGAAGACACCGAGCCCCATGCCAAGGATCCCCCAGACCACCGTCATGATGGCGAACTGGCGGACTACCTTATAGTTATAAGCAGTCGGACTGATTGCTGTGCTCATTCTAAGGTTCCACGGTTTGGGTATTTTTATAGGGATAAAATCGGCCGCAAGTATGTATAAAGCAGGGGGTCATTGCAACGCGCCATGACCTGGGTCAATGCTTTCCAACGCTGATTCTGCGGCCTTTCCATGCGCCGCGTAGGGTCAAAAATGGCCTCTGACAAAATGTCGCAGTGCGCGTAAAAAGCTCGCAATCCTGATCGCCGTCAACGGTGCCCGTTCACAGGTCGTGATCGGGGAATTGCGGGCAATCGGCGCAACAGCCGTTATCTACCTGCGTTTGCGGCGAATCCATCAGCCGGTTCACGGCGCGCATCGTTCGGGATTGATCTGGAAACCGACTTCAGCCGGTCCGCTTCGATGAAGCGTAGACCCGAATCCGGGGTTCCGAAAGGAGAGGATCCAAGGGGTGCGACAATGCGTCGCAAAGGGGCGGGAAACTGCCGCAGCGAGAAAGCTGCGGCAGTGGTGTACGCAAATGCTATTTCTTGTTGTCTTCAGTTATAAGTTTTTCTGTGTTCAATCCGTGGCTCAGGCTGTACACATAAGCGGCAAGCAATTGCACTTTATCGTTGCCCAGCAATTCGTTCTGCGCTGGCATGTGTCCCTGACGACCATGGCGAATGGTCTGTTCCAGTTGGGTCAGGCTGGTGCCATAAATGAAGCCGGCCGGATGGGTCAGGTTGGGTGCGCCCATGGCGGGGGTGCCTTGACCCGTTGCACCGTGGCAAGCCACGCAAGTGGTGCTGAACGCTTGCTGCCCGGCTTGCAGATCCGCCTTGCTGTCGGCAGGTAGCGGCAGGCCGGCCAGTTCGTGGCGCACATACGCGGCAACGTTTTTCACCCCAGCCTCACCGAGCACTTCGCCCCAGGCCGGCATCGCCGCCATCCGCCCACCCATGATGGTGGTCTTGATCGTCTCGGCATCGCCGCCCCAGCGCCAGTCGCTGTCAGCAAGGTTGGGGAAGCCGAACGCGCCCTTGGCATCCGAACCGTGGCACACCGAGCAATTGGAGGCGAACAGACGACCGCCCATTTTCAGCGCCTGCGGATCCTTGGCCACTTCTTCCAGGGGCATGGCGGCGAATTTGGCGAAGATCGGACCGAACCGGGCGTCCGCCTTGTTCATTTCCTTTTCCCATTCGTGCACGCCGGTCCAGCCATCCTCGTAACCGGGCAGGATGCCTTTCCAGTTGCCCAGGCCCGGATACAGAACCAGATAGCCCACCGAGAACACCAGCGTGCCGGCGAACAGCATGAACCACCACTGCGGCAGCGGGTTGTCGTACTCCTCGATGCCGTCGAAGCTGTGGCCCATGGTCTGGTCGACGCTGCCCTTGGTCTCGCCCCGACGGGTGCCGATCAGCAGCCAGGTCAGGCCGATCAGGCTGCCAATGGTCAGTACGCAGATCCACGTACTCCAGAAGGTGGTCATGGCCGGGTACTCCTTGTTTCAGGGGCTGAAATTGTTTCGGGTAGTGGTTCGTCGGCGAACGGCAGCAGGCGTGCTTCGGCGAATTCCGGGGTGCGCTTGCGGTTGAACACCCACAAGGTCAAACCGACGAAGGCGACGAACACCACGACCGTGCCGAGGCCGCGGATCAGGCCTGCACTCATTTCAATGACCATGGCTCACCTCTTGCTCTTGATCGCAGTGCCGAGCACTTGCAGATAGGAAACGAGGGCGTCCATTTCGGTCTTGCCCTTGAGGCTGGCGACCGCGCCGCTGATGTCGTCGTCGGTGTACGGCACGCCGAGGGTGCGCATGGTTTTCAGCTTGGTTTCGGTGTGGCTGCTGTCGACCGCTTGGGTGACCAGCCACGGATAGGCCGGCATCTTTGATTCCGGCACAACGTTGCGCGGGTTGTACAAGTGCGCGCGGTGCCAGTCATCCGAGTAGCGCGCACCAACCCGGGCGAGGTCCGGACCGGTACGTTTCGAGCCCCACAGGAACGGGTGATCCCAGACGCTTTCGCCGGCAACCGAGTAGTGCCCGTAGCGTTCGGTTTCGGCGCGGAACGGGCGGATCATCTGCGAGTGGCAACCGACGCAGCCTTCGCGGATATAGATGTCGCGACCTTCCAGTTGCAGTGCGGTATAGGGCTTCATGCCCTCCACCGGTTTGTTGGTGACGTCCTGGAAGAACAGCGGGACGATCTGGGTCAGGCCGCCGATGCTCACGGCGAACACCATCAGCAGCATCAGCAGGCCGACGTTCTTTTCAATCGTTTCGTGTTTCATGGCGGACTCCTCAGGCCATCTGCGCGGCAGCGACGACATCAGCAGGCTGCGAGGCCCGCACGGTGCGCCAGGTGTTGTAAGCCATCAGCAACATGCCGCTTAAGAAAATCGCCCCGCCGATCAGCCGCACGACAAAGCCCGGATGGCTGGCCACCAGGGTTTCAACGAAGGAGTAGGTCAGCGTGCCGTCCTCGTTCACTGCGCGCCACATCAGGCCCTGGGCGATGCCGTTGACCCACATCGAGGCGATGTAGAGCACGGTGCCGATGGTCGCCAGCCAGAAGTGCGCATTGATCAGGCCGACGCTGTGCATCTGCGCCTTGCCGAAGATTTTCGGGATCATGTGGTACAGCGCGCCGATCGAAATCATCGCCACCCAGCCGAGCGCGCCGGCGTGAACGTGGCCGATGGTCCAGTCGGTGTAGTGGGAGAGGGCGTTTACCGTCTTGATCGCCATCATCGGCCCTTCGAAGGTCGACATGCCGTAGAACGCCAGCGACACCACGAGAAAGCGCAGGATCGGGTCGCTGCGCAACTTATGCCAGGCGCCCGAGAGGGTCATCATGCCGTTGATCATGCCGCCCCAGCTCGGTGCCAGCAGGATCAGCGACATCACCATGCCCAGCGATTGCGCCCAGTCCGGCAGCGCGGTGTAGTGCAAGTGGTGCGGGCCGGCCCAGATGTACAGGGTGATCAAGGCCCAGAAGTGCACGATCGACAGGCGATACGAATACACCGGACGCTCGGCCTGTTTCGGCACGAAGTAATACATCATGCCGAGGAAGCCGGCGGTGAGGAAAAAGCCCACAGCGTTGTGCCCGTACCACCACTGCACCATAGCGTCGGTTGCACCGGCGTACACCGAGTAGGACTTGGTGAAACTCACCGGCAACTCGAGGTTGTTGACGATGTGCAGGATCGCCACGGTGATGATGAACGCGCCGAAGAACCAGTTGCCCACATAAATGTGTTTGGTTTTGCGCTGCATGATCGTGCCGAAGAACACGATCGCGTAGGCGACCCAGACGATGGTGATCAGGATGTCGATCGGCCATTCCAGTTCGGCGTATTCCTTGGAACTGGTGTAACCCAACGGCAGGCTGATCGCCGCCAACAGGATCACCAGTTGCCAGCCCCAGAAGCAGAACGCGGCGATTTGCGGCGCGAACAATTGCGTCTGGCAGGTGCGTTGTACCGAATAGAAAGAGCTGGCGAACAGCGCGCAGCCACCGAAGGCGAAGATCACCGCGTTGGTGTGCAGCGGGCGCAGACGGCCGAAACTGGTCCAGGGCAAATTGAAGTTGAGTTCCGGCCAGACCAATTGCGCCGCGAGAAAAACCCCGAGGCCCATGCCGACGATGCCCCACACCACCGTCATAATGGCGAATTGGCGGACCACCTTGTAGTTGTAGGCGGTACTGATAGAAGTGTTCATGGTTCCCCATCCACGGTTCAGCCGAAGTGAGCGCGCGCAAACGACGCGAATCCTTCGCCTGGAGTTATAGGCAGACTAAAAGCGAGGCAAGCATGGACAAACAGCACAAGGCCAGTATTGACGGGGATCAATGGGCGCAGTGTGTGCTCGATCATGGGTGGCTTTGGGATGCCGCTGTTGGTGAGGCTTCAGCAACGCTGATTCTGGCGCACGGGGCGGGGGCGCCGATGGATAGCGAGTGGATGAACGACATGGCTGGGCGCCTTGCCGGGCTTGGGGTCAACGTGTTGCGGTTTGAGTTTCCGTATATGGCGCAGCGGCGGGTGGATGGGGTGAAGCGGCCGCCGAATCCTGCGCCGAAACTGTTGGAACGCTGGCGGGAGGTGTTTGCGGTTGTGCGGCGTCATGTCGCTGGGGTTTTGGCGGTTGGCGGCAAGTCGATGGGCGGGCGAATGGCGAGTCTGGTGGCGGATGAGTTGGGGGTGGATGCGTTGGTGTGTCTGGGGTATCCGTTTTATGCGGTGGGGAAGCCGGAGAAGCCGCGGGTTGAGCATTTGGCTTCGTTGCGCACGCGAGCGTTGATTGTGCAGGGGGAGCGGGATGCTCTGGGGAATCGCGAGGCGGTTGAGGGGTATTCGTTAGCGCCGGGGATTGAGGTGTTTTGGTTGGTGGCGGGGGATCATGATTTGAAGCCGCTCAAGGCTTCTGGCTTTACGCACTCCGATCATTTGGCGGGTGCTGCGCAGAAAGTATCCGAGTTCCTCAAGGGTTAACCGAGATTCTGTTTTCCATGGAGATCGGCTCCCTTTCCCCCTCGCCCCCTTGGGGGCGGTCCGACGTTTCGGGAGGGTAGGGGTGAGGGGGTTAGCTTTTGATCTTGCTCTTGGGGGCATATCCGTTGCTTCGGGAGCTGCGGCTGGCGGTTTCGCCTGACGGCGACTTACTTTTTTACAAGCGCCAAAAAAAGTAAGCAAAAAACGCTAGCTCCTACGTTCGGCCCTCGCAGGCTCGGGTCCCTTCGCTC